>DASYJS010000061.1:0-5497 GCA_035996225.1 Mycobacterium sp. | reverse complement strand
CAGGTTGGGCTCGACCCCGGCGGCTCGGGCGAAGGCGAGTGCTGCGAGGTCCATCCGGGTCTTCTGCGACCTTCCTCGCTCGGAGCGATACGCATTGATCGCTGACCGCTGGCCGCTCTCGCTGATAGCCGGGACCGTGCCGCCCCACGTGTAGGCGATCCATCTGGCCTGAAGTTCCAGCGGCACAAAGTATCCGCCCGATTGGTCCCACAGGCCCATGAAGGCCAGGCCGGGAAGGTCCGGATGAAAGGTGTAGCGGTCGGCATCCATGTGCACCGCGTCGAGGTCGAGGATCGCCAGGATGTCTTCGCTCAGGAACGGCAGACGCAGTTCGTAACCCGTCCCGAACACAATCCCGTCGAACTCCTCGGCATGGTCGTCGGCGAAAGTCACGGTCGCGCACGCGACCGATTTCATCCAGGGGCGCACGGTGATTCGGCCTTCGGCAACGAGCGGAAGGTAGTGCTGACTCAGCGTGACGCCGGCGGCGAACAGCGATGGGTCGGGTGCCGGTGCGCCGTACTGCTCGGGGCTGCCCGCGGCCCCGACGACGATCTCCCTCATCATCCGGTCGACTTCGGCTGCGGCCAGCGTCTCGGTCGCCAAGGCGCCGTATCGGGTGTACAGCCGGTGATCGGACGGCACTCCCGCGGTGAACTTCGGGGCGACGTAGCGTTGACGCCGCTGAGTCACCACGACGCGCGCCGCGCCGAGCTCGGCGACTTCCGAAGCGATTTCGAGGGCGCTGATCGCGCAGCCCGCGACGAGAACTCGTTTGTCGCGATACGCCAACCCATCACGGTAGCGATAGGTAGAGATGGCTCCTGCTGAGCCGGAGAACGTCTCGAGCCCCGGCACGGCGGGGATGGCGGGGGCGTGAAACCGGCCGCTGGCCACCACGACTCGCTCAAAGCGCTCCTCCGTGCCGGCGTGAACCACAATCCAGCCGGTCGCGTCTCGTCTGATCAGTTCGACCCGGGTGCCAAGCCGGACACGCGAGGTGAGCCCGAACGTTTCGGCGTAGCGGTGCAAGTAGTCGAGAACCTCGCGGTTGGACAGGTAGACGTGGTCGGTCGCGTGCTCGAGGTCGCTGAAGGCCGTGACGGTGCGGCTGCTGTTGGTGCACATGTTCGGCCACACGCCGCTGCGGCCATCCAGTCCCGCCCACTGCCCGCCCAGCATCGGTCCCTGCTCGAAGATGGTCGGCTCAAATCCCTGCCGTAACAGCCAGCGCGCGGCAACCAGTCCGCCCGGTCCGGCCCCGATCAGGGCAACGGTTGTTGTCATCTCCGAAACTGTCGCACGACTTCAGCCGGCCCGGGATCTGATCCGGTGACACGAGGGCCCGGATCCTGTTGACTGGGATCGTCAGAAGTTGACGAGGGGAGCAAACGATGGGTTTTGGTGTCCTGACTTTTGTCACCGACGAGGGGATCGGCCCAGTTGAGCTGGGCAGAGCACTCGAGGAGCGTGGGTTTGAGGCGCTGTTCCTCGCCGAGCACACGCACGTCCCAGTCGACGCGAAGACCCCGTACCCGCTGGGCGGCCCCATCCCGCGGAAGTACCACCGGACTCTGGATCCGTTTGTGGCGTTGACCGCGGCGGCGATCGCGACCGAGAAACTGGTCCTGGGCACCGGTATCGCCTTGGTCCCGCAGCGCGATCCGATCCTGACAGCCAAGGAAGTGGTGTCGCTGGATTTGGTGTCGGATGGACGGTTTCGCTTCGGCGTTGGCGTGGGCTGGCTGCGTGAAGAGATTGCCAACCACGGTGTCGATCCTTCGGTTCGTGGACGCGTGGCCGACGAGCGCCTGCGCGCGATGATCGAGATCTGGACACAGGAAAAGGCCGAATTCCACGGCGATTTCGTGAATTTTGACCCGATCTACAGTTGGCCGAAGCCGCTGACGCAGCCGTATCCGCCGCTGTATATCGGTGGCGGGCCGGCGAGTTTCAAGCGGATCGCCCGATTGAAGGCCGGCTGGATCGCGATGGCGCCCTCACCGGACGTGCTGTCGGGTCAGCTCGAAGAATTGCGTGCCGTGGCCGGGCACGACGTGCCGGTGATCAACATTCATATGGGGGAATCGACGGCGAAAGCCGTTGAGGGCTACCGTGATATCGGCGTCGAGCATCTGCTGGTTGAGCTGGAGACCGAGCCGCGAGGCGAGACGCTTCGCCATTTGGATGAGCTGCAAGCCGAGTTCGCGAAGGTGACGTAAAGCTAAGTGCCGCAGAAGGTTTGGTAGCTGCCGAAATCCTCGGGGGCCGGACTGGCGTAGCGCTCGAGGCCCGCCCGTTCGGCGTAGGGAGCCGTCACAGCGTCGAGCAACTGCTTGATCGGACCGAGATCGCCTGCCGTCGCTGCGGCCAGGGCCTCTTCGACCAGGTGGTTACGCGGGATGTAGATCGGGTTGGTGCGATCCATCGATTCGGCGTCGGGACCCAACGCTCGCCAGCGCGAGATCCAGTCATCGAAGCCGGCGAGGTCGATGAAGAGACCGCGCGCGGGTTCGGCGTCGCCTCGGGTGGCCTGGCCGAGGTGGCGGAAGAACGAGGTGTAGTCAACGTGGCTTTCCTTGAGGAGGCGCAGCAATTCGTCAACCAGCGGCGTGACTGCCCCGGCTTCGACGCTCGCGGGTAAACCGAGTTTGGCGCGCATGCCGGACGACCAAGTGGCGTCGTATTCGGTGGGGAAGACGCCGAACGACTCCTCGGCGAACGCGACTGCCTCCTCGACGTTGTCAGAGAGCAACGGAAGCAGTGCCTCGGCGAACCGGGCCAGATTCCAGCCGGCGATGGCGGGCTGGTTGCCGTACGCGTAGCGCCCCCAGGCGTCGATCGAACTGAAGACCGTGTCGGGGTCGTAGGCCTCCATGAAGGCGCACGGACCATAGTCGATCGTTTCACCGGAGATCGTCGTGTTGTCGGTGTTCATCACCCCGTGGACGAATCCGATCAACATCCATCGGGCAATCAATGAGGCCTGGACACCGACCACCGCTTCGAACAGCGCTCGGTAAGGGTGTTCGGCCTTCGCCGCGCTGGGGTGGTGGCGGGCGATCGCATGGTCGGCGAGGCGCCGCAGCAGTGCGACGTCGCGCGTCAGGGCTGCGTATTGGAAGCTCCCGACGCGCAGGTGACTGCTGGCGACGCGGACGAGCACGGCGCCCGGCAGCAGTGCCTCGCGATGGACCGGCCGCCCGGTCCCCACCACGGCCAAGGACCGCGTCGTCGGGACGCCCAAGGCGTGCATCGCCTCGCTGAGGATGTATTCGCGCAGCATCGGCCCCACCGCCGCAAACCCGTCTCCACCGCGTGCGAACGGCGTCGGCCCGGAACCTTTGAGGTGGATGTCGCGAACGCGGCCCCGGTCGTCGGAGAGCTCGCCCAGCAACAGCGCGCGCCCGTCTCCTAATCGCGGGACGAGGCCGCCGAATTGATGCCCGGCGTAGGCCTGGGCTACCGGGACTGCACTGCGGGGAACCAGGTTGCCCGCAAGAAATCGCAGCCCGTTGGGGCCGCGCAGCCAAGCGGCGTCGAGGCCAAGTTCCGTGGCCAGTGACTCGTTGAGGACCAGCAGTCGCGGGTCGGGTGGGGTCTCGGCCTGCCAGCGCACAGCCATCTCCGGCAACTCGCGTGCGAAGCGGTCTTGCAGGGTGACGCTGATGTCTGGTGTAACACTCACGTCATCCAGCCTACGGAGGGTCGGCTCCTAGCCGATGGCTTGCCGAATGACATCGCGAGCGCGGTCGAGCATCGACGCGAACGGCCCGACGACAAAATTGAGCTTTGCCGATTCCACACCAGGATGCGGATGGGTCGGCGCGATGGCCTCAGCCGCTCGCACCGCCGTGCCCATCCGCTTAAGGTCGTCGCTTTCGAGTCCCTTTTCTAGATAGGGGAATTCGTCGAGCTCCTCGTGTTTAGCGTGGTCGAGGACCGCTTGTCGCAGCTTGGTGAGTTCGTCGATGAATTGCTGAGACGTGATGTCCAGCGTTTCGATCTGCGACAGCAGTTCCTTGGCCTCGTGCTCTTCTTTCAGTCGAGCGTCGACCACCGCATCGCCGGCATCGGCCTGGCGTCGCACCCGAGGATGCACCAGCATTTCCTCGGCCGTTTCGTGGACCGCCAGCAACTGACGTAACGCGGCAAATGGTTTCTCGCGTGCTTCGGGGTCCGATGCAAGGAGCACCTCGTCGAACATGTCCTCGATGAGGTTGTGCTGTGCCTTGAGGAAGGCGACTACTTCGTCAGGGGATTCGATCATCATCTCGGCCACGGCAATACCTCCAAGTAAGGGCGTTGAAAGACTTGGCGCTGGGCTGTGCGCCGTTCGGTCTTACGTACCCGGGCCGGGCCCGGGTAAACCCCCCAGTTCGCTGATCAACAGCGCTTTCGCGGCTCGCTAGGCTGATGGGATGAGCGCGGAAAGAAGACATCGACCCCGACGAGGGTCAGTGCGTCTTGGTTGATCGGATCTGGCCGTGTGGAATCCGCAAGGACGACTCGCGGGTGGGCATCTGGTGCAAGGACGTTGCACCGTCAAAAGAACTACGCGAGTGGTATCACCACCAGCCGGAGCGTTTCGACGAATTCGCGGGACGCTACGAGGCCGAACTGACCGGCAACACCGCGCTGGCGGAGCTGCGCAAGCTGACCAGGCGCGGTGTCGTGACACTGGTCACCGCGACCCGCGACTTGGATGGAAGCCAGGCGGCGGTGTTGGCGAAGTTACGCAAAGGCAGCTGAATTTCGGCGTGAGACGATCGTGCGATGCAGCTCGGATTGCACGCGTTGGGGATCGGGGCCGGCGCCGACCGGGCGGTGATCGATGCCGTCGCCTCCTCGGCGGACGAATGCGGTTTTGCCACGCTGTGGGCGGGTGAGCACGTTGTCATGGTGGACCGATCCGCTTCGCACTACCCGTTCCGATGACGGCGCCATTGCCGTTCCGGCACAGGCGGATTGGCTTGACCCGATGATCGCGCTGGCACTCGCCGCGGCTGCATCGTCACGGATCGCCGTTGCGACAGGCGTTTTGCTGCTACCCGAGCACAACCCCGTGGTGGTGGCCAAGCAGGCCGCCAGCCTGGATAGGTTGAGCGGCGGGCGGCTGACACTGGGCGTGGGCTGGGATGGTCCAAGGAGGAATTCGCCGCGCTTGGAGTGCCATTCGAGCACCGCGCGGCGCGCGCGGACGAGTACGTCGCCGCGATGCGCACGTTGTGGCGCGACGACGTCGCCTCGTTCGACGGGAGGTTCGTCGGCTTCGATTCGATCCGGGTGAACCCCAAGCCGGTTCGCGATCGTGGCATCCCGATTGTGATAGGGGGCAACAGTGATCCGGCACTGCGGCGGGTGGCTAGCTTGGCGGACGGCCGGTACGGGTTCAACCTGGACGGCCTCACCGCGGTGCGTGAGCGACTCGGCAAGCTGGCTGAACTGTGCGCCGGGTTGGGTCGTGACCGTAGTGAGCTGCGGCTGGCCGTAGCGT
>DASYJS010000060.1:0-10847 GCA_035996225.1 Mycobacterium sp. | reverse complement strand
TGCCCAGCGGCGCGGCCGAATCCGTTGACGACACGGCATCCATCGCCAGGCCCAGGTCCTTGTTCATCAGCGCGGTCGCGAAGCCCGGCTTGAAGTCGTTGTTGGCCGGCGAGGTCGGCACCGGGCCCGGCACCGGGCAATTGGTGTGCACTGCCCAGCAGTTGCCGGTCGCGCCGGTGATGACGTCGAACAGTGACTGGGCCGACAGCCCGAGCTTTTCGGCCAGCACGAACGCCTCGCCGACCGCGATCTGTTGCACCGCCAGCACCATGTTGTTGCACACCTTGGCGGCCTGACCGGCCCCGGCGGCGCCGCAGTGAATGATCTTGCCCGCCATCGGTTCCAGTACCGGCCGTGCCCGCTGCACCGCGGATTCGTCGCCACCGACCATGAAGGCCAGCGTCCCGGCGACGGCGCCCTTCACCCCTCCGGAGACGGGTGCGTCCAACTGCGCAACCCCGTGCGACTGCGCCTGCGAGTGAACTTCGCGGGCATCGTTGACCGAGATCGTGGAGCTGTCGATGAACAGCGCCCCGGCGCGCGCGGCCGCCAACACCTCGGCGTAGCAGCGTTTGACGATGTCACCGTTGGGCAGCATGGTGATCACCACGTCGGCCTCAGCCACCGCGTCGGCAGCGCTGTCGAACACCTCGACGCCGCCTGCGGCCGCGGTCGCCGCCGCCGTGGGCACCGGGTCGAACCCGCGCACGGTGTGGCCCGCGCCGAGCAGGTTCGCCGACATCGGCCCGCCCATATTTCCCAGCCCCAGAAACGCAATCGAGGACATTGCTGCCTTTCTAAGCGGTCGCTTGAGAAGCTCGGAATCGTGCGGCCTCGGCGCGACCGATGACCACCCGCATGATCTCGTTGGTCCCCTCCAGGATTCGGTGCACCCGCAGATCGCGGACGATCTTTTCCAGACCATACTCACGCAGGTAGCCGTAGCCTCCGTGCAGTTGCAGCGCCTTGTCCGCGACGTCGTAGCAGGTGTCGGTGACATAGCGTTTAGCCATCGCGCACAGCTCGACCTTGTCGGGGTCGTTGGCGTCCAATGCACTTGCCGCGCGCCACAACATCATTCGCGAGGTCTGCACGCCGGTCGCCATGTCGGCCAGGGTGAAGCGGATGGTGGGCTCGTCGAGCAGTGCGGAGCCGAACGCGTGGCGCTCGCGCACATATGCCCCCGCTTTGTCGAAGGCCGCCTGCGCGCCGCCCAGTGAGCAGGCCGCGATGTTGAGCCGGCCGCCGTTGAGGCCGTTCATCGCGATGCCGAAGCCGGCGCCCTCGCCATCGGCGCCGCCCAGCATCGCGTCGGCCGGGATTCGCACTCCCTCCAGGATCACCTGTGCGGTCGGTTGGGCGTGCCAGCCCATCTTCTCCTCAAGCGCGCCGAAACTCAGTCCTGCAGTGCCCTTCTCGATGATGAACGCCGAAATCCCGCGCGGGCCCTCGCCACCGGTGCGGGCCATCACCACATACACATCCGAGGCGCCGGCGCCGGAAATGAACTGCTTGACGCCGTCGAGCACGTAGTCGCCGCCTTGTTTGACGGCGCGGGTGCTCAACGCGCTGGCGTCGGATCCGGCGCCGGGCTCGGTCAGACAGTAGCTGGCGATGACATCCATCGGCGCCAGTCGCGGAATCCATTCCTTGCGTTGCTCGTCGGTGCCGAAGGTGTCGATCATCCACGCGCACATGTTGTGGATGGACAGGAACGCGGCGGTGGTGGGATCGGCGATGGCCAACTGCTCGAAGATGCGGACCCCGTCGAGCCGGCGCAGCCCACTGCCGCCGACATCATCGCGGCAATAGATCGCCGCCATGCCGAGCTCGGCGGCCTCGCGCAGCACCTCGGTGGGGAAGTGCGCGTTGGCATCCCATTCCAGGGCGTACGGGGCAACCCGCTTGGCGGCGAACGCGGCCGCCGTCTCGGAGATGACCCGTTCGTCCTCGTTCAGGGCAAACATGGCCCTAATCCATTGTCGGGATGGAGAATTCGGCGCCATCCTTGATGCCGGATGGCCAACGCGATGTCACGGTCTTGGTCTTGGTGTAGAACTGGATCGATGCCGGGCCGTGCTGGTTGAGGTCGCCAAACCCGGAGCGCTTCCAGCCGCCGAAGCTGTGATAAGCCACCGGGACCGGGATCGGCACGTTGACACCGACCATGCCCACCTGCACTCGTGACACGAAATCGCGCGCGGCGTCACCGTCGCGGGTGAAGATCGCGACGCCGTTGCCGTACTCGTGCTCGGACGGAAGCCGCAACGCCTCCTCATAGTCGTGGGCCCGCACGATGCACAGCACCGGCCCGAAGATCTCCTCGGTGTAGATCGACATGTCGGGGGTGACGTGGTCGAACAAGGTCGGCCCGATGAAAAAGCCGCCTTCGAGGTTGGCGTCACCGTAGGTCAGGTCGTCGCTGGCACGCTCGCGGCCGTCGATCACGATTTCGGCGCCGGCGGCCACACCCTGATCGATGTAGTTGCGCACCCTGGCCACCGCGGCTTCGGTGACCAACGGGCCGTAGTCGGCCTTGGGGTCCAGGCTGTGTCCCACGCGCAGGTTGTTGACCCGTTCAACCAGCCTGGCGCGCAACCGGTCCGCGGTCTGCTCGCCGACGGGCACCGCCACGCTGATCGCCATGCAGCGCTCGCCGGCGCTGCCGTACCCGGCGCCGATCAGCGCATCGACGGCCTGGTCGAGGTCGGCGTCGGGCATCACGATCATGTGGTTCTTGGCGCCGCCGAAGCACTGTGACCGCTTGTCGTTGGCCGCGGCCGTTGCGTAGATGTAATGGGCGATGTCGGAGCTGCCGACGAAACCGATGGCTTTGATGTCGGGGTGGTGCAGGATCGCGTCGACGGCCTCCTTGTCGCCATGCACCACCTGGAATACGCCGGGCGGCAGACCGGCTTCGAGGAACAACTCACCAAACCGCAGCGGAACTGACGGATCCCGCTCACTTGGCTTGAGGACGAACGCATTTCCACAAGCCAGGGCCGGACCGGCCTTCCACAACGGGATCATCGCCGGGAAGTTGAACGGGGTGATGCCCGCGACCACGCCCAAGGGCTGACGCAACGAGTAGACGTCGATGCCCGGCCCGGCGCCCTCGCTGTATTCACCCTTGAGCAGGTGGGGGATGCCCAGGGAGAACTCAATCACCTCGATGCCGCGCTGAATGTCGCCACGCGCGTCGGGCACGGTCTTGCCGTGCTCGAGAGACAGCAGCTCGGCCAGCTCGTCGATGTTGGCATTGACGAGCTCGATGAAGCGCATCAACACCCGGGCGCGGCGCTGCGGATTCCACGCGGCCCAGCCCTTTTGCGCCTCGACGGCTGAGGCCACCGCCGCGTCGACGTCGGCCGATGAGGCCATCGAGACTTTCGCCTGCACCTCGCCGGTGCTGGGATTGAAGACATCCGCGGTACGCCCGGACTGGCCGAGGGTGCGCTTCCCGTCGATGAAGTGCGGGATTTGTGTGGTCATTAGCTGGCCTTCGATCGCTGGATTATCCTAGTTACTAGGACATCCTAGTAACTAGACGAGGCCGTGCGCTATCCACCGATGGTGGTATCTGCTTACTTCTTTGGGGTTACATTGCTCGCGTAGCCTTAGCTCGGGAAAGCTGGCGCGCCTCCCCTCGGGTTTGGCCAGCCCCGGCGACCAACGCATCCAGAGACCGCGACACAGCGACAGTATCGCCCATCACAGCAGGTCCTGGCCACCACGCGGGAGAACTTCATCCAGAAGAAGTTAGACGATCAAGCTACGCGCCCAACGGTGCGGTGATCCAGTCAGATCCCCATTCAGGAGGCGGCGTGGGGCGAGGTTGAGGCCACTTTCGCGCAGCAACTGCGGCACGCTGACGCCGCTTCGCCATAGCAAACGGACCTTATTGCTCCGCGAAGACGTCGACGGCCTTATCGTGTTGGCCCAACCGGACTACGGCGGGAGGCCTAGGTGGACGGCACACCGTTCGGTCGGTATCGGTTGGCGGAGTTGCTCCGCGGTGGGCGAAGAGCGTGAGTACCTCCGCCACCGCAGCACACCAACTTGTTTTCGGCGTGACGATGTCCAGGCTGCCGTTCGCGCTCGGGTATTTCCTGTGTTCGTATATTCCGGATAGCCGCGCGCGATGGGCGATGGTCGCGCTCTGTTTGCTCGTCGAGACCAGCGACCTTATGGATGGCTACCTTGCTCGCCGGTTGGGGGTGGCGACGCCGTTAGGGGCAATGATCGATAGCACCGTCGACCATGTGGCGCGTACGACCGAGGCGGTGGCCCTTCTCGCGGTCGGCGTACTTCCCGCGCCCCTGCTCGTGGTGATGATCGGGCGCGACGCCGCAGTCTCGGTCGTACGGCAACTCTTGCTCCGCCGGTCGGGCCAAGACGGAGGAACGCGGTGCAGCGGCAAGATGAAGGGAATTGCTCAGGGTATTTGCCTGGTGACCTTGACGATCTCGTACGCCATCGCTGCACAGCCGACCCCAGGCTGGCGCACGCTGAATTCTGTCGTAGTCGCTATGGCGCTCCTCGTCACAGTGGTTTCATTACTCGACTACTCAGCCGCATATTGGCGATTGACGAGACCGCTACCTCAACCACCGCAGGCGCCGGCGACCGTCGAGTACCGCTGAGCCCAGTCCGGTCGACGGCCGAGATGGCGCAGTATGCGGTCGAAGTCGTCGCCGCCTGCCTGCTCGATAGCGAGACCGAACGGCGCACCCTCCCCGCTGCGGAACTCGCCGTCGGGCACGGCCAGCACGAGGGGCAGGGCGGCGGCGATGACGTCAGCGGGCAGCTCGTAACGCACGCCCAGCGATGCGGCGACGTCCCAGCCATGGACGACGTAGTCCACGAAATGGAAGCCCATTGCCATCGCGCCGGGGAACGCTGCGCCTGCACCGAACTCGGGTAGCTGGAAGAGCGCCTCGGGCGTGCCGTCGGCCGCGAATGCGTCGATGACGTCGTGTGCGGCATCAGCATAGGCGCGCGCGTGATCGGCCCGCACCGCGTCGACGACGGCATCGACATTCCAGTTCTCGAGGTCCGCGCCGGCACCTCTTGCCGCTGCGGCGAACCCGCGATGTTGGACGGTCATGTGGGCGAGAAGGTCCAGAAGTGTCCAGTCTCCGCAAGGTGTCGGCCTGCCGAAGTCCTCTCGCGCAATGCCGTTGACAATGTCGATCGAGTGCAGCACGGCGGTGCGATGCCGCGGGCGGATGTCAGACGAATTAATAGGCATGTGCCTACAGTATGTATTTGCATACGATAGTGCAATGCCTATCATGGCGCGATGGCTGCAAAGTCGCCGGAACGGCGTCCTGACCTCGCCGCGATGCTCGCGCCGCTGCTGCGGGAGTTGATCGCGGCAGAGGAGCCGATCCTCGAAGCGCACGGCGTGACGATGTGGGGCTACGTCGTCCTGCTGGCGCTGGACAGGTCGTCCATGCGTACTCAGGCCGCGCTGGCCGCGGCGATCGGCGCCGACAAGACCCGGATCATTCGCACGCTCGACGACCTCCAGGACGACGGCTACATCGAGCGCCGGCCCGACCCGGACGATCGCAGAGTGCGGTTGCTCGCCATCACCGAAGCGGGTCGACGCGTCAAAGACGCAGTGCAGAACCAGATCCAGCGCGGGGAAGAGCACTGGCTCGGCGAACTCAGCGCCGGGGAGCGACGGATCTTTTTGCGCATCCTCGAGCGGCTGACCCCACGCGACTGGGGATGACGCGTCGCGTGCGAATCACTAACCGGACGCCGGCCAACTCGCAGTACGCGGTATCAATTCCGAATAGTGACAGACCTGATCGCCCCCGGCGCGTTTGGCCTCATACATCGCGGCGTCGGCGGTGCCGATCAAATCGTCGATCAGTTGCATGTCGGCCATCGCCCTAAGCTCGTCGAGTGCGACGGCGGAACTCCCGATGCTGGCGGTAATCGGGAAGGGGATGTCGGCCACCGCTTGGCGGAGCCGTTCGGTCATATTCGTGTGCTGCGGTGTGGTGGCGGTGTCGACGACGACGAATTCCTCACCGCCGATGCGAGCGATCACCGCCGCGGGCCGACAGTTCTGCTCAAGAGCCGAGCCGACGGCGACCAACGCCTGGTCGCCAACCGCGTGCCCCTGGGTGTCGTTGATGTGCTTGAAGTTGTCCAGGTCGATCACCGCGGTCACCAGATACGTGCCTGCGGTGCGGCCGTGCAGCGCCATCAGCTCATACACCGCGTTGTAGAACGAGCGTCGGTTGTGCAGGCCGGTGAGCGAATCGCGGTCAGAACTTCGGAGGTCGTTTCGCAGAGTATGCATCAGCGACAGAATGCCAAACGGCACACCGAGATTGAGTGTCGCAACGGTAATCAGGCCTGCACTGATCAGGGCGACGTCGCCGGTGGCGGCGATGAATTGATGCGCCAGGATCGTCGCGCAGATCGCGGCCACCGTGAAGTTGGTGAGCACAAGACGAACCGTGTGAAAGTACGCGATGAAGCCGCCGAGGATGGCAAAAGTCGTGCACCCCATTAGTCCCGTATAGGGATTGGATAGGCACAAGCACGAGACGGCAATGGCACCCATCGCTGAAAACGCGAAGAGGATCGATTCTCGTCGGGTGGGCCAATGGACCAGCCACAGCATTGCGCCGGCAAGCCCCAGGGCTGATATCGCGACCGATAGCGACCGCATGGCCGGCTGGTCGGGTCCGGTAGGGCTCCACAGCATGATCGACGGCAGCGCCGACTGTGCGGCGATAACAATGAAATTTGCTCTTTGCCAAACGTTTTGCAGACCGCGGCCCTTTAAATAGGCACTGAGCAGGTCGTAGTGATCGGATTGTTTCACCGTCGAGATGCCCGTCCGGGGTCCGCTGGTCGTGACAATGACAGCGCAATCCTACGGGCGTCTAATACCCCTAACCCGTTGGGGTAGCCGGCAGGGAAAAAGGGCTGGTGGCACGGTCGAACGCCCGGCGGAATGCCAGTGCGTCGGGAGGCGACCCGATGTCGTCGCGGGACCCGGCGACGGATCGAGTGATACGGCAGTCGCAACGGGGAGCGGCGGGCCTCCTACTACGGTCGCACATCAAGATCGACCCTGAGCACGATGCGCTTCGACGGCGAAAATTCGTAGCGTCGATTCATGACACAACACGAGGCGCGAGCCGATGGCTGACATCGGCGCTGTGTGGAAACGTTCGGCAGCCGTCGAACGCGCATTGGTTACCGGCTGGCTCTCCGGCCTTGTTCTCACCGCAGGTTCAGCCCAGGTCGGCGTCGGATCCCTTCCGTTGCCGCGCAACAATATTGGCCGTTTGATCGCAGATTGGGTCGTGGACAGCGCCGAGGCGGTCCGCAGCGCGTTTGGGACCCGAGCACCACGCAGTGAACCCACGCAACGCTATTACCACCCGCGCCGCGAGGCTTTCATCGAGGATGCGGCGATGTCTCGCGAGATGTACAGATTGTGACGACGCTCGCCCCGCCATGATGGGCACGACTACTAGGGCAGCACCGTGTGCATCAACATCACGTCGTACGCCGACCACAGCGACAGGTTGAAGTAGAGGTCCTTACCCGACGACCAAGGATGGATCATCGGCGCGTAGATGCCACCCGGCATCTGGAACGACGAGACGAGCGGCTGCTCCCCACTCCACGGCCCTTGCGGCGTCGGCGCGGTCCGTGCCACGACGTCGTTGCTGCCCCCATTGGTGTACAGCACCAGGTATTGCTTGAGATAGCTGTTGTATTGGGCCGACATCTCTCCCACCGGACCGGGCCAGAGCGGAGTTGCCGCGCCCGGGTTGGCCGGGACCCAATGTCCGCCGTTGTCGCCGTTCCAGTATTGGTACTTGGTCAGATCCGGCAGCTGATTCGGGGGAACACGCGACAGGAATGTCGCACCGCCACGTCCCGAAGGCGTCCCGAAGTTGTAGATAAAGCCGTCGTTACCCTTCATGAACGCGCCCATTTGGAAGTTCTCGTTGCCCGGGGTGAACCCGGCGCCAGGGACAGTGTCCGCCCCCGCCGTACGGATGCTGCCGGGGAAGATCCCCCAGTTCTGGCCATTGTCGTTGGATCTCGCGATGGCCGAATAGTTCGTCGACCATTCGCCGTCGTGACCCCATTGCCGAATCGACATGTAGCTCATGTACTGCGTCCGACCGAGCGACAGGGCCGACGTCGGAATGATTCCCGTTTCGTGGCCGGCCTTGTGGATGGTGTTGACGACCTGTTTGGAAAGGCCGTTTGTCCACACCGGGGAACCGGAATAGTTGTTGTTGGGCACACCGTCCGCGATGTGGATTCCCTGCGACAAATCATGGTCACTACTGCGGAACAGCACGTTGTAGCGCCACTGCTGGCCGCGGACCTTGCAATAGCCGAAGGTGTCACCAAAAGCCATCAGGGCCTGGCGGTTGGCGGAATCGCCGTTGTCCCAGACGATTCCGAGGTCAGTCCCGGAAATACCAAAACGTTGCAGGGTCTTGTTCGGCCCGTTCGGTCCCGTCACCCAGTCCACGAGCGACGTCGGCGCTCCCGCGATGGAGGCCGGAGGTGGCAGTGCCGCGTCCGGCGCCGGCTGCGGAACTGGGGCCGCGTTCGGCTTCAACGGCGTGGCATTCGGGGACTGTGGGAGCCCCGGCACGGGCGGATTCGGCCCGGGCGGCGGCACCACGCCCGCCTGCGGAACCATCGGAGCCGAGTATCGCTGGCCAGAAGTGGTCGGCTTGAGCAACGAAGCGATCAGCGGCCCCAACTTGGGCAGCGGCGCCTGGTCATTCGTATGCGAGGGCCTTCGCCCGGTCGGCGGTTGGACGACCGGCTGAGGCGCGGGTATCGCCGCCTGCACAGGAGGATCGATGTTGGCATCAGCCGCGCCGCACGGTGTGGCGTTTGCTGATGGGGCGGGGCCCAACGCCACGATGAATGCGATAGCCGCCACCGGCACCACCGCTAGCGACGTGATCCGAAGAATCGCCGACAATGTCACACCTTTCCAGGAGCGAGACGCCATCCTTGACGTTCGCAGTTGGCCCATGTGACGATAGTGATCCACGGGGCTCATGTGACCAGCCATCAGCTAATAGGTATGTATCCGTGACCGCGTCGCAACCCGTGTTTCGAGCTATTTCCCAGCGGATTTGCTAGCCGAAGCGGCGATATACCTCCAGAGCACCTGCCTTGCCACTTGACCGCCAGCGCGCCAACGCGCCAAGGCGCCTCGAAGAGCTGATGAACGGTGCGTGGAATGCCTAGCGCGCTGTTGAGGCGCCGCCGCTGCCGTCCTCGGCGCCCCAGGTTCCCCCGCCTCCCTCCGGTCCCCCGGCTCTTCCGCCTCCGCCGCGCTAGCCGCTCCCGTCAGCGGCATACCGAAACCCGCTGGGACACCGGCGAATCCCGGGCGGCGCGAGGCAAACCCGGTAGACAACCCGCGTTGCCTCGTCAGGCCAGGTACGCTCCGATCCGCGGCACCCGCATCATCCCCGTGACCCAAAAGGACGCGCGGTCGGGCGCCGGGTGGGCGGTTCGCCAAGGAGGACGACCGGTGAGTATGCGTAATGAGTTGCAGCCCAAACGATTCAGAGCCGGACGCGCATACCTTCACCGAGTGGTTGCCGCGTCCATGGCCGGCACCGTCGTGGAATGGTACGAATTCTTCCTCTACGGCACCGCAGCAACGCTGGTGTTCGGCAAGGTTTTCTTCGCCCAGGGCGGCAACGATCTCGACGCCATCTTCGCCGCCTTCGTGACCTACGCCGTCGGCTTCGCCGCCCGCCCGATCGGCGGCATCGTGTTCGGCCAACTCGGGGACCGGTACGGACGTAAGAAGCTGCTGCAGCTGAGCCTGGTCCTCGTCGGCGTCGCCACCTTCCTGATGGGTTGCCTGCCGACGTTTGCGCAGATCGGATACTGGGCCCCGGCGCTGTTGGTGACACTGCGGTTCATTCAGGGCTTCGCTGTCGGCGGCGAGTGGGGCGGCGCCGTTCTGCTTGTCGCCGAGCACAGCCCGAACGCCAGCCGCGGTTTCTGGGCGAGTTGGCCGCAGGCCGGTGTGCCGGGCGGCAACATGCTCGCCACAGCGGTGCTGCTGGTTCTCACCTCGACCCTGTCGGATGCGGCGTTCCTCAGCTGGGGCTGGCGGGTGGCCTTCTGGTTGTCCGCGATCGTGGTTTTGATCGGCTACTACATCCGCACCAAGGTCACTGATGCCCCGATCTTCCTCGAAGCACAGCGACAAGCAGAGCGCACCAAAGCGACTCAGGCCGGCGTCCTCGAAGTGGTAAAGCGTTACCCGCGCGGCATTTTCACTGCCATGGGCTTACGAGTGGGCGAGAACATCATGTACTACCTGGTGGTCACCTTCTCCATCACCTATCTCAAAGTGCATGTCCACGCGAACACCAAAACCATCTTGTGGTGGCTGTTGGTCGCCCATGCCGTGCATTTCGCCGTCATCCCCTTATTCGGGCATCTCAGTGACCGATTCGGCAGGCGCCCAGTCTATTTCGCCGGTGCTGTCGCCGCCGGCACCTGGGGGTTCTTCGCATTCCCGATGATGAACAGCGGCCGCAACGCGATCATCATGTCCGCGGTCGTCATCGGGTTGGTGTTTCACGGAGCGATGTACGCGGTTCAGCCGGCCACCATGGCCGAGATGTTCCCGACCCGGATGCGGTATTCAGGGGTGTCGCTGGGCTATCAGCTCACGTCGATCGTGGCCGGGTCGCTCGCGCCGATCATCGCCGTCCGGCTGCTCGAGATCTATAAATCGGCGGTGCCCATCGCGTGGTATCTAGCGGCCGCCGCGTCGGTGAGCGCCGTTGCCGCCGTGGCCG
>DASYJS010000059.1:0-9369 GCA_035996225.1 Mycobacterium sp. | reverse complement strand
GCTCGGACTCCAGCGAAGCAGCCTGCGCGCGGATCAGCGCGCCGTGGGCGTCAACATCTCCGAACTGGTAGTTAATGCTCATTGTATAAGTCCTCCTGAGTTAAAAGTGTTGGGAAGAAGCGGTTTTGGCGGCTAGTGGCTGAGGATCTGCTGCGACGCCTGCTCTTGCGTCTCGTAGTTGTTGGCGTCGCGGATCAAGCCGTCGCGCACGCTGTGCAGCATGTTGACGATGTTGGTGAACGCCTGGTTCATCTGACCCATGGTGTCGTACGAGGTGGCCTGGGCCTGACCGCTCCAGCCCGCCCCGGCGATGTTCATCGAGGACGACCACATCTTGCGCGCCTCATCCGACACCGTCTGGGCGTGCATCTCAAAACGTCCCGCCATCGACCGCATCGCGTGCGGGTCAGTCATAAAACGTGTTGCCATGTTGCTTTTCTCCTTTTTCCGTTGATGCCTTCAGTTGGTCGAAGTCTTTGCGATTGGTATCAGTGCGGCGGTGGCCGCGCAGCGGATAGATTACGGCTTAGCGGTTAACTGCCAGCCTCCAACGTGTGACATGTGGCCCCCTTTTTCGCGCGTCACACGACGACCTGTTTGGGCATGACAATCGGCTTGAAGCCGTACCGCGGCCCCGAACCGAAGGCGCCGGCGCCCTTGGCACCTGCGCCCACCATTCCCGGCATACCGGGCGCACCCATGGCCGTCCCGGTTTCCTCGGTGGCGACGGTCCAGCCCGAGCCTTCGAGCGGAGCGGTGGCCGCGGCCAACTCTGCTTGCACCGGGGCAGCTGCGGACCAGGTGGCCGGCACCGAGAGTTTGCCGACCGTGGTCGCCTGGCCCAGGCTGCCCATCGCCCCAGCGCCGAGACCCATACCGCCGATCGGCGTAACCGCTCGCACCATGGTGCCCTCGACCACACCGGCGGAGCCGGCTTCGGGTACCACGTCGCTGACCGCCGCCGCCGGCACCGCGGCGCCGGCCAGTGTGTGGCCCAGCGATACCCCGGTGGTGATGCCGTTCGTGACGAACCACGCCGCGGTATTGACCGCGCCGTTGATGCCATTCAAGACGGCAGGGGTGCCGAGGAAGCCGTCGATCGACTGCAAGAGGTCCGTGCTCTGGAACGGCAGGGCCGCACTGACAACGGCAGCGAGTGGTTGCGCGGCCGGGGCCGCCAATGCATTGGCGGTAGCGAGTGATTGCGCACCCGGGTCGGTGGTCGCCGTCAGCGGCGTAACCGGAGTGAGGGCGCTCGCCGCCGTCGAGGAGGCCTGGTAGGTGGCCATCATGGTCGCATCCTGGACCCACATTGCGGCGTACTGGGCGTCGAGTGCCGCGATCGCGGGCGTGTTCTGGCCGAGCACGTTGGTTGCGACGAGCGCCGCCTCCGTTGCCCTGTTCGTCGCGATCACCGGCGGGGGCACCGTCGCCGCGAACGCCGCCTCATAAGCCGCCGCCGACGCCGTGGCCTGGGTGGCCGCCTGCTCGAGTGCCGTCGCCGTGTCGGTCAGGTAGGTGACGATCGGTTGGGCCGCGGTTGCCGCGGCGGCCGACCCGCCACCCGTCCAGTTCTCGGTGGTCAGCAACGAAATGATCGACTCCCACTGGCTTGCGGTGGCGCTCACTTCGGCGGACAGGTTGGCGTAGGCCGTCGCAGCGGCCATCAGCGGCCCGGCGCCCGCGCCGGAGTACATGAGCGATGAGGTGATCTCCGGAGGCAAAGCTGCAAAATCAATAGCCATTTCTGTATCCCACTCCTTCTATCTGTCCGAATTTGGCTTCTGGTTGCGTGACCGTGCCGGCGCCTAAACGGCCGTCAGTTTCGGCATCACGATCGGCTTGACGCCGTAGCGCGGTGCGCCGAAGCCGCTGGAGGCGCGTCCCGCGCCCGTGACCATGCCGGGCATGCCGGCCATGGGCGTGCCCGCACCGGCTTGCGGTGCAGCGCCGGTCCAGCCCACGGTGTGCAGCGGCGAGACGGTGGTGCCGACCATCGGAGTGACCTGGCCGCCAGCCCACGTCGGCGGCACCGACAACTGGCCGACCAGGGTGCCCTGGCCCAACCCGACCACCGGCATTCCGCCCATGCCGGCGGCGCCGATCGGCATCGGCGTCACCTGGCTGGCGAGGTCCGCGGCGCCTGCAGCCGCGGCGGCGTCGCCGATGGTGTCACTACCGGCGGGAAGCAGACCACCGCCGGCCATTCCGACCAGGTTCGAAGCGGCCGAGGCCCAGTTCCCAGCACCGATGTTCAGGATGTTGGCCCCGTTACTCGAAAGGCCGAAGACGCCGCCGAGCATGGTCGGGTTGGTGAAGTTACCCGTGCCACCGAGGAGGTACTGGAGAATGTCGAGGAGGCTGCTGCCGGGACCAGGCGCAGCGGCAGCGGCAACGGCAGCGTTGGGACTCACCGCACTGGACAGAACGGCCGAGGCCGCATTGGCCGACTCGGCGTCGCCGTAACTGTTGGAGCTGAGGCCCAGGTTGGTCACGTACGTTTCCAGCTGGGTCTGTGCCTCGCCGGCAAGTCCCTGGTACGTGGTGCCGTACGTCGAGAAGGTCGCCGCCTGCTGGATGGACACCGGGTCGGCCGCCGCGGGAGCGACGATGGTGGTCGCCGACGCGGCGCCCGCGTTCTGCGCCGCCAGGTTGGTATTAACCCCGCTGAGCAGCTGCTGCGCGGCAAGCAACTCTTCAGTCGCTGTTGTCAGGAATGACATCCTCGCTCCTCTAGTGTTCGAACCGTGTCAACCCAAACCGCTGGGTCAACCCTGAGTGGTGGCGCACGAGCCCCTGTGTATTGGCGTAAGGCTAATTTCCCTCGCCACGACATTCCCGGCCGAAAGAGGCAGGGTCACTTCCGTTTACGGCTTTTTAACGTTGAGGCTGGTAGTTTTAACAAGCTCCCGCCGGGTGACATGGAGGTGTCATCTGGCCGCGGAGAGCTGTACAGCGATAAGACGCGCGGCGCGCGGATCTTACGCGAAGGGCAGCCCGCACGCACGTCCAGAACTCGGCCAAATTCGGGCGGGACGCGCTGTCCCTGACCCGGGTCCCGCGCGCTAGATTCGCCGCCGGGGCCCCCATAGCCCAATTGGCAGAGGCAGCGGACTTAAAATCCGCCCAGTCTGGGTTCGAGTCCCAGTGGGGGCACGGTATGCGGGCCGCTAGATGGCGGTAATGCGGCCGACGCTCGTCAGGCTCGGTCGCCGACGGCGATTTCCGACATCCCACCCTGGTAGTAGTCGATGATGTCGGCCTCGGTGATCGAGACTTCGCTCTTGCGGCCGAGGAAGAACACGCTACTGGCGCCGTCGATCGTGTGCCTCGGGTCGAGGATGCGGTCGATCCAGCTGAGCCAGAAGAAACAGAGCACTGCGACTCTGCCGAGCCGGCGGGAACGGGTGAGGGCCCGGACGAAATAGTCGATCGACCAACGCAACGCGGTGCCCGCGCCGGCCACACAGCCGGAGTCGATGCATTCGAACCTGCGGAACAAGTAGCGCTGCCCGCTATCGGTGAAACGGGTCAAGTCGTATGGCCCTTCGCTGACCTGCTGGATGAACGGCGAGTCGGCGTAAACGATTCCCCGGCTACGCAGCACCCGGTGGATCTCCTTCGCCACCACCGTCGGCTCGAGCACGTACTGAAGCACCGCCTGGACGATCACGCCATCGAGGGAGCTATCGGCCAGCGGAATCGCGTGGCCGTCGGCGACGAATTGCACCATCGGGCCGGCGTAGATGTCGAAGGAGATGAGATCGACATCCGGATCTGCGTAGAGCTGCGCCAAGCCGTCGCCCCGGGAGCCGCCCCCGATCACCAGAATCCGGGGCCGCCGCCCGCTTGCGGCAGCGTCGGCCCCGAGTAGCTCCAGCATCCGGGCCACGCTGGCGGCAGCGGTGGTGTTCGCGGGGTGTACCAGCGCACCCAGCGCGCGGTTGAGCCCCGACCGGGTGACCTCCGAGGCCCCCTCGGAAGCGCTCAATCGGTCGGCGTCGAGGACGCTGTGCTCGAAATCGACAAGCGCCGGTACCCCGGAGACGACCGGGAACGGCTCTTCGGCGTACCGACAGGACGTGTTGCTGCATCGCCATGAACAGGCTTCGAAACGCACAGGGTTGGAGCAGCGCGGACAGATGAAAAGATTTTCGCGGACCATCGTGTCCAGGGCGAGCACCGATACACCTTAGCTCGCGGCTGTCCGGTGGAAACGGATTGCGTCGCCGTGATTGCGGGGTTTGACCTACATTTTGCTGCGGTTTTCCGGGCAGTAGTTCGCAATCGCCGCACCGATAATGCTACCGGCACCCGGGTTGCTCACCCCGAGCGCCTTTTTCACGTCGCCGACGGTCTGGCCCATCGAGTCTCCGCCGTCAAAATCCTGACAAACGGCATGCCCGACGTTGATCATCGTTTGCTCCTGGCCGCTTGCCCAGCTGAGCCCCCGCTGCTGCAACGTTTGCAGGTAAGCATCATCTGCTGGGTCGGCGCTCGCCGTCGGAGCGACAGCGATGGCAAAAAAACCGGCCACAGCGGCAGCGAGCGGGCCGGCCAACCGTGCCATGTTCTTCATTCGTCGACTCCTCGGTCTGGATTACCTTCGCGCAGGATTCGAATCTTAACTTCGTCTCGACAATATGTCTTGCCACAGCAAGTCCAGCCGGCGCCGAGCCGATAACCGGCATAGGCCAGGCTTGCGAATTCGATCCGGCTTTTGATGCGAGATACGTTCCAGCGCAACCCACTACATTAGGGCGCGGCGATGGCCATTGCCAGGAAGTCCAGACGCCACAGCTCCTCTAACAGCTTGCGAGCAAAGTCCTGCGCCTCGCCCGTGCTGCCGCCACCGCGTTGCGAAACGCTGGCAGCGATCTCACCGATGCTGCGGCGGCCGTCGACGAGTTGCGCGAAGGATAGATCAGCCGGGCTGAGCCGCAGCCGGGCACCGGGTCCGATGAGATCGGCTCCGGACAGCATGCACGCGGTGCGCGACATGGGAATGTAGTCGAGAGCCTGGGGCGCCCAGAAATCGATCGTGTACTGCGCTGGCGGACGCTCCGGGCGACAAGCCATGAAGAAATGTGTGGCGTTCAGAGGTTGCAACCGTTCCATCACCGACCACAGTTTGATGTCCGGCAACTTCGCCAGATGACGCCCGAATTCGCTTGACGGCGCGAGGATTTCGTGCGGATAGTAGGGCGACTTGTGGAACCACCCCTGAAATGTGAGCCCGGCCGCGGCGACAAGATCAAGGCAGTCTTCGACGGTATAGCTTCGCTGGCGACCGTGTAAGAACGTGTCGACGAGGGCGCCGTCGGTCTGCAAATCGCGAGCCACGGTCAAGTAGCTCCGGACGGGATGATCCGCGGGTAGCACCGCGATGATGTCTTTGACCACCTGCACCGATGCGTCGTCCTGAGATAGCCCCAAGTCACGAAAGACCGACTCGAGCAGTTCCACCCCGGTGCGGCCGTACTTGGCGTAGAGCATGACCGCGATCGCGGCGTCGCGCCGCAGGCAGCTCGCGAGCGCCGTCATGCCGGTCAATGGATCGGCCAGGTGATGCAGGACGCCGGTGGACACGATCAGGTCGAAGTCTTGTCCCAGCGTCGACACCTCCTCGATCGGAAGCAGGTGCAATTCCAGGTTGTGCAGGCTGTGCCTGTCTTTCAGGTATTTCTGATGGTCCAGTGCCGATTGGCTGACATCGATCGCCACGACCTTGGCCGCGCGGTTGGTGAAGGCGAATACCGCCGCCTGGTTAGCGCCGCACCCCGCGATCAGGATGTCCAGGTCGGGCCGGTAGTCCCGGTCTGGCCATAACACCCGGTGCGCCCGGAACGGGTCGAACCACTCCCAGTTGTTCTTCGAGTAGGTTTCGAGGTCCTGAATCGGCGGCGGGTACTGCCACCGGTCGTATTGCCGAGAGACCTCGTCGTTGCGCGGATCGTCGTTCACTACAGACGCAATGTAATGGCTTTGCTCGGTTGCCGCAGGATGCCGACTCGCCGCGATGCGGCGGTGGTTGCCGCGCAACGAGCCAGCACTCATACACTGACCCACCGTGGGCATGCTGTTTGGATTCGCGCCGTGGCTCATCTACTGGGTGCTGGTTGGCAACGTCCCTTTCAAGACTGCGGTGGTGGTCGCGCTCGCGATCGCCGTCGCCGCGTTTGTGATCGGGCGCCTGCTGGGTAAGTCGGGCGGCACGCTGGAGATCGGTGCGGTCGCCACGTTCGCGGTGCTGACGATTCTGACGTTCACGCTCAGCGAGACGTTCATGCACCGGTGGATACAGCCGCTCAGCAGCGGCGGCATCTTCCTCGTGGCCCTCGTCGGCCAGCTGGTCGGCAAGTCGTTCGTGCGTGAGTTCGCCGCGGCGGAGCAGCCACCTGACGTGGTCAAGACCGAGCTGTTCGACCGGATCACCGATGTTTTGTCCTGGATCTGGATCGCCGCGTTCGCCGGCATGACGGTGTCCTCCGCGATTCCGCCGATCCTGGCAGAATTCGGGGGGCGAGACGCCACGATCCTGGACACCAAGACTCCGTTGCTGTTCATCTGTTACTGGGTCATCCCGTACTCGCTACTGGGTCTGGCGGCGCTGGCGTCACGGTGGGTGCCGGAGCGGATGCTGGTCGGGATCGAGGACCTCGCCAGGGAAACTTCGTTCGTCGCGTACGACGAAGCGACCATCGATGAGCTGTATTACCTCGCCCAGGAACACGCGAATCGCGAGGTGGGCGCGGGCAAGGAGGCCTACAACGTGAAGGTCGGTGGGATCGGAACTCCACTGACTGGAGACGAGTCGCGAAAGTCGTGGCCTTCGACCTACAAGGTCCGCGACAAGAAGCACTAGGGGCGCGAGGCCTGCTCGCGCGGCATTCACCAGCCACGCTGCTTTCGGCTGTGCGTCAACGGCTTTGAGTGTGCATTCACAGCGGAGCTCATCCACGTGTCGCCGTCCTGGGCGCACACTCAACGCCCAGGACGCACACTCGACGAAAGCGGGAATGAGCCGGCGCGCACCCGCCTGGGGCCACAGGTGAAGTTCGGATACGTTGGTGTCCGGCGGGCGCACCCCCGACAAGTACCCGGACTAGCCGCATCCGCTCCGCACTCGATTGCGGCCCAGCAAGGAGCATTTCGATGAACGCTGTCAGCCCAGATGCCATTCGCGCGGAGACGATCACCATCACCGGCCACGGCGGCGATGAGATCGAGGCCTATCGCGCGACGCCGCTCGCCGAAGGGTCGCGCGGCGCAGTCGTCTGGATCCATCACATGCCCGGCTACGACCGGGAAACCAAAGAATTCGTTCGCCGGCTTGCCGTCAGCGGCTATCACGCCGTGGCGCCGAATCTGTACTCCCGCGAGGCCCCGGGCGCCGCTCCCGACGATGCGGCCGCGGCCGTGCGTGCGGCGGGCGGGGTGCCCGATGAGCGGCTGGTCGGTGATGTCGCGGGCGCGATCGAGCACCTGCGGTCGCTGCCGGGCGCAAACGGGAAGTTCGGCGTCATCGGGCACTGTTCGGGCGGGCGGCACGCCTACCTGGCGGCGTGCTCGCTGCAGTTGGACGCCGCAGTGGATTGCTACGGCGCCTTCGTCGTCGAGGATCGGCCGGAGGGCATGCCCAAGGCCCTGCAACCGATCCTGCACCTGGCGCCCAACCTGAGTTGCCCGCTGCTGGGCCTGTTCGGGATCGACGACAAGTTCCCGGCGCCGCCCGCGGTGGCCACGCTGGACGCCGAGCTGACCAAGCTGGGCAAGGCGCACGAGTTCCATTCCTACGAGGGTGCGGGCCACGCGTTCTTCTCCGTCGACCGGCCGGCATACCGGCCGGAAGCGGCGGTCGACGGCTGGCGCCGCATCGACGAGTTTTTCGGCACCCATCTGAAAGGCTAGGTCTGCCAAGCTATGTGCACATATCTAACCGAACACGTCGAGATCGAGGGCAGTGGCAAGGGCGCGATGGGGTGGTTCGGCGCCGAACGCGCGACGGTCTACGTCGACCATCCCGTGCATGCGCCGTACGGCCACACGGTCAACATCGACGTGATCAATCCGGGGCTCGGCCCGTCGGCCCGGGTCGCGCTGGAACTCACCGAGGAAAGTGCGCTGGCGTTGGCCGACGCCATCCGCACAGCGATTTCGCATGCGCCGGTCGGCCTTGCGTCCAAGGATCAGTAGGTGACCGATGACGAACGACGGTGATTACCCGCAGATGGCCGCCGCGCGGGGAAGGATCGAGCCCGCACCGCGTCGGGTCCGGGGTTTTCTGGGTGACGAGCTGGTCTTCGACACGATAGCGGCACGCTATGTGTGGGAAGTCCCTTATTACCCGGCGTATTACGTGCCGCTGGCCGACGTGCGCGCAGAGTTGCTGCGCGACGAGAACCACGCGCAGACAGTGCAGTTCGGGCCCTCACGGCTGCACGCCCTAGTCGGGGCCGGCCAGACTCAACCGTCGGCCGCGCGGGTGTTCGACGCCGACAGCGACAGCCCCGTGGCGGGCACCGTGCGCTTCGAATGGGATGCGCTGCGGTGGTTCGAGGAGGACGAGCCCATCTACGTCCACCCGCGCAATCCGTACTCGCGGGTCGACGCGCTGCGCTCGCACCGGCACATTCGGGTAGAGCTGGATGGCGTAGTGCTGGCCGATACCCAGTCGCCAGTGCTGCTCTTCGAGACCGGTTTGCCCACAAGGTATTACCTCGACCCCACCGATGTTGCTTTCGGGCATCTGGAGCCCAGCTCGACCCAGACGCAATGCCCGTACAAAGGGGTGACGTCGGGCTACTGGTCGGTGCGGGTAGGCGACACCGTGCATACCGACCTCGCGTGGACGTATCACTACCCGCTACCGGCGGTCAGCCAGATCGCGGGTCTGGTGGCGTTCTACAACGAGAAGCTCGACATCGTCGTCGACGGTGTCGCCCTTGCCCGGCCGCGGACTCAGTTCAGCTAGCCGCCCAGCGGGCCGGGTCCGCTGTCCTTTGGCTGGAGCGGCATCGCGCTGCAAATGCACAAGTCATCTCCGATGGGCAGCAAAGCAGCTAAGCTAATTAGCTAGTCGGAAACGTGGGAAAATAATTCGCAGCGAAAGTGCAGCTAAATTACAGGTGACCACCAGTCATTTCTCAATTTGGTCAGCCGTCGCCGGTCAAGTTGCCGTTAAACCGTCCTTCATCAGGGACGATCGCCTGTGCTGAGCGTGATGAAATGAATATTTAAGCCATTGAATACACCACCGAAACATTCAGATTCGACGCTTCCAACCGTTACGGCGTGATACGCACGGCAGCTGATTCCAATGGCCCGGTTGGCTCGAATTGGGGTGTGTCTGAACCATGGTGCCTTATC
>DASYJS010000058.1:0-4509 GCA_035996225.1 Mycobacterium sp. | reverse complement strand
GCGGATGGCCGACAACAACTGCGAAGGCGGTGCGCACGTGAGCGAACTGAACGGCCGGGAGGCCGCCCGCGAGATCGTCGAGATTGACGCCACACCGGTAGCCGTGGGGATTGCGGTCCACAACGGCCCGATCAGCGGCATCGCCGTCAGTCGCGACGGCAGCCGACTGATGGTGAGCAACTACGGAGACAACAGTGTCTCGGCCATCGACACCGACACCTTCCGGGTCCTCGAGACGGTCGACGGCGTCGAGGAGCCGTTCGCCATCGCGATCGGCGGCTCGGGCACCGGCCAGGGATACGTCAGTACCGTGTCGGCGGCCTATGACTCGATCCAGGTCATCGACACCTCCGCGAACGCGGTGGTCGCGACGTATCCGCTGGCACTGAGCGTGAGCGACCTGGCGGTCGATTCCGCGGGGCGGCACGTGTACGCCAGCCGCAACGCCGACGGCGTTGCCGACCTCGCCGTCCTGGACACCGAGACCGGACGCATCCAGACGATCGATGTCGCGGCCGCTACTCGCACGCCCGGAACCACCACGGAGTGCGTGCGCCTCAGCCCCGACGGAACCCGGGCTTACGTGGGCATCAACGGGCCCTCCGGTGGCCGCCTTGTCGTGATCGGCACGAAAGCGCAGTCCGGCGCGGCCGGCGGTCGTGTGCGCTGCCGGCACAAGCGCCCCACGGGCCAGCAGACCGGGTTGCGGGTGATCGACACCGTGGAGATCGGTTTGCCCGTCCGTGACGTCGCGCTGAGCCCCGGCGGTGCGATCGCCTACGTGTCCAGTTACGCGCCCGAGGTGGGAGTCGTGGTCGACGTCGTCGACACCCGGACCAACAAGATCACCAACACGCACAAGGTCGGCGACACCGGCGCCATTCTCACCGGGATGACGCTGTCCGCCGACGGCGATCGCGCCTACCTGGTCAGCGACGAGAACGTCACCGTGCTGTGCACGCGGACCTACGACGTCCTGGCCACTCTCGGGGCGGGTACACAGCCGTCGTGCGTGGTCGAAAGCCCGGATGGAAAGCGGCTGTACATCGCCGACTATTCCGGTGCCGTCACCGTCACGCCGCTCGCCTCGACCAGCCCGTTGGCCATCGAGGCCACCGCACTCGACAGCGAGCTGTCGACGGCCGGCTGGCTGCTACCCGACCTCGTGCCGCACGAGCCGGTGCTCGCCTGAGCCAAGGCCGGTCAGGTCGTGGATACAACACGCTTTGTCGGGGGAACCCGTTCCCCATGATGTAGCGCGGCGATACCATTCGCCCGACCGACCATGAGGCGGTGCTGCGCCGAGACCGTAAGGCGGTAGATCGATGGACAGCACAATGCAGGACTTTCCGCTGACAATCACCGCGATCATGCGGCACGGCTGCGGTGTCCACGGGGCCCGAACGATCACCACCGCTACCGGCGACGGCTACCGCCACACCACATACCGCGAATTGGGTCAGCAGGCCGCCCAACTGGCGAACGCGTTGCGGCGCCTGGGCGTGACCGGGGACCAGCGCGTCGCGACGTTCATGTGGAACAACGCCGAACACCTGGCGACTTATCTGGCGGCGCCCTCCATGGGTGCCGTGCTGCACACCCTCAACATCCGGCTCTTCCCCGAGCAGGTCGCCTACGTCGCCAACGAAGCCGAAGACCGGGTTGTGCTGGTCGACATGTCACTGGCCAAACTGCTCGCCCCGATATTGCCCAACCTCGAAACGGTGCACACCGTGATTGCGGTCGGGGACGGCGACACCGCGGCGCTGCAGGAATCGGGCAAGACGGTGCTGCGGTACGCGGAGTTGCTCGAGGGTGAGTCGACCGAATTCGACTGGCCGCGGATCGACGAGAATTCCGCAGCCGCGATGTGTTACACGAGTGGCACCACCGGCAACCCCAAAGGTGTTGTTTACAGCCATCGTTCGAGCTTCCTGCACACGATGGCCGCGTGCAGCACCAACGGGATCGGGGTGGGGGCCTGTGACCGGGTGCTGCCGATTGTGCCGATGTTTCATGCCAACGCGTGGGGGTTGCCGTACGCGGCGGTAATGGCCGGCGCCGACTTGGTGCTACCCGATCGCCACCTCGACGCCCGATCGGTGATCGACATGATCGAGAAGCTGCGGCCCACTCTGGCCGGCGCGGTGCCGACCATCTGGAACGACGTAATGCATCACCTCGAAAAAGACCCCGACCACGACATATCGTCGCTGCGCCTGGTGGCCTGCGGTGGCTCCGCCGTTCCGGTGTCGATGATGCGGACCTTCGAGGACAAGTACGACGTCCAGATCCGGCAGTTGTGGGGCATGACCGAAACGTCCCCACTGGCCACCCTGGCCTGGCCGC
This sequence comes from Mycobacterium sp., assembly GCA_035996225.1. Lineage (GTDB taxonomy): Bacteria > Actinomycetota > Actinomycetes > Mycobacteriales > Mycobacteriaceae > Mycobacterium. The sequence continues at coordinate 2,160 of DASYJS010000058.1, read as the reverse complement.
CGGTCGGAACCCCGCCGGATCGGCACTGGGCCATCCGCGGCACCCAGGGCCAACCAATCTGCGGCGTGGAGATGCGCATCGTCGACGACGACGGCAAGGTGCTGCCCAACGACGGCCAGGCCGTGGGTGAGGTCGAGGTCCGTGGCCCGTGGATCACCGGCTCCTACTACCGGGCGCGCGACGAGTCCAAATTCGATTCCGGCTGGTTGCGCACCGGCGATGTCGGCCGCATCGACGAGGAGGGCTTTGTCACCCTCACCGACCGCTCCAAGGACGTCATCAAGTCCGGCGGGGAGTGGATCTCCTCGGTCGAGTTGGAGAACTGCCTGATCGGTCACCCGGATGTGCTCGAGGCCGCGGTCGTCGGAGTTCCCGACGAGCGCTGGCAGGAACGACCGCTGGCCGTCGTCGTCCTCAACGAAGGCGCGTCAGTCAGCGCCGGGGAATTGCGGACGTTCCTCTCGGACAAGGTCGTTCGTTGGTGGCTGCCCGAGCGGTGGGCCTTTGCCGACGAGATCCCGCGCACCAGCGTGGGCAAGTACGACAAGAAAGCCATCCGATCCCGCCACGCGGACAACGCATACCAGGTCACCGAGGCGCGCGACTGAACACCGCCGTCGCGAGCAGACACAGAATCGCGTACTTTCGCACCGAAACGTGCGATTCTGTGTCTGCTCGCGAGAAAGTAGGGGTTCATGAGCCTGCCGGTCATACGAGTTATTCAGTGGGCAACCGGATCGGTTGGCGTAGCGGCGATCAAGGGCGTGCTGGATCATCCCGACCTCGAACTCACCGGCTGCTGGGTGTATTCGGAGGCCAAGAGCGGCAAAGACGTCGGTGAGATCATCGGCACTTCGACGCTCGGGGTGATCGCGACGAACAGCATCGACGAAGTGATCGCCCAGGACGCGGACGCGGTGATCTACGCGCCGCTGATCCCCAACGTCGCCGAAGTCACCGCCCTGCTGCGTTCGGGCAAGAACGTCGTCACACCGCTCGGCTGGTTCTACCCGGGCGAGAAGGAAGCCGCTCCGCTGGAGGTCGCCGCGCAGGCCGGCAACGCCACCCTGCACGGCGCCGGCATCGGGCCGGGTGCGGCCACCGAGCTGTTCCCGTTGCTGTTGTCGGTGATGTCGACTGGCGTGACTTACCTTCGCGCCGAGGAGTTTTCAGACCTTCGCACCTACGGCGCGCCGGATGTGCTGCGCCATGTGATGGGTTTCGGCGGAACGCCGGACAGCGCGTTGACCGGGCCGATGCAAAAACTCCTCGACGGCGGTTTCATCCAGTCCGTCCGGCTGTGTGTCGACCGGCTGGGTTTCGCCGCCGATCCGAAGATCCGCACCTCCCAGGAGGTCGCCGTCGCGACCGCGCCGATCGACTCGCCCATCGGCGCGATCGAGCCGGGCCAGGTCGCCGGGCGCCGCTTTCATTGGGACGCGGTGGTCGGTGACACGGTCGTGGTCCGGATCACCGTGAATTGGCTGATGGGTGAGGAAAACCTCGACCCGCGTTGGTCATTCGGCCCCAACGGCGAGCGCTACGAGATCGAAGTGCGCGGAAATCCGGACACCTTCGTGACGGTCAAGGGATGGCAGCCCGAGACCGTGGCGGCCGGACTGGTGAGCAACCCGGGAATCGTGGCGACGGCCGCGCATTGCGTGAACGCGGTTCCCGCCACCTGTGCCGCGCCGGCCGGTATTCAAAGCTTCTTCGATCTGCCGCTCATCACCGGCCGGGCCGCTCGCCACTTGCGCGTCGACAGCTGAAAGGGTTACGCCCATGGCACATTCGCGTGTCGTCGAGGAATCGTTGGTCATACCAGTTCCCGTCGAGCAGGCCTTCGACCGCACGCTGCCGGCACCCCTTCCGGAGCTCTTCAGCCGCTGGCACGGGCCGTTCCCACCGATCAAGGAGGTGCGCGACCAGACGGGTGCGTGGGATGCCGCGGGCCAGACCCGCACGGTGCTGTTGGCCGGCGGTGGCAGCACGCGCGAAGAGCTGACCAGCGTTGAACCGCCGCGATCGTTCGGTTACCGGCTCGGCAACGTCACCGGCCCGATGGCGTTGCTGGTGGACCACGTGCTGGGCGAGTGGATCTTCACCCCGGTCGCCGGCGGCACCGAGGTCACCTGGCGCTGGGACATTCACCCGAAGTCG
>DASYJS010000057.1:0-3752 GCA_035996225.1 Mycobacterium sp. | reverse complement strand
CCGAAACCAGCCTGACCGGCCAGACCCGCCTGAGCACCGGCACCGCCGCCGGCCATACCGCCGCCGAATCCCCCCTGGCTCGCCAGAACAGTCTGGCCTCCAAACCCGGCTTGACCGCCCAGACCTGCGTTGCTACCAGCGCCGCCACCGAACGCGCCGACGGTCTGGGCGCCCGCGCCAAAGCCACCACCAGCTTGGCCACCCAAGCCAGCCTGGCTACCCGCGCCGAAACCACCACCGACCTGGCCACCAGCAAGTCCACCAACGCCAACCTGGCCACCAGCACCAGCGCCAGCACCGAAACCACCACCGGCACCGACGCCGGCCTGACTGCCAGCATCGAAGTCACCGCGGCCGCCTATACCGCCGCCAGCTTGTCCACCAAAGCCACCACCGGCTTGACCCGCCAGACCAATGCCAGCGTGAGCGCCAGCGCCGCCGCCGAATCCGCCCCCGGTCTGACCGCCGATGCCTCCGCCCAGACCTGCACCGGCGCGGACACCTCCGCCAAAGCCGACATCGCCATTAAGGCCAGCGCCGCCACCGAATCCGGCCCGGCCACCAAGACCAGCCTCGTCCCCGAGGCCCGCGCCGCCACCTAGAGCGGCACCACCTTCAAGTCCGCCACCGGCCCGCAAGCCAATACCCTCACCAAAACCAGCGCGACCACCAAAGCCGGCCTCGCCCCCAAGACCGAAGCCACCGCGGCCACTTAGGCCGGCCTCACTGGCCAAGCCCAAACCGGTGTGTCCGCCCAAGCCGCCGCCGCCACCGAGGCCAAAGCCGGCGCCGCCTTCGCCGCCGATACCAAGACCGGCCCGGCCGCCGAAACCGGTTTGGGCACCTAACCCAAAGCCAGTCAGGCCGCCACCGCCGAGACCAAAGCCAGTGTGTCCGCCGAAGCCACCACTAAAGCCAAGCCCCAAGCCGGCATTGACCTCGCCGCCCAGACCAAACCCGCCGCCGAAGCCACCGCCAAAGCCGGTACCCGGGCCGAACTCACCCACGCCAGGCCGGAATCCGCCCCACCCGGGACCACAACCAGTCCCGAAGTCAGGTCGCACATCACCCCACCCGTGGTGGGACCCTCCCCAACCAGGGCGAGGCTCGTCCCACCCGTTGTGGAAGCCACCCCAGCCAGGTCCGAAACCGGGGCCAAACTCGCCGGTGCCTGGTCCAAATCCACCCCAACCGGGCTGCCAGCCGAACCCGCCGCCGCCGTACAGTCCGGCGTCGACAGCTCCGACCAGTCCGCCACCCATGTCGCCCACGATCGCGCCGCCAAGGCCGAGGACGGCGCCGGCGCCGTCGACAACCGGGGCAACCGCGTCACCCACCAGGGCGCCCGCGTCCTCGGCAACCGCGCCCACAAGGCCGGGCCCGTACCCGTAGCCCGGGTCGTACCCCCCGTAGCCCTGGTCGTAGCCGCCATAGCCCTGGTCGTAGCCGTACTGGTCGGCCAGCACCTGCTGCAACCCACCGATCGGGTCGCCCACACCAAGAGGCAGACCCGGTAGGGCGTTGGCCACCGCGGACGAGAACTCGTCGGGAGCCACGTTGACCAGGCCGGCATCGGTCATGGCCTGCCCGGGACCCGAGACGAAAGCGCGGGCCGCGTCCGGGTTGGTAAACAAATCCAGGATGTATTGGATTAGCGAGTCCATGATCGATTCCCCTTCGAAATCCTCTTCGCCGACTAACCGGCGTTCTGCAATACACGCTATGGATTCCGCCTGTGCTCGGAATCGGGGACGGATCCCCCAGCTGGCCGGGACCCCACCGGGATCCGCCAGACCCCTTCATTAGGGGATTAGGGGATTTGCAGGGGAGCCCCACACAGCAGCAAGATACCCCTATCAGGCGGCATTAAGGCAGGTCAGGACCGCAATGGTCGACTGCGGACAGACTGATTTATCCGTGCAGGCCGAAGTCGTGGTGATCGGGTTCGACGGGATGCGGGTGGTCGACCGAGTGGTCCCACACGCTCAGATCGTGCGCCGGGAAGGCCCCGTGGTCGACCGCGCTATCGGGTGTCTCAGCGCCCGATACCTGCGCCGATGACCCAGGAAAGTCCATGCCCAGCGGGCGCGGATCGGACGCCGGTTGAACGGGTGCCGGGGTCGTCGGCTGATTGATCACGCTGCCGGCCGGACCGTGTGGATCGACCACCCCCGCAGGGGCGTGCGGCGCGAAGGCATCGAGGGCGGCTGCAGCCGCACCGCTGGCCCACACGTTTGCGTGATCCGCGGCGGGCACTCCCGAGGCAGGGCCGGCGGAAGTGGACATCGACAGCGAATCCGTCACCACGGGCATGAGATTGTTTACATCGGCGCTGGTCACGTCGGTAAGGTGGGCGTCCGCGATGGCCTGTACGGGGTTGGCGGCGTAGCGCGCCGCAGCATCGGGATCACGCACCAGCGAGATGACGAAGTCGAGCAATGAGTTTGCCATCGCGCACATCTCCTTGCCGCACTCTGCCCTTGCCGCTGCCGTCCACGGGGAACGCCCAGCCAATTACCACGATGTTATCGGCCTAGTCGGGCGCTGTGATCGGTGCGCAACCCACCTGCGGCCCGATTGCGTTAGGGGGTGACACCTTAGGGGAATGGCGCGCTTACGGGGATGGCTACCCGGATAGGGGGGTCGGTGCGGTTATGGTGGGAAAACCGCTCCCGGCCACCGGCGAAGCACCTATTCAGGGGGTACGCGACATGAGTGCGGCTCCCACCCCGATCCCGGAAGAAGCCCTCCAGGCCCTGGCCAACGCGTCGACGGTTCCGGTGAAGCTGTTGATCAGCGGCGGTATCGGGACCGGCAAGACCACCGCTCTCACCACCGCCCGCGAGGTGCTGCAGCATGCCGGGCTGACCGTGCTCACACACTCTCCCCGCGCCGGCGATCCGCCCGACGCCGCACTGGTGATCGACGACGCTCATTTGCTGAGCGACCCCGCGCTGCGCAGCCTCGCCGAGTGCGTGACCGATCCGCGCACCACCGTGGTGGTGGCCGGCGAGCCGCAAGAGCAGCTGCGTGACCTGATCGTGGCCATGGAACGGTATCGACCGCGCATATCGCTGGGTCCCCTTGCGGTGGCCGATGACCTTCTGGGCTGCACTGCGGGACTCGCGTTCCTGGTACACGCAACGGCCGAGGGCGCACACGCCCCGGCCCAGGCGGCCATGTTCACGCTGATCGCGCGATTGCGCCGGCTCGACGAACCCACCCTGGACACCCTTCTGATCATGTCGCTGACCCAGGAGCTGGGGGCAGCTGATGTGGCTGTGGCACTGGGGATTTCGGCAACCGATGCGCACCGACTGGTCGATCGGGCGCGCGCCAGCGAACTGATCGAGCCGTCACACAGCTCCGAATTCCTGCAGCTGGTGCACGGCGCGATCGCCCAGATCGTCGGCAATTCCCACCACCGCGATGTCGAAACCGCGCTCCTGCGTTCACAACTCGACATGTCGACGGTTTCGCCGCAGCTCGCGCTGCGGCTCGCCGAACACGGGCTAAAAGACGACCGACTGGCGGCCCTTCTCGCCCGGCAAGCCGCGGCCGCACAAGGCGAGTCCGTCAGGGCCGCAAGGCTTTACCAGGCGGCGGTCAACGCCGGTGCCGACGGACTGACGTCCCGGGTCGCCGACGCGCTGGCCCGCACCGGCCTCGCCGAGTTCGCCCGGGCCTACCCGCGCCAGCTGTCCGGCGGCATGCGGCAGCGCGTCGGCATCGCCCGGGCGCTGGCGGTCAGC
>DASYJS010000056.1:0-2716 GCA_035996225.1 Mycobacterium sp. | reverse complement strand
GCCTGCCCCAACTGCAACGGCGCCGGGGTCATCTACACCGACCTGGGAATCCTGGCGAGCGTCGCGACCACCTGCGAGGTCTGCGAGGGGAAGCGGTTCGAGGCATCCGTGCTGGAGTACCACCTCGGCGGGCGCGACATCAGCGAGGTGCTCGCAATGTCGGTGGACGAGGCCAAGGAGTTCTTCGCCGCCGGCGAGGCGCGCACGCCGGCCGCGCACGCCCTGCTCGAGCGGCTCGCCGACGTCGGTCTCGGCTACCTCAGCCTCGGCCAGCCGCTCACGACCCTTTCCGGCGGCGAGCGGCAGCGGCTCAAGCTCGCCACCCACTTGGCCGAGAAGGGCGGCGTCTACATCCTCGACGAGCCGACCACGGGCCTCCACCTGGCCGACGTCGAACAACTGCTCGCGCTGCTTGACCGACTCGTCGACTCCGGCAAGTCGGTCATCGTCGTCGAGCACCACCAGGCGGTCATGGCACACGCCGACTGGATAATCGACCTCGGACCCGGCGCCGGCCACGACGGCGGCCGGATCGTCTTCGAGGGCACTCCGGCCGATCTCGTGGCCGCCCGCGCCACCCTCACCGGCGAGCACCTCGCGGCCTACGTCGGCGCCTGACCGAAGCCTTCGCGCACACGGTGGGACGATTTCTCTGCTCTGTTTCGACTCCCTGCTATTGCGCTGATAATGCACATTATGTCAAATGAGCGCTCACACGTCTGCATAATATGCAGGCTGTGTTACTCGAACCGAGCAACTCACGCCAAGGCCGATTGACGGACGATTCACGGTGAGCGAACTCACGCCTCTCAGCGACACGCCGTGCCTTGCACTCGGGGTCAACACGTCTCAGTATCGAACATACGTTCGATACTCGGGAGGCTCAAATAGCTATTTACGACTGAGCCCTACTCACGCCAGAATTCCCCGAAGATTGGTCAAATCGAAAGTAGAGTCACGACATGGACCGCCGTCATCAGTCAGTCATTGGTCTGGTCATGCTGATCGGAGGGTTAACTGTTGTCGCAATCGGCACGATTTTCCCTTCGAGCAATCCACTTGTGGCGCTCGGCTGGCTCGGGTTCGTCCCTCTTGCGGTGTCGTTTTGCGGGGCCGTATTCGTCTTCGTGAGGCTGGCGCGAAGCTCGAAGGGCGTGGGGAGGTCAGCTGCGGTCTACAGGATCGTCGGGTTGGCTGCGGTGGCCGGCCTTGGGCTCGGGCTTGGCTTCCCGGCAGCAGGCATCGTTTCGCAAGTACCGGACTCAGTGGCGGGGCTCAATGGCTCTTTTGTTCCTGGTTCCGCTCCGGGACTAGCGGCGTTCTTCTTGTGTGGCGTCGGCTTGTCAATGGGGCTGGTGATCGGCGCCGTGACTGCGCTGGTTTGGTGGTCATTCCGCGGTCGTCACTTGCCTCCGGAGTTGGACGCGAGTCGATAGCTCGTCAGAACTGTGAGTCGCGTCTGCAGACATCCAAAGATTTCGCAGATGGGTGCCACTAACGGTGCAGCGCTCCTCTCCCCCACCGCATCATCGAGCACCAAGAGCACTCAAACCATATGGTGCAAAATTGGACTTCTTGCGGGTTGTGAGAAAACGGTGACTGGACACCGCAACGGCGGCCCCAAGCAAGCGAGTGGTCGGCTGCTCCGTCGACGGCGGATACGTGTATGGCGACGGCGGCTAGGTCGATCTCCGCGTCTCTCTCGGCCGGCGCCTTCAGCGTCAGATCGGCACCGCGAAGATAGCACGCTCAGCTCCCCCTCTCGCGGCGGCCGAATAGTGGGAAAACGGGTAACGGGTTTCCCCATCAGAAAACACTCTATGTGCGAGATCTGCACAGAGAGCGAATGTGGATATCGCTTGGGCCTCCCCTAAGTCGACTGGTTTCGTGGGCGTCAGCACCAGAATTCGGTGAGCTGCTCGGCAAGGGCTCTGCCTTGGTCGTAACCGGCTCGAGCGGCGGGCGGACGCAGCGACAGATCCATCGCATTGGCGCCGAACATGTGCTCGGAGTTGCTATCCGGGAAGATCGTTTCGACTTTGCTGCCGCGTGCGCGGAGTTCGTCGACCTGTGTTGCGAGATGCATGCCCCAGTCCAGCGGCGTCAGTGTTCGGCCGCCGAATGGGGACAGCACCAGCACCCGCCCGTATCCGGCTGCCAGATCGGCATTCTCGGCGTTTGATCGGTAGCCGCCGTCGATGTATCGGTTGTCCCCGATCCTGTAGGGAAGGCCACTGGCACAGCTGGCGGCGACGGCGTCCGCCAGGTCGACTCCGCTGTGGCGGTCGAACACGACCGGTTCACCGGTATGGGCATCGACCGCCGTGATAAGCACCGTTCGTCGCGGCCAGTTCTGACTGGGCAGCCGCGCGGCGACGGTGGAGCGCCACTGTGGTTGCCAGGAGCCGTCCGACGCCGCATCCATGTCGAGTGCCGCCGCGCCGATTCTGCGGCGCATGTCACCCGGATTCTCAGCGGAGGCGATGATCTTGCCAATCCTCTCCAGATGATTCGCCACCGGCCTGATCGGAACGCCTTCTCGGTCGGAGCCGACCGGACCGGTCCGTTGCCGGGGGGCAGCGGCAAGGATGGCGGCAAACAGTTCGATCGGACTCGCGCCAGCTATCTGGGCCGCGGCAGTCGAGCCGGCTGACGTCCCGATGGTCAGGTCGGCTGTGGTCACGTCCAGCCCGGCATCGAACAGGCCGGCGATGAC
>DASYJS010000055.1:0-33827 GCA_035996225.1 Mycobacterium sp. | reverse complement strand
GCCGTCGACGACAATCTGGTCCCCCGGACCGAGCTCGATGACGTCGTCGAGCACTACCTCGCTGGGCAGCAGCGTGTGAGTCCCGGATTGCCTGCGCACCAACGGTTTCGCCTGTCCGACGATCGCTAATTTGTCCAGCGTCTGCTTGGCCCGGATCTCCTGGACCATCCCGATGACGCTGTTGGCGATGATGAGCAGGCCGAACAGCCCGTTGATGACCGAACCGGTCGCCAGCACGATCACCAACAGCACGCCCAAGATCGCGTTGATCCGGGTGAAAACGTTGGCGCGCACGATGTCCGCGATGCTGCGGGCGGCGCGTGCCGGAACCGCGTTGCTGTTTCCCTCGGCTACCCGCTGCGCCACCTCGGCGTCGGTTAGCCCGCGGTTCATCGGGTGAACGTTCCCAGCTTGTCCGTGTCGTAGTACTCCACGTTCAGCGTGTTCCCGGCGAAGGTCACCTTGGAAATCGTTCCGGGCGGAGCATTTTCGTCGGTAATCGAGAAAGTGAAGGTGTCGCCGTCCCAGTGTGTGAGGGAGAACGTCTGATTCTTCGGACCCAGTGCGAGGTCGAGTTGCCCGTTGTTCTGGGTCACGACCGCCGGGCCCCAGTAGTCGCTGGCGTACACGCCCAGGTAGTCGGTGAGCGGTCGAGCCGGTGCTGGGTTCGCGGGGGGCTGCTTGCCGACCAGCGAGCCCTCCGGGTTGTTCATCGGGGCGAGTACGTGGTTGTACAGCGCCGCCCAGTCCTCACGAATCTGCGCGTACTGCACCAGATCCATGAATTGCGCGGTCAGCGTTTCCGGAATGCCGTAGGGCGCGCCGTTGGTCAGCGCGATGATGCCGACGTCCTCGGAGGGCATCACGACAAAGTTGGTCGCCGCACCCGACGAGAAGCCCCCGGAATGGCTGTACACGGTGCGCCCCGACGAGGTCACCGAGGCGTTGAACCCATGACCGTAGGTGCTGGCCCGGGCATTTGGCGATGTCGCAGCGATCGAGATGACCTGTGGGGTGATCGCGGGTAGCAGGGCCTCGGGCGAGGTGATCTGCTGACCGTTGTACGTTCCGTTGGCCATCACCATCGTCAGCCAGCGCGCCATGTCATTGACCGACGAACTCACCCCGCCCGCGGGTGTCTGCGGATCCGGATCGCGCTGGAAGCGCGGCTCCCACTTGTCTGACACTTTGACGTGATCCACCGCGTGATTGGGCCTGGCCAGGTAATCGGCGTACTTCGAACTCGTCGACGCCATACCGAGCGGCCGGTAGAGCACCTCGTCGGACAGGTCCTCCCACGATTTACCCGCGGCGGCCGCCACCGCCTCGGCGGCCGCGGTCAAGCCAAAGTTGGTGTAGGCGTAGCTGCTTCGAAAAGGCGCCAGCGGTAGATACTTCAGCCGCTCGAGCACTTGTCGACGGTCGTATCCGAGATCCTCCAGTTGGTCGCCGGCGTGATCGGGCAGCCCGGACCGGTGCGAGTACAGGTCGGCGATGGTCACATGGGCGGTGACGTAGGGATCCGACAGCGCGAACCAGGGCAGCTTGGACACCACAGGCGTGTCCCAGGTGACGACGTTGTTGGTCACTTCGCGCGCCACCACGGTCGCGCCCACCGATTTCGACACCGAAGCCAGCTGGAAGACGGTGTCGGCGTCGACCTTATTGTCTGGACCGTTGCCTTTGCTCGCGTCCTTCATACCGAAACCCTTGGCGTATACGGTCTTTCCGCCTCGAATAATCGCCACGGACATGCCCGGGACGCCGGTGTTCCGCATCAGGTCGTTGACCAGACCGTCGACCTTCGCAATGGCAAGATCGATGCGGCCGGGCGGGATGTCCAGACCCGACACTTCGTTGGGCGGCGCCTCAGACAACGCCGACGGTGGGCTCGATATGGGTTGCCCAGATCCGCATCCGACCAACGCCAGCAAAACGGCCACCACAGCGGCAAGGGCCGCGCGTTTCGTCATGCCCGCAGACTTTAGTCTGGCCGCAGCGAATCAGAGCCGCCACCACGGGTTGAAACTCAAGGGTTTCGCCGGATCAATATGTTGACCCGGCGCGGGTATCGCCACCTTGACTTCCGCGGCTTCCGCGGCCGCGAGGAGTCGCTCGACCGGCTCGGCCCATGGGTGTGGCGCCAGCCGAAAGGTGCCCCAGTGGATGGGCACCAACAGTCCCGACCCGGGCACCGTGACTTCCAGGTGGGCCTGGACGGCCTCCTCAGGGTTTATGTGAACGTCCGAGGCGATCGGGTTGTAGGCACCGATGGGCAGCAGGGTCAGATCGAACGGTCCGTGATCGGCGCCGATCTGGGCGAAGCTCTTGGTGTAGCCCGTGTCGCCGCCGAAATACGCGCGATGACTCGGGCCGATGATTCCCCAGGACGCCCACAGCGTGGTGTTGCGGTCCAGGAAGCGCCCCGAAAAGTGCCGTGCCGGCAGGCAAATCAGGGTGAGCTCGTCGACGTGACCGCTTTCGTGCCAGTCGAGTTCGACGATGCGGTGCTCGGGTACGCCCCATGCGCGAAGGTGGGCACCCACACCGAGTGGGACGAAGAACGGGGCCCGCTGGGTACGGGCCAGCGCGACGACGGTGTCGATGTCCAGATGGTCGTAGTGGTCATGGCTGATCACCACGGCGTCGACTGCGGGCAGTGCTTCGAGTTGCACCGGGGGCGGATGCAGCCGCTCCGGGCCCACCATGTCTGACGGCGAGCAGCGGTCGCTCCAGACCGGATCGGTGAGCACCCGGTAGCCGTCGATCTCCAGCAGCGCCGTGGAGTGGCCGAACCAGCTCACGGCCAGCGGACTGGCGTCGCCGTCGAAAGTCCCCGGCGCGGCCAAGGGAATCGGCGCAGGTGGCCGGCTCTTGCCGCGCGCACCCAAAAACTCCGCCGCGATCTGCCCCAGTTGCTCACGGTCCACATTGAAGATCGACGCCGGGTCGAGGTTGACGAAGACGCCGTCGCGGTAGTTGGGCGACCGCTCCGCCACCGCCCGGATCGAGGTCGGGTCGGCGCCGAGAGCGGCCGGCGCGCCGTGCAGCGCGCGCAACATCCACCCACCAGCGGCCAGCGTGACCGTGCCGGCGGCTAGGCGGAACGCTGCGCGCACCACGACCGTCACGCCCCCTGGAATCTCGGCGGTCGCTTCTCCACCCGGGCGACCTGCGCTTCGATGACGTCCTGACTGCTCCAGGCCTTGTCGAAGAGCTCTTTATGCACCGGATCCGCCTCCTCGATAGCGTCGTCGTTGAGTACCCGCTTGGCGTGCTGGATCGCCAGCGGCGCCAGCCCGGTGGTCTCGGCGGCCCAGGCCTGGGCGTCTTCCAGTGTCCCGATCCGGTTGGCCATTCCCGTCTGCAGCGCCGTCTCGGCGGTCAACTTCTCCGCAGTCAGCAGCATCGCCCGGGCCCGGCCGTGACCGACCAGCGACGAGAGCCGTCGGATGCTCCAGTTATCAAGGGCAAGACCGTATTTCGACGTCGGAAACTGAAAGAACGCATCCGGGGCGACGACCCGCAGATCGCATTGCATGGCCAGCTGCAGGCCCGCACCGATGGCGGGTCCGTTGATGGCACCGATCACCGGGATGGGGGCCGCATCCAGGGCCTTGTGCAGTTCGATGAGCCGGTCTGGGTAGTCGGCCGCGAAGGCATCGCCGCTCAGGTCCGCGCCGGCGCAGAACACCGTGCCCTGACCGGTCAGCACGATCGCGCGGGTCGACCCGTCACCGGCCTTCAGCACGGCCTCGCGCAGCTCCTCGACCAGTTGTGAGTTCAGGGCGTTGCGGCGTTCGGGACGCTGCAACTCGATGGTCATAACGGCTTCGACCTGGGTGATACCGATCATGGGCGCCAGCCTATATAGCCTCGACCCGTGAGTCGCATCACGACCGACCAACTGCAGGATGCGGTGCTGGACGAAGGCTCCTTCGTCAGCTGGGACAGCGAGCCGCTGGCGATACCGATCAGCGAGGCCTACGCGCGCGAGCTCGCCGACGCCCGAGCCGCCACCGGGCTGGACGAGGCGGTGCTGACCGGCGAGGGGCGAATATTCGGGCGCCGGGTGGCGATCGTGGTCTGCGAGTTCAGCTTCCTCGGCGGCTCGATCGGGGTGGCGGCGGCCGAACGGATCACCACCGCCGTCCAGCGCGCCACGGCCGAGCGGCTCCCGCTGCTGGCCTCGCCGAGCTCCGGCGGTACCCGCATGCAAGAGGGCACGGTCGCGTTTCTGCAGATGGTCAAGATCGCCGCGGCCGTCAGACTCCACAAGCAGGCCCACCTGCCCTACCTCGTTTACCTGCGGAACCCGACGACGGGCGGAGTCTTCGCGTCGTGGGGCTCGCTGGGCCACATCACCGTCGCCGAGCCGGGCGCGCTGATCGGCTTCCTCGGGCCGCGAGTGTACGAGCTGCTCTACGGCGAACCGTTCCCCGCGGGCATCCAGACCGCGGAGAACCTGCAGCGGCACGGGGTGATCGACGGCGTCGTCGCCATTGACGAGCTGCGCCGCACGGTGGATCGCGCGCTGACGGTCATCGCCGACGCACCCGAGCCGCTACCCGCCCCGCCGCCCGCCGAATCGATACCCGATGTGCCGGCGTGGGATTCGGTGGTCGCGTCCCGGCGCCCGGACCGTCCGGGTGTCGGGCATCTGCTGCGACACGGCGCCACCGACCGGGTGCTGTTGTCCGGTACCGGCAGCGGGGAGGCGGCGACCACCCTGCTGGCGCTGGCCCGATTCGCCGGGCAACCGGCGGTGGTCCTCGGCCAGCAGCGGCTCACCGGCGGGCTGGTCGGTCCCGCGTCGTTGCGGGAGGCCCGCCGCGGCATGGCGCTGGCCGCAGAGTTGCGGCTGCCGCTGGTCCTGGTGATCGACACCGCAGGCCCCGCACTGTCGGCCGAAGCCGAACAGGGCGGGCTGGCCGGTCAAATCGCCCAATGCGTGGCCGAGCTGGTGACGCTGGATACCCCGACGGTGTCGGTGCTGCTGGGCCAGGGCAGCGGCGGGCCGGCTCTGTCGATGCTGCCCGCCGACCGGGTGCTGGCCGCGCTGCACGGCTGGCTGGCCCCGCTGCCACCCGAGGGCGCCAGCGCGATCGTCTTCCGCGATACCGAACATGCTCCCGAACTTGCTGCGGCCCAAGGTATTCGATCGGCCGACCTGCTGCGGTCCGGGATCGTCGACGCCATCGTGCCGGAGCTTCCCGACGCCGCCGACGAGCCGACCGAGTTCTCCCAGCGACTGGCCAGCGCCATCGCCGCCGAGGTACACGCGCTGCGCGACATACCCGGCACCGAGCGCATCGCCGAACGATTGCGACGCTATCGCGGCATCGGATTGCCTTGAGCTGTTAGGCCGTCAGGCCTCCGGTAGCCCGAGGTAGCGCTGAATCGTCGGGCCGATCCATTCGGCAACCTCGTCGCGGCTCATCTCGACGACGGGCGGAAGTCGTAACACGAAGCGGCACAACGCCATACCGAGAATCTGGGTCGCAATCAGCCCAGCCCGCGCGCCGGATTGCTCGTCAGAAACGAAAGACGCGGCGAGCGGCTGGATTTGGGCTCGAAATATCTCCTGCATCCGTTGCGCGGCTTCGTCGTTGGTGGCACTGGACCGCAGCAAAATCACCAACCCATCGTCCTCCCAGCGATCGAGAAAGTGCCGGACCAGCGTCCGTCCTACCTGCGTGCGGTCCATCGTCGCGATATCAGGGAACCGCAGATCGAACTCCGCCGCGGCAGCGAACAGTTGGTCTTTGCTGCCGTAGTACCGCATCACCATCGCCGGATCCACCCCGGCGTCGGCGGCGATCCCCCGGATCGTGGCCCCCTGGAAGCCGGCCGAGCCGAACCGCGCACGGGCCGCCGCCAGGATCACCGCCTTCGTCTGTTCCGACGATCGCCTCATGTCAACAACTGTAGGCCAACAACTGTTGACATCGGGCGCCCGACGCGCCAGCATGGAGTTATGCCAACAAGCGTTGACTAGTTCCCCATGCTTCCGCGAGAGGAGCCGAAACCATGAACGACACCGATGTCCTGGTCGTAGGCGCCGGACCCACCGGCCTCACGCTTGCCACGTCGCTGGTCGCCCGCGGGATCCGGACGGTAGTGATCGACGAGCTTGCCCAAGGCGCGAACACTTCCCGCGCCGCCGCGGTCAACGCCCGCACGCTCGAGGTGCTCGAAGACCTCGACGTAGCGCGGCGAATGGTCAAAGCCGGGCTGATCGCACCCCGCTTCACCGTGCGGGAGGGCCCGCGCGTATTGATTCCGGTCGACTTCAGCGGCCTCCCAACGCAGTATCCGTACACACTGATGCTCTCGCAGGCCGACACCGAGCGACTGCTGCTGGAGCGACTGCACGAACTGGGCGGTGAGGTGATCCGACCCAAGACGCTGCGCCGCGTCATGCAGGACACCGACGGTGTCACGGCCACCTTCGAGGATGGCGAAAGCATTCGCGCCGGCTACATCGTCGGCGCCGACGGCATGCACAGCACGGTTCGTGACCAAGCCGGAATCGGTTTTGCTGGTGGTGAATTCGCGGAATCATTCGTACTCGCCGACGTTCGGGTGTCCGGGGAGGCACCTCGCGATGAGGTCATCCTGTTCTACGCCAACGACGGGCTGAACGTGCTGGCCCCGCTGCCGGACAACATCTTTCGCATCGTAGCGCCGATTTCGCAGGCACCACCGACGCCGTCGGCAGCATTCGTCCAGTCGCTACTGGATACCCGGGGCTTCGGGCCGGGCCGAACGGTCGTCACCGAGTTACTTTGGGGGACCAGGTTCCGGATCCACCACCGCGTTGCCGACGACTATCGAGCCGGCCGCGTCCTGCTAGCCGGCGACGCCGCCCATGTGCACAGCCCCGCCGGCGGTCAGGGCATGAATCTCGGTGTTGCCGACGGGATTTCATTGGCTGCGGCGCTCTCTGAGGCTCTGCAGGGCGGATCCGATGCGGCGTTGGACCGCTACTGCACGGTTCAGCGAGGGAGGGCCGAGCAGGTACTAAGACTGACCGGCCGACTGACCCGGATCTCGACACTGCCGCGCCCCTTACGCCCGGTACGTAACGCGGGAATGCGCCTGGCTGCGCAGGTTCCCGCTGTGCGACGGCAGCTGGCGTTGCAGTTGAGCGGCCTGAGGTACCGCTGATCTGCAACCGCATCCCGCAAAGCGACGGTGAGTTCGTTCGCCGCCGTGAATCAAATCGGCGGGCGTGCCGTCGGCGACGATGTGGCCCTGCTCGCCCAGCACCAGCACCCGATCGACGTTTTCGACCACGCCCAACCGGTGGGCGATGATCAGGCCCGCGCGGTGGGGAACCAGGTAGGGAAGCAGCCGCTTCAGGTCCGACACCGCCCCCGGGCGTGTGAGCGCGGCGGCGATCGCAGACGATGAGCGAAGAACGGGTATATCCGGCGGGCCCACGGCCTCAGTCACAACTGATTGCGTCTCTGAAGTTTTTTGGCGCGGAGTGGCACCGAAATCGAAGGCCCGCAACGACAACGCTGACCAAGACCCCGAATATCTCGGCCGGCCACCTGGATTCGATCATGGCATGGTGTCCTCGGCGGCCAGTCGCGGCCGAGACTCGAAAGCGTAACCATTTAGACACCCGACCCCTCCCCTGTGACCCATCCCGGGCAGCAATCCTGCAAAATGGTCGGCATGGACACTGGCGGGACGGCCGCACCTCGCGTCTTGGTCGTTGACGACGACGCCGATGTGCTCGCCTCGTTGGAACGCGGCCTGCGACTATCCGGCTTCGAAGTCTCCACCGCCGTCGACGGGGCCGAGGCCTTGCGCAGCGCCACCGAGACCCGACCGGACGCGATCGTGCTGGATATCAACATGCCCGTGCTGGACGGCGTCAGCGTCGTCACCGCCCTGCGCGCCATGGACAACGACGTCCCGGTCTGCGTGCTGTCCGCACGCAGCTCGGTCGACGACCGCGTGGCCGGCCTGGAGGCCGGTGCCGACGACTACCTCGTCAAACCGTTCGTGCTGGCCGAACTGGTCGCGCGGGTCAAGGCGCTGCTGCGCCGCCGCGGGGCCACCGCGTCGTCTTCGTCGGAAACCATCACGGTCGGCCCGCTGGAAGTGGACATTCCCGGCCGGCGGGCCCGGGTCAACGGCGTCGACGTCGACCTGACCAAGCGCGAGTTCGACCTGTTGGCCGTGCTGGCCGAGCACAAGACCGCGGTGCTGTCCCGCGCACAGCTGTTGGAGCTGGTGTGGGGCTATGACTTCGCCGCCGACACCAACGTCGTCGACGTGTTCATCGGGTACCTGCGCCGCAAGCTGGAGGCCAATGGCGGCCCGAGGTTGCTGCACACCGTCCGCGGCGTTGGGTTCGTGCTGCGGATGCAGTAGCGATGCATTAGATAGCAATCGCCATGAAATTCCTGTCGCGGATCTTGGCCCGTACGCCCTCGCTGCGGACCCGGGTGGTGCTCGCGACAGCCATCGGCGCCGCGATTCCGGTGCTCATCGTCGGCGCCGTCGTCTGGGTCGGGATCACCAACGACCGCAAGGAACGACTGGACCGCCGGCTCGACGAGGCCGCAGGCTTCGCGATCCCGTTCGTTGGTCGTGGCATGAATGAAATCCCGCGCTCGCCCAACGACCAGGACGCCATCATCACGGTGCGCCTCGGCGGGATGGTCCAGTCGAATTCCGACGTCACCCTGCCCAAGCTCAACGGCGACTATGCCGATGCCTACGTCCATGGGGTGCGCTATCGAGTGCGCACGGTGGAGATCCCTGGGCCCGGGCCGAGATCGCTGGCCGCTGGCGCGACTTATGACGCCACCCTCGCCGAGACCAACAACCTGCATCGCAGGGTGCTTTTGATCTGCGGTTTTGCCATCTTCGCATCGATGGTGTTCGCGTGGCTGCTGGCCTCGTTCGCGGTGCGTCCGTTCAAGCAGCTTGCGCAGCAAACCCGGTTGATCGACGCGGGCGACGAGGCACCACGGGTCGAAGTGCACGGCGCCACCGAGGCCGTAGAGATCGCCGAGGCCATGCGCGGCATGCTGCAACGCATCTGGAACGAGCAGAACCGCACCAAGGAGGCCCTGTCCTCTGCGCGCGATTTCGCTGCCGTGTCCTCCCACGAACTGCGCACTCCGTTGACCGCGATGCGCACCAACCTCGAGGTGTTGTCGACCCTGGACCTGCCCGACGACCAGCGCAAAGAGGTGATCAGCGACGTCATCCGCACCCAATCCCGGATCGAGACAACCCTGAGCGCGCTGGAGCGGTTGGCGCAGGGCGAACTGTCCACTTCGGACGATCACGTGCCGGTCGACATCACCGACCTGCTCGACCGCGCCGCCCACGACGCGACCCGCGTCTACCCCGACCTCGACGTATCGCTGGTGCCGTCACCCACCTGCATCATCGTTGGGATGCCCGCCGGATTGCGTCTCGCCGTCGACAACGCGATCGCCAACGCCGTCAGGCATGGCGGCGCCACCCGGGTCCAGCTGTCAGCGGTCAGCTCGCGCGCCGGAGTGGAGATCGCCGTGGACGACAACGGCAGCGGGTTGCCCGAAAGCGAGCGCCAAGTGGTGTTCGAACGGTTCGCCCGCGGGTCGACGGCCTCGCACTCGGGGTCGGGCCTGGGGCTGGCCCTGGTCGCCCAGCAGGCCCACTTGCACGGCGGGACGGCTTCGCTGGAAGACAGCGCGCTGGGCGGCGCGCGGCTGCTGCTGCGTCTGCCCGCCCCCAGTTAAAGGCCTGACACTCGTGGTCATTTCCGCGAGTTGTTGTGCCACGGCGTGAAGCCGGCCCGCAAGGCGGATTCTTCGTCCTTGAACCAGACCTGGGCAACCGTTGGGCCGTAGGTGGGGTTGTCGGGGGTGTAGTAGAGGCGGGTATTCGAACGCGCCTTGACCAACCATCCCGCCGGGCCGCGGCCATCGGGGGTGGACTGCGCGGAGCCGGGTCCGTAGGGCGCGGGCGGCGGCACCGGGATCTTCGTCGTCGGCGATTCCTGAGCAGCCGGGACCTGCTCTCGTGGAACGCTTTTCGTGACCGGAATTTTCGTCGTCCGCGACTCGACATCCGTGGGGATCTTCGTGGTCGGCGATTCGGTCACAATCCTGGTCGTCGGAGGGTCCGGTATCGGCGAGTTATCGACCGGAACTTCCAGCGGCACTTCGCGTTTGACGGGTCGTCCCAAGAGCGCGAGCGTCAACACCAACCCCATCGCAAAGGACAAGCCGAATAGCCACCAGTGCACGTGATTCATCGTTGCGCACCTATCACCGCGGCGATCACCCAGGCAACTGCCGATCCCGCGACGAAGGCCAGCAGATACCACAACCACTGGATCACGAAATCCATGCTGATCCTCCTTAGCTGACCACGATTTCGACGCGGCGATTCTTGGCGCGGCCATCGGGGGTGTCGTTAGTGGCGACCGGGTTGATCGAACCGAGGCCCCTAACGGTCAGGCGATCGCCGGTAACACCGTGGGCGACAAGGAAATCGGCGACCGTTTGGGCGCGGTTATTGCCCAGTGGGACGTTGACCGCCTGGGTGCCGGAATTGTCGGTGTAGCCGTTGATGGTCGCGTGCGCGTTCGGGCATGTCTTCAGCTTGGCCGCCACCTGAGTCAGAATCTGATCATCGGCCGGGGTTAGGCTGAATCCGTCGTTTCCGAAGGTAAGCGGCCCGCCGGTCGCGGCATCGACGGCCGATTGCAAATCACCGCACGGGCCTGCAGGTGCCGGCGGTGGAGCCGAACCGTCAACCGCAAGCTGGTCAACGACATTCAGATTCGACCAGGTGTGTGCGGTTTCCCGCTCGATCGTGTTCTTCTGATCTTGTGACGCGGCAGTTCCGATCAGGGTGATGCTGTCCCCGTTGACCGTGAAGTTGAAGTCGGTAATCGACGCGCTGTTCTTGAAAACCGGTCCGGCATTTGAGAAATCGAGCGCATCGACATTCG
Source organism: Mycobacterium sp. (assembly GCA_035996225.1). Classification (GTDB taxonomy): domain Bacteria; phylum Actinomycetota; class Actinomycetes; order Mycobacteriales; family Mycobacteriaceae; genus Mycobacterium. The sequence goes on along the minus strand of DASYJS010000055.1, from coordinate 22,852 downwards.
GGTTGGTGAGGATTTGGTCGACGATGTTGACGCCAGCGGGCAGTGCGTTTTTCAGGACCTTCGTCAGCGCCGCTTTTGCCGAATCATCGGGAAAATCACCGGTGAGGGTTATGTCATTGCCGTTGCGGGCAATTGAAAGCGGCGCCAAGGACAACGGCGGCTTACCGGGCTTACTCGATGATGCGGCCGCTGGCGGGACGCCGGAGGGCCCGGGCCGCTCGAATGCGCCATGGCCGATTGCAGCGATCAGTAACGGAATAACCACCAAACCAACCAGCCACGCAAGGCCTAGCGAGCGCCGGTGGGAAATCGGGGCCCGCCGCGCGTCGGCGGTCGCGGCCGCTTGGCCGAAACGCGCCCGTAAGCCCAACACTGCCCCCTCCTCGATGCACTTGCCGGGACGCGTGCGTCCTGCGGGCGATATGCAGCCTACCGACTCGGCCCTGCGACACCGCTTGCGTCGGGCACACTGGAGCAATGGGCGATGGCAGGAAACCGACCGACAGTGAGACCCTGGTGCACATTCGCAGCCTGGTTGCCGAGGAGAAAGACCTTCGGGCACAGCTGCAGCACCGCGACATCAGCGAGTCCGAGGAGCACGACCGGCTGCGTCGGGTCGAGGTCGAACTCGACCAGTGCTGGGACCTGCTGCGTCAGCGGCGCGCGCTGCGCGAAACCGGTGGTGACCCGCGTGAGGCCGCGGTGCGTCCCCCCGACCAGGTCGAGGGCTATCTCGGCTAGAGATGTCCGTCGATGACGCGCCCGATTGTGACGTAGTCGTCGTGGGCGGGGGCCACAACGCCCTGGTGGCAGCGGGCTACCTGGCCCGGGCCGGCCTTCGGGTGCGGCTATTGGAGCGCCTGGGGCACATCGGTGGGGCCGCGGTCTCGGCGCAGGCCTTCGACGGGGTCGACGTCCGGGTGTCGCGGTACTCGTATCTGGTCAGTTTGTTGCCATCGCGCATCGTCGAGGACTTGGGCGCCGATGTGCGGTTGGCCCGGCGGCAATTTTCTTCGTACACCCCGCAACCGGGCGGGCGCCGCGGGCTGCTGGTCGGGTCACCCGGCGGGCACGATTCATTCGGCGCGGTCGACGCCGCCGACGATGAGCGCGGTTTCGCCGCGTTCTACCTGCGCTGCCGACTGGTGACCGACCGGCTCTAGCCGACGCTGCTGGAACCGCTGCGCACCCGCGACCAGGCGCACCGCCATGTCCTGGACGGTGGCGCCCCCGAGGCCGCCGCCGCGTGGCGGGCCATCGTCGATGAACCGATCGGGCACGCCATCGCCGATGCGGTGTGCGACGACCTGGTCCGCGGGGTGATCGCCACCGACGCGCTGATCGGCACGTTCGCCCGTCTCGACGACCCGTCGCTGCGACAGAACATCTGCTTCCTGTATCACCTGCTCGGCGGGGAATGGGACGTCCCGATCGGCGGGATGGGCTCGGTGACCGCGGCCCTGGCCGCCGCCGCTGTCCGCCTTGGCGCCGAAATAACCACTGACGCAGAGGTTTACGGTGCGGAACCGGACGGTCGGGTGTGCTACCGCCACCACGGCGAAGAACAGCAGGTTCACGGCCGGTTCGTTCTGGCCGGCGTCACACCGGCGGTCTTGGCCGAACTGCTCGGTGAACCGCCGGCGCCGGTGGCCCCCGGGGCGCAGGTGAAGGTGAACATGGTGCTGCAGCGACTGCCCCGGTTGCGCGACAACAGCGTCACTCCCGAACAAGCGTTCGCCGGGACGTTCCACGTCAATGAGACGTGGAGCCAACTGGATACGGCCTACGCACAGGCTGCCGCCGGGCGGTTACCGGATCCTTTGCCGTGCGAGGCCTATTGCCATTCGCTGACCGACCCCAGCATCTTGTCGGCCGGGCTACGCGACTCGGGCGCTCAGACCATGACGGTGTTCGGCTTGCACACACCCCACTCGTTGCTGGACCGCAGCGACTCCCCCGTCGCCCGCGATCAGCTGACTGACGCGGTGCTGGCATCACTGAATTCCGTTCTGGCCGAACCGATTCAGGACGTGCTGATGAGGGACGCACGGGGTCGGCCATGCATCGAGACAACGACCACCCTGGACTTGCAGCGCACCCTGGGGATGACCGCGGGAAATATCTTTCACGGCGCGTTATCCTGGCCGTTCGCGGACGACGACGACCCGCTCGACACCCCGGCCCGTCGATGGGGCGTAGCCACTAGCCATGAACGAATCATGTTATGCGGCTCTGGCTCTCGCCGCGGCGGAGCCGTGTCGGGCATCGGTGGCCACAACGCGGCGATGGCGGTGCTGGCCTCGATGCGAAGGTGACGCCCGCGGGTTTACCGGGTGTCGATGCCGACGTAGTCGCGTTCGGTGTAGCCGGTGTAGATCTGACGAGGACGACCGATCTTGCTGTCGCCCTCGTCGTGCATCTCCCGCCAGTGCGCGATCCAGCCGGGCAACCTGCCCAACGCGAATAACACGGTGAACATCCGCACCGGGAACCCGAGTGCCCGGTAGATCAGCCCGGTATAGAAGTCGACGTTCGGGTAGAGCTTGCGCTCGATGAAGTAGTCGTCGGTCAGCGCGGCCTCTTCGAGCTGCTTGGCGATGTCGAGCAGGGGGTCGCCACCGAGCTTGGCCAGGATCTTGTCGGCCTGTTCCTTGACGATCCGCGCCCGCGGGTCGTAGTTCTTGTAAACCCGGTGGCCGAAGCCCATCAGCTTGACGCCCTCTTCGCGGTCTTTCACCTTGCGGACGAATTCACTGACGTCGTCGCCACTTTCGCGGATCTGCTGGAGCATCTCGAGCACCGCCTGGTTGGCACCACCGTGCAGCGGTCCCCACAACGCGTTGATGCCGCCGGAGATCGAGGTGAACAGGTTGGCCTGCGACGATCCCACCAGCCGAACCGTCGAGGTCGAGCAGTTCTGCTCGTGGTCGGCGTGCAGGATAAGCAGCATGTCCAGCGCCCGCACCACCTCGGGGTCGGCCTCGTAGGGCTCGGCGGGTAGTCCGAACGTCATGCGGAGGAAGTTCTCCACCAGCGACAGCGAGTTGTCCGGGTAGAGGAACGGCTGTCCGACCGACTTCTTGAAGGCGTAGGCCGCGATCGTCGGCAGCTTGGCCAGCAATCGGATCGTCGACAGCTCGACCTGCTCGGTGTCCATCGGATCGAGCGAATCGGGGTAGTACGCGGAGAGCGCGTTGACCGCGCTGGACAGCACCGGCATCGGGTGCGCGTTGCGCGGGAAGCCGTCGAAGAACCGCTTCAGGTCCTCGTGCAGCATCGTGTGTAGCTGGATCCGCTTGGTGAAGTCGGCCAGCTGTTCGGTGGTGGGCAGCTCGCCGTAAATCAGTAGGTAGCTCACCTCGATGAAGGTCGACTTCTCGGCGAGCTGATCGATCGGGATTCCGCGGTAACGCAGGATGCCCGCGTCGCCGTCGATGTAGGTGATGGAGCTCTTGCACGCGGCAGTGTTGACGAAGCCGTTGTCGAAGGTCGTGTAGCCGGTCTTCGACAACAGCGGGCCGAGAGCAATACCGTCAGCTCCTTCGGTGGCGTTGACGATCTGCAGGTCGATCTCACCGCCCGGGTAGTTCAGAGTTGCGGTGTCGTCGGTGTCGGCCACGAGAACCCCTTTGCGCTCTGGCTGGTATGGCTGCGCCTGACTAGGTGCGTACAGCTGAAGGTAGTCGTTATCACGACGACGTGCCTGCCCGGGGTCGGGTCTGCTGAGCTCACGGCTTTCCTCCAGGTGAACCCGGCCTTATCGTGCGGTGTGAGGCCTCACAGGCGCCCGCCGAGTGTGATCAGGGCTGCAGGCGCTCGACGTGACCGCCGACGACCCGAATGCGGTTATGCAGCCGGTTTTCCCGCCCCTGCCAGAATTCCACCACCTCGGGCGCGAGCAGATACCCGCCCCAGCCGGGCGGCACCGGGACCCGCTCGGAGTCGGCGAAGCGGGCGGTTACCTCGGCCAGCTGATCGATCAGCGCGGCACGAGAGGCGATCGGCTTCGACTGGTGCGACGCCCACGCACCCAGCTGTGAGCCGCGCGGCCGCTTGGACCAGTAGTCCTCGGTGACCTGCGGGTCGACCTTGGCCACCGCGCCCCGGATGTGGACCTGGCGCCCGAGTAGGTACCAGGGGAACGTCGCCGACGCGTACGGCGTCGTCGCCAGCTCGATACCTTTGGCCGAGTCATAGTTGGTGAAAAAGGTGATCCCGGTCTCGTCGACGCTTTTGCACAATACCGATCGGCTCATCGGTTTGCCGTCCGCGGCGGTTGCCAGCACCATCGCGTTGGGCTCGGAGACGCCGAAACGTTCGGCATCATCAATCCACGTCCGCAACAACGCAAGCCAACCGCCGTCGAGCCAGGAAGCGTCCAGATCGGAGCTAGCGTCGCGCTCCGCTGATCCGTATTCCACTCGCATCCGCTGCAGGTGATCGTCGTCTGGTCCTGCCATCGGGCCAACGCTACCGGCGGTTGCTACCGGCCGGTAGCGTCGGTCCAAAGGCGGGGTGCAAGAATTTTCCTATGACTGTGGTCCCGGAAAATTTCGTCCCTGGCCTCGAAGGCGTAGTGGCCTTCACCACCGAGATCGCCGAACCGGATAAAGACGGCGGCGCGCTGCGCTACCGCGGTGTCGACATCCAAGACCTGGTGGATCAGCAGGTCACATTCGGCGACGTCTGGGGCCTGCTGGTCGACGGTCGGTTCGGCCACGGGCTGCCGCCCGCCGAGCCGTTCCCGCTGCCGATCCACACGGGTGACGTCCGCGTCGACGTGCAGGCGGGCCTGGCGATGCTTGCGCCGATCTGGGGGTACAAGCCACTGCTCGACACCGACGAAGCCACCGCCCGCGACCAGCTGGCCCGGGCGTCGGTGATGGCACTGTCCTACGTCGCGCAGTCCGCACGCGGCATCTACCAGCCTGCCGTGCCGCAACCGGTCATCGATGAATGTCAAACGGTCACAGCGCGTTTCATGACCCGCTGGCAGGGCGAACCCGACCCGAAGCACGTCGAAGCCATCGACGCCTACTGGGTGTCGGCCGCCGAGCACGGCATGAACGCCTCGACCTTCACCGCGCGGGTGATCGCGTCCACCGGTGCCGACGTCGCCGCGTCGTTGTCCGGTGCGATCGGTGCGATGAGTGGGCCGCTACACGGTGGGGCTCCGGCCCGCGTGCTGCCGATGCTCGAGGAGGTCGAGCGGACCAGTGACGCCCGCGGATTGGTCAAGGGAATCCTGGACCGCGGCGACAAACTCATGGGGTTCGGGCACCGGGTCTACCGCGCGGAGGACCCGCGGGCGCGAGTGCTGCGGGCGACCGCCCAGCGGCTTGGAGCTCCGCGCTACGAGGTCGCGGTCGCGGTGGAGCAGGCGGCGCTGGCCGAGCTGCGGGAGCGCCGCCCGGACCGGGCGATCGAGACCAATGTCGAGTTCTGGGCCGCGGTGATGCTGGACTTTGCCCGGGTGCCGGCCAACATGATGCCCGCGATGTTCACCTGTGGGCGCACCGCGGGATGGTGTGCCCACATTCTCGAGCAGAAGCGGCTCGGCAAGCTGGTCCGCCCGTCGGCGATTTACGTCGGCCCGAACCCGCGCAGCCCGGAGTCGGTCGAGGGTTGGGACCGGCTTCTCACCCACGCCTGAGAGCTGCTCGGGCGCAGTTGTCGGTGCCCGGCGATTGAATGGGTCTCGCCGCGATGATTTTGTGTCGCGGAGGCAGTCAATAACCGTGAGCCAGTCTCCGCCTGAGGCTGGCACGCGAAACCGACAGCAAGGAGCTCACAATGGCCATCAACATCGAACCCGCAGTTTCGCCGCACCTCGTCGTCGACGACGCCGCCGCGGCGATCGACTTCTACGTCAAGGCTTTCGACGCCACCGAGATGGGCCGGGTGCCCGGGCCGGACGGCAGACTGGTGCACGCCGCGGTGCGCATCAACGGCTCCCTGGTCATGCTGGCCGACGACTTCCCGGAGATGTGTGGCGGCAAGTCGATGACGCCGAAGTCACTGGGCGGAACTCCGGTCACCATCCATCTGACGGTCACCGACGTCGATGCCAAGTTCCAGCGGGCACTCGACGCCGGCGCCACGCAGGTGACTGAGCTGGCGGACCAGTTCTGGGGAGACCGCTACGGCGTGGTCGCCGATCCGTTCGGCCACCAGTGGTCGCTGGGGCAGCCGGTGCGCGAGGTCAGCCCGGAAGAGATCCAGGCGGCAATGTCCGGCGCTAGCGGCTAGCTAGCCGAGCAGTCGGGACAGCAGCCGGCGTCGCGGCGTCGGCGGCGCGGTCGCCGCGGCCGCGAGCATGTCGGCGACATCGGTGAACTTGTTGCGCGGCCGGCCGTCGTCGATGCCACGGGCGATTTCCGCGGCATCGATGGCGCCCCATCCCGCGGAGTCGACGACGTCGGGTTGGCGTGCGTGCACCAGCTTGTCCAGCCCGTCCGGCTTGGTCGCCGGGTCGGTCAACGTCCCGGCGTTGTAATCGGCGACCAGGGCCTGGACGGTTTGGCAGGAGCAGGACTTGTTGGTGCCGATGAATCCAGTCGGGCCACGCTTGATCCACCCTGCGACGTAGGCGCCGGCCACGGGTCGGCCGGAGCCGGGGTCGACGACACGGCCACCGTCGTTAGAGACGACGAATGCCGACTCGTCGAACGGAAGATCACGAATCAGCTTGCCGCGGTAGCCAATCGACGTCAGCACCAGGCCCGCATCGATCCGGCGCACGTTTTCGTTACCGGTGACCGAGAACTCCACGCCGTCGGCGCGCTGCTCACCCAGCACGCGCGTGGGCGTGAGCTGATAGGCCAGCCGGACCCGTGGGCGCGGCCCCGGAACCGAACCGTCGCCCAGCTTGCTCAGGATCTCCAGCTTGTTCCGGGTCAACGTGTCCGAGGCGGTCGCGAGATCCCGTGCCACCAGGTTGTGGTCGTCGGCGTCGAGCACGACGTCGGATGTGCCTGTGAGACCGATCAATTCGGGCAGCGTGAACGCCGAGTGGGCCGGGCCGCGCCGGGCGGCGACCACGACCTCGCGGACCGCGGAGTTGCGCAACGCTTCGAGTGCGCGGTCGGAGATGTCGGTGCGGGCCAGGTCGTCGGGGTCAGCCGTGAGCATGCGAGCCACGTCCAGGGCGACATTGCCGTTGCCGATGATCACCGCCCGCTCGTGACTGAGATCGACTGGGAGGCTGGTGAAGTCGGGATGCCCGTTGATCCACGCGACGAGCTCGGTGGCGGTCCCGGTTCCCGGTAGGCCCATGCCGTCGATGTTCAGCCGGCGGTCGTCGGGCGCACCGACCGCATACAGCACCGCGTGATGGTGGGTCAGCAACTCGGCATGGCTCAGGTGCTTGCCGATCTCGACGTTGAGATAAAAGCGGAAGTGGCGATGACGGGAGACCCGGTCGAAGAGCTGGGTGACCTTCTTGGTGTTCTGGTGGTCGGGCGCCACTCCCGCGCGCACCAACCCGTAAGGCGTGGGCAGCTTCTCGAACACGTTGACCCGCACGCCATGCTGAGTCAGCAGTTCATCGGCGGCATACATCGCCGCCGGCCCCGACCCGACAATGGCCACCGTCAGCGGCTGACGGCGGGCATGCACCTGGGCGGCCGGGATCACCGGGGCGAGCTTCGACGTCGGCGGCAGCTTCATGTCGGCCGGTCGCTCGGGGTAGAACGAGGCGTTGATCTCAACGAACGGCAGCTGCTTGCTTTCCAGCCGATTGTCGGGCGCTATCGCCCCGACCGGGCAGGCGCTCACACACGCACCACAGTCGACGCAGGCGTCCGGATCGATGTAGAGCATCTCCGTCGTCGCGAAGCCCGGCTCATCCGGCGACGGGTGAATGCAATTCACCGGACAGGCGAAAACACAAGACCCGTCGTTACAGCACGACTGGGTAATAACGTGCGGCATAAAGGAACTCGCAGTAGCTATGCGGCCGGAACCGCGGTCAGGTGCTGACGCTGCGGCTCGCTGCGGTAGCGCGACGGCTTCCCGTTGATCTTGCAGATCCGCCACATCAGCCGCGCGGAACGGTTTTCCATCAGACCGGTGTCGTGGGCCAGCATCCGGACGTCACCGAACATGTCGCTCAGCCACTTTCGCGATTCCGGCGAGCGGAAGAACAGCTCTTTTTTGACCTCACGCGGAATGTCGAACTCGCGCCAGAACGACCTGGGCGGCACCACGATGGCGCGGCACAACATCTTCATCGTCAGCGGCAAGTACAGCGCAGTCCAGAACCGTTGCCGCTTGGTCAGTTCCGGCAGTCGCTTACGCAGGAACTCGTGGGCGAACGAGATGTGGCGCGCCTCTTCGGCCACGTGGATGGCCATCACCCGTTCCATGATCGGGTGCAGCGACTTGCCTTCGCGCAGCACGTTTTTCTGGGTGTGGTCGATGGGTTCCTCGCCCGCCAGCACGCCGATGAAGAATGCCACCGGCAGCGGGCCGGCCACCAGCGGGACCACCGGCGAGATCCACTTCAGCATCCGCGGCATGCCCGGAACATCAGCACCGATCCGGTTGACCATCTCCTGGAACATCATGGTGTGATTGCACTCTTCGACCGATTCGTGCAGGCAATACCGGTATTCCGGCGAGCCGTTGGGCACCCAGAACGTGTAGTTCATCAGTCCACGGATCAGGATCGACTCGAAATGCAGCCCCACCTTGGCCACGTTGGCCTGACGCCACATGCCGATCTTGATCTTGCGCTCTTCGGGCTGGGCCTGATACCAGGGATGGCGGCCCAGGGGGTCGGTTGCCGGGAGAATCCACCGAGGATCGCTCTCGGTGACAGCGAACTCCGGTGACTCCCAATCGATATCGGTGTACGGGTTGAAGTTCCGCCGCACAGACCCCTCAGACAGTGTGGCGAGCATGTCGACGTACTGGGCGTCGTCGCGCACTTCCATCTTGTGCCGCCAACGCCGAACCATTCGCGTCCTAGCCATAAACAAGCCCTCCCCAACGAGGTTTACATTTGGACGTCGTATGTCTAAACGGTACCGGAGGTACCGGGAATTGACTAGAGCCTTCTAGAACACTGTTGCCTGACCAGTGGTCACACACCCGGTGTGGCATAGATCACATCAGTGGCGGGCGTTACGACTTCTGCCAGGCCCTATCTATGGCGGCCAAAGCGGACAACAAACCCGCCCCATCGTCGCGCCAGGTCCGCTCACTACCCTGATGAGCATGGCTGACCAGCTCCAGATCCCCGCTGACATCAAACCCCGTGACGGCCGCTTCGGGTGCGGCCCCTCAAAGGTCCGACCCGAGCAATTACAGGCACTGACCACCACCGCGGCCGCGCTGTTCGGCACCTCGCACCGGCAAGCGCCGGTCAAGAATTTGGTGGGCCGGGTGCGCAAGGGGGTGGCGGAGCTTTTCTCCGTGCCGGATGGGTACGAGGTCATTTTGGGCAACGGTGGCGCGACCGCGTTCTGGGACGCGGCCGCGTTCGGGCTGATCGACAAACGCTCGCTGCACCTGACCTACGGCGAGTTCAGCTCGAAGTTCGCCTCGGCAGTCGCCAACAACCCGTTCGTCGGGGATCCCATCATCGTCAAAGGCGAACCGGGCAGCGCACCCGAGCCACAATCCGACCCGTCGGTCGACGTGATCGCGTGGGCGCACAACGAGACATCGACCGGCGTCGCGGTCCCGGTCCGCCGGCCGGCCGGTTCGCGTGGTGCCCTGGTCGCCATTGACGCGACGTCCGGCGCGGGCGGCCTCCCAGTCGATATCAGCGACACAGATGCCTACTACTTCTCGCCGCAGAAGAATTTCGCCAGCGACGGCGGCCTGTGGCTGGCCGTCATGAGCCCCGCCGCGCTGGCCCGGGTCGAAGCCATCGCCGCGTCCGGCCGCTGGGTTCCCGACTTCCTGTCGCTGCCGATCGCGATAGAGAACAGTCTCAAGGATCAGACGTACAACACACCGGCGATCGGCACCCTGGCGCTGATGGCCGAGCAACTCGACTGGCTGCTGGGCAACGGCGGCCTGGACTGGGCGGTCAAGCGCACGGCCGACTCGTCGCAGCGGCTGTACTCCTGGGCGGAGGAACGGTCCTACACCACACCGTTCGTCACCGACCCGGCGCTGCGCTCCCAGGTGGTCGGCACGATCGACTTCGTCGACGACGTCGACGCCGCGGCGGTCGCCAAGACTTTGCGGGCTAACGGCATCGTCGACACGGAGCCGTACCGCAAACTCGGCCGCAACCAGTTGAGGGTGGCGATGTTCCCCGCGGTCGACCCCGATGACGTCACCGCCCTGACCCAATGTGTCGACTGGGTTGTCGAACGCCTTTAACCGGCTGGCCATCAGCACGCAAACCGCCCAGCGTGTCAGCACACGTTATGGGCATTAGCTGGATTAGAGTGCGCGTGTGACGGGTCGTCGCTGACCTGCACAAAGCCTGCGAGGAGATGCCATGCGGGAACTCAAAATGGTTGGGCTCGACGCCGACAGCAAATACGTCATCTGCGAGGGTGATGACCCCGCAGAGCGGTTCAAGCTGGCGGCCGACGATCGACTGCGGGACCTTCTACGTGGCGAAGTCGCCCCGCCGGAGCAACCGCACCTCGACATCGAGCTCACCAACATGCTGAGCCCCAAGGAAATTCAGTCCAAAATCCGGGCCGGCGCGTCCGTCGAGCAGGTAGCTGCCGCGTCGGGCTCCGACATCGCACGGATCCGCCGGTTCGCCCACCCGGTGTTGCTGGAGCGTTACCGAGCCGCCGAGCTGGCAACGGCCGCACATCCCATGCTCGCCGACGGCCCCGCGGTAATGACCTTGCTGGAAACCGTCACCACCGCAATGGTCGCCCGCGGCCTGGATCCCAGCGGACTCAGCTGGGACGCGTGGCGCAACGAAGACAACCGGTGGACCGCGCAGCTGGCGTGGAAGGTCGGCCGCTCCGACAACCTGGCCCATTTCTTCTTCGCGCCGGGGGCCCACGGCGGAACGGCCACCGCGATCGACGATGCCGCCAGTGAGCTGATCGACCCGGACTTCGAGCGTCCGCTGCGGCCGCTTGCGCGAGTCGCCCACGTCGAGTTCGAAGAGCCCGCGGAACCCGCGCTTGCCCCTCCTCCGGAGCAGCCTGTGCACAGCCGCCGGGGCAAGCCGGTCATTCCGGCCTGGGAGGACGTACTGCTTGGGGTTCGCTCGGGCGGACAGCGCTAGCTACGACAGTGTGAGCGCGAGCAGCGCCAGCCACGCAACCGTCACGCCCACTCCCGCACCCAACACAAACCACCGCAGAACCGGCGTGCGCCGCCACCCCCACAGGGTCGGCGCCAACCCTCCGGCGGCCACCACATTGAGCCCAACGGCCAACAGTGGATGCACCCGGACCAGCCCGAGGCTCAGCACTAGAATCGCGGCGCCCGTAACCGCCGCGACAAACCCCGCCACCGTCAAACCCGTTGCCCAGGGCACAGACTGGGTGCGTTGGCCGAATTTGTCGCTCACCCGCCGAGCCTAACCCGCTCGTAGAACGCCAAGGCTGCGGCGGTGGCGACGTTCAGCGAGTCGGTGCCGCGCGACATCGGGATGCGTACCCGCACCTCGCTCAACCGCAGGGCGGCCGGGCTCAGTCCCGGTCCTTCGGCGCCCACCAGCACCGCAATACGATCGTCGTGCGCCGCCGACATCGCCCCGGCCAGCGCGCACGCGTCGCCGTGCGGAGTCATCGCCAGCAGCCGGAACCCGCTTTCCTTCAGCATCCCGAGATCGGCGGGCCAGTTCGCGGAGCGCGCATACGGCACCAGCAACGCATGCCCCATCGACACCCGAACCGCGCGACGGTACAGCGGATCGGCGCAGCCGCTGCCGAACACCACCGCGTCCACGCCCAGCCCCGCCGCGTTGCGGAAGACGGAACCCAGGTTCTCGTGGTCGTTGACCCCTTCGAGCACGGCGATGGTCCGGGCACCCTCGACCAGCTGCGCAACGCTCGGCTCGGGCACCCGCCGCGCGGCGGCCAGCACCCCACGATTGAGGTGGAAGCCGACCACCCGCGCCATGACATCGGCGGGAGCTCGGTAGAACGGCACTGCGGCGCCTGCCAGGTCGTCTTTGAGTTCGTCGAGCCTGCGTTCGGTGCCGAGCAAGGCGTGTGGGGTGAACCGGGACGCCAGCATGCGCTGCACGACCAGCACACCCTCGGCGATCACCAGCCCTTTGCCGGCGGGCAGATCGGGGCGCCGGTCGATGCTGTTCAAGTCCCGGAAATCGTCGAGCCGTGGGTCGTCGGGATCGTTGACGTCCTGGACATCCAGGCTCGCACTCACGGGCTTTCGTCGACCAGCGCCAACATCAAGTCGGCCGCCTCGCGAAGGGTGGCGCGCGTACCGCTATCCATCGTCGCGAGCCGCTCGGCCAGCCACTCCTGACGGGCACGTCGGGCGACTTTGACCAATTCGGCTCCGGACTCGGAGACCGACACCAGCACCTGCCGGCCGTCGACGGGGTGCGGGGTGCGGTCCACGAACCCCTCGTCGGCCAGGGAAGCGATCACCCTGGTCATCGACGGGGGCCGGACGCGTTCGCGAATCGCCAAGGCGCCGGGCGTCATCGCGCCCTCGTTGGCCAGGGTCGTCAATGCCGACAGCTGAGAGAGCGACACCGGAGCGGATGGATTTCGAAACCGCAGTTGACGGGCCAGCCGCATGACCGCCAACGACAGGTCGGCCGCCAGCCGCGCATCGCTGTCAGGCATGGCGCGAGGTTACATCGGAACGCGAGAAATCGGGCTGCGAAACGTCGAAGGATGGCCGATGACCCATTTCGCTGGGACGGCCACCTGAGCCCGCGCCGCGGCAGCGGCGTCTCCGGGTTAGATTGATCGCGATGAGCGCCGAACCTGGCCACAGTCCCGAACCACCGCCGCTACCGCCTGCGCTGCTCCAGGTGTGGCCGTTCATCGCGATTGGCGCCGTGGGCTGGCTGATCGCCGTGGCCGCCGCGTTTATTCTTCCCGCCCTCGAGAGTTGGCGTCCGGTTGCGCTGGCTGGGCTGGGAACCGGAGTGGTGGGAACGTCGATCTTCTTGCTGCAGCTCGCCGGCGCGCGGCGTGGCGAGCGCGGCGCGCAGCAGGGTCTGGAAACTTTCCTCGACCGCAAATAGCTTCCGCGAACGAGAGCCGGGAGGAGCGATGGTAGCCCCGCTACTGCAGGCGCAGGTCGATATCGACGCGCCGGCCTCGAAAGTCTGGGCGTTGATATCCGACTTGCGGCGCATGCCGGAGTGGAGTCCGCAGTGTCGCTGGATGAAGTCGTTCGGCCCGCTGCGCCCGGGCACACGCACGCTCAACCTCAACCGACGCAACAGCATGTTGTGGCCCACCACGGCCACGGTCGTCGAAGTCGTTCCCGAGCAGAAGCTGGCATTCCGGGTCAACACCAACCGGACAATCTGGAGCTATGAACTCGAGCCCAACGGGCAGGGCACCCGGCTCGTCGAGAGCCGGCACGCCGAAAACGGCGTCAGCGCGTATTCGAGCTTGTCGGTGAACGCGCTGTTCGGTGGGACAACGAACTTCGAACGCGAATTGGTCGAGGGCATGAACGCCTCGCTGGCAAAGATCAAGGCAGCAGCCGAGAACGGCTAGTCGGGCGAGTCCGTCGCGGATTCCGAGGTATTTGTCGCGGACTCCGGGAAGTCCGTCGTGGATTCCGGCGACTCTGCCGACGATCCGGCTGACGCCTCCGGCACATCGGCCTCGGTCTCGGCCGCCGCTGCGGGTCCCTCCGGCGCCTCTGCCGGGGCCTCCGGCGACTGCGCCGAAACCTCGGGTGATTCCTCCGGCGAGTCCGCGGGTTGCTCGGGCGGCTCTGCCGGGGGCTCGGGCGGCTGCATGACGTCGAGGACACCGTCGTCATAGGGCTCATATATCGGCGACCCGCTGCCCGCCGGAGCCGGCGTGTCGGAATGAGCACCGCAGCCGTACTGCTTGTCGACAACGTGCCCGTCGGCAGACAGTTCGTTACCGCATACTCCGAACACCGCGCCCAGCGATCCTTCCAGCGGCAGGAAGAAGCCGCAGTCGCGGCACACGCGTTTGGTCGACCGCGCCATCACCGACTCGGGACCGTAGTCCCCGGTGTGCCACCGTTCGGCAGCCTCAGATCGGCCCCAGATACCCATCACCCAACGCCGGCCCAGGCCGATTTCGGCGGCGGTCTCGTCGACCTGCGGGTCACCGCTGGCGGTGTAACCAGGAACCAGTCGTTCGTCTTCCGCCGCCGGTGGCAGCAGATCTCCGGGGCTCAAATCCCCCTGCCGCACTCGCTGGTCCCAGGGCACCCAATCAGGTGCCAGCAGCGACGTCGGCCCGGGGACCAGCACGACTTCGCTGATCGTGGCCTGCTCGGCGCCGGGGTAAGCGGCGACGACGACGGCCCACTGCCACCCGACATAGCCGGGCAGGTGCGCCAAGAACCGGTGGGTCGCGGCGCTCGTGTCCTCATAACCGACGCCCAGGTAGTCCCCGACCGCGTCAGCGCCGCTGAACTCCACGACGGCCGCCCTGGCCTGATCGGCCGCAGCACCGAGCACCGCCGCCAACCCTTCGGGCCAATCGGCCACGGTTGCCACGGCGGATTCCTCGGTGGGCCCGGTCACGCTCTCTTCTCCATGCATCGCGTCTCAATACTAGGTTGGCGAGCCACGCCCGGTTGCCCCTCGGTATAAGACAGAATTGATTTGTGTCTGGACGGCGGCGTGATGATCCGGGTCGGGTGACCTCCAACCCGGGCCGCCGGACCCGTAATGGATCGGCGAATCAGCATCCTGGCATGGCCAACTACCCCACCGACGACGCGGACTCTCGGCGCACGCGCCGCTCATCGCCGATGCCCAGCGCCAACCGTTATCTCCCACCGCTGGGTCGGCAGAAAGAGCCGGACCGCGATAACCCGCCGCCGCGTCGCCCCTCCTCCGGCGAACGGATCACTGTCACCCGCGCCGCGGCCCTGCGCAGCCGCGAGATGGGCTCCCGGATGTACTGGATGGTCCAGCGGGCGGCCACCGCCGACGGCGCCGACAAGTCGGGCCTTACGGCGCTGACCTGGCCGGTGGTCGCAAACTCGGCGGCTGACTCCGCGATGGCTGTCGCCCTGGCGAACACGCTGTTCTTTGCCGCGGCCAGTGGCGAGAGCAAGTCCAAAGTCGCGTTGTACCTGTTGATTACCATCGCGCCCTTCGCGGTGATCGCGCCGCTCATCGGTCCGGCGCTGGACCGTTTGCAGCACGGCCGGCGCGTCGCGCTGGCTCTGTCATTTGGGCTGCGCACGGCGTTGGCCGTGCTGCTGATCATGAACTACGACAGCGCCAGCGGCAGTTTCCCGTCATGGGTGCTCTATCCGTGCGCGCTGGCGATGATGGTGTTCTCGAAGTCGTTCAGCGTGCTGCGCAGCGCGGTGACACCGCGGGTCATGCCGCCGAGCATCGACCTGGTGCGGGTCAACGCCCGGCTGACCATGTTCGGTCTGCTCGGCGGCACCATCGCCGGCGGCGCGATCGCGGGTGGGGTCGAGTTCGTCGGCACCCACCTGTTCAAACTGCCCGGGTCGCTCTTCGTCGTCATCGCGGTGACGATCGCCGGCGCCATGCTGTCAATGCGGATCCCGCGCTGGGTCGAGGTGACCGCGGGTGAGGTCCCCGCCACCCTGAGCTATCGCCGGGACAGCGAACCCCTGCGGCGGAGCTGGCACAAAGAAGTCAAAAAAGTCGGCGGGGCACTTCGACAGCCTTTGGGCCGCAACATCATTACCTCGTTGTGGGGTAACTGCACCATCAAGGTGATGGTCGGCTTCCTGTTTCTGTATCCCGCGTTTGTCGCGAAGGCGCACCAGACCAATGGGTGGGCTCAGCTCGCCATGCTGGGCATCATCGGTGCCGCGGCCGGGATCGGCAACTTCGCCGGCAACTTCACCAGCGCACGGCTGAAACTGGGCAGGCCTTCCGTTTTGGTGGTCCGCTGCACCGTGGCGGTGTGCGCGGTTGCCTTCGCGGCCTCGGTGGCGGGCACCCTGGCGGCGGCCGCGATCGCCACCTTGGTTACCTCCGGAGCCAGTGCAATTGCGAAGGCATCGCTGGACGCATCTTTGCAAGACGACCTGCCCGAAGAATCCCGGGCGTCGGGATTCGGGCGCTCGGAGTCGACGCTGCAGCTGGCCTGGGTCTTGGGCGGGGCCTTGGGTGTTCTGGTGTACACCGAGCTATGGGTAGGCTTCACTGCCGTCAGTGCGATATTGATTCTGGGGCTGGCGCAGACAGTCGTCAGCTTCCGCGGCGACTCGTTGATCCCGGGGCTCGGAGGTAACCGGCCGGTGATGGTCGAGCAGGAAGGCACGCCGCGTGACAGCGGCGTTACCGCGGTGCCGAAGTGAAACGTGGTGTGGCCGTGCTGCTCGCGGTCGTGGTGGCGCTGCTGGCCGTGGGAGCCGGGGTCGGCACGTGGTGGCTCGTGCGCGCGCCCGGCCCGCAGCCGCCAGAGATCAGCGCGTTCTCGCACGGGCAGCTGATCCGGGTTGGGCCCTACCTGTATTGCAACGTGCTCAACCTCGACGACTGTCAGCAACCGCAGGCCCAGGGCGAGCTGCGAGTCACCGATCGGTATCCGGTACAGCTCTCTGTCCCCGAAGCGATTTCGCGGGCACCGTGGCGGCTGCTGCAGGTGTATGAGGACCCCGCCAACACTGCAACCACCATGTTCCGGCCGGGTACCCGGCTCGCGGTCACGATCCCTTCGGTCGACCCGCAGCGCGGCCGGCTGACCGGAATAGTCGTGCAGTTACTGACTTTGGTGGTCGACCCGTCAGGCGAACTGCGCGACGTCCCGCACGCTGAATGGTCAGTGCGGATGGTTTCTTAGCGCCGAACGCTTACCCGTTCACCCGCCGAACGTCGAGTTGTCGTGGCAAAACGGCGTGATCTTGCCCAACAAGTCGACGTTGGGCCGAGGGTGTCGGTAGGGGCGAGCACTGTGTCGGCATGAAACCCCTGGAATGGCCGTTCAGAGGAACCGAAGCGCTCGCGGCGGGAATCGTCACGCCGTATCGATTGCGGACCGATTTCGAACCGGTTCATCGCAACGTCTACACGCCTCGCGGGCAGCGACTGACGCCGGTGACCCGAGCAGTCGCGGCGTGGCTGTGGTCAGGCCGCTCCGCGACGGCTGCGGGTCTGTCCGCGGCAGCATTACACCGCACAGCGTGGATCGACGATTGGCTGCCGGCCGGACTCAACCGGCCTAGTCGCGACAAAGCCAACGGCATCATCCTGCACAGCGACACCCTCGACGACGATGAAACATGTGTACGCGATGGCATCCCGCTGACCACCCCGGCACGCACGGCGTTCGACTTAGGGAGACGAAAGGGCCTGACTGCGGCGGTGATTCGGCTCGACGCGCTGATGCACGCGAGCGAGGTCAAGGCGGCGGATGTCGAACTGCTGGCCGAACGCCATCGGGGTGCACGCGGCTTGGTGCAATTGCGAAAGGCCTTGAGCATGGCCGATGGAGGCGCCGAGTCACCTTACGAGACGAGGACTCGCCTCATCCTGGTCGGCAGTGGATTACCTCGGCCACATACTCAGATCGAGGTTCGCAACGACTGGGCCGCGGTAACGGCGCGCGTCGATATGGGTTGGGAAGAATGGAAGGTCGGCGTCGAGTTCGACGGCGCGCAGCACTGGACCGACCCAGCGCAGCGAACCCGGGACATCGATCGACTGGCCGAACTCCAGGCCCGGGGCTGGACGATCATCCGGGTGAGCGCCGACATGCTGCGATACCGGCCCTACGTCGCCGTGGCGCGCACCCGTGCTGCGCTGCTCGCCGCGGGTTGCCCGCTCTGACCAAGACATCGAACGTGGAGTTGTTGGGCAAAAACAACAGGGTTTCGCCCAACAAGTCGACGCTCGGCAGGCGACGTTACGCGCCGTGGCCGGCCGGCACTCGCTCGCCGTCGATCGGCGGACCAGGAGGCGTGCCATCCCCGAACGGCTTGCCCCCCAACGCTTCCCGGCCGTGCCCAGAAAGCCAGCTCGTCAGATCCGGGCCCTTGGGCACGATACGAGTCGGGTTGATGTCGGCATGCACGATGTAGTAGTGCTGTTTGATCTGGACGAAGTCGGTCGTGTCCCCGAAGCCCGGCGTCTGGAACAGATCGCGCGCATAGCCCCACAGCACCGGCATCTCGCTGAGTTTGCTTCGGTTGCACTTGAAATGCCCGTGGTAAACCGGGTCGAAGCGGGCCAGCGTGGTGAACAGTCGCACGTCGGCCTCGGTGATGGTGTCGCCCACCAGATATCGCTGATTGGTCAGGCGATCGCTCACCCAATCCAATGCGGTGAACAGCCGGTCATAGGCGGCCTCGTAAGCCTGCTGCGAGCCGGCGAAGCCGCACCGGTATACGCCGTTGTTGATTTCGGTGTAAATCCTCTTGCTCACCTCGTCGATCTCGGCGCGCAGCGGTTCGGGGTACAGCACGGGCGCACCATCACGGTGGTAGGCGGTCCACTCGGTCGACAGGTCCAGGGTCATCTGCGCGAAATCGTTCGTGACGACGGCACCGGTCGGCACGTCGACGATCGCCGGGACGGTGATCCCCTTGGGGTAGTCGGGGAAGCGTTTGAAGTAGGCGTCAAGCAGCCGCGGGATCTTCAGAACCGGGTCGACGCCACCCGGGTCGAGGTCGAACGTCCAACTGCGCTGGTCGTGTGTGGGGCCGCAAAACCCAATGGAGAGAACATTTTCCAGGCCCAGCAACCTCCGGACAATGATCGCGCGGTTTGCCCACGGACAGGCGCGCGCGACAACGAGTCGATACCGCCCCGGCTCCACGGGATAGCCGTCGCGTCCGTCGGCGGTGATGCGGGTGGTGATGTAGTTGGTGTCGCGGGTGAATTCACCGGCACCGGCAACATAGGTGGCCATAGCGTCCATTCTGCTAGGTGGCGATTGACCCCGTCGACGCCGACACCGTCAGAAACCGTCGAGCCAGGTTGGCCTCGGTCGACTCGCCCGCTTCCCAGTGCGCGATCCACGGCCCGGTGCCCTCTGACTGATCGACGATTCCGTCCTCCAGCCAGCTGTACCGTCCTTGCAGCACATCGTGGGTCAGCTGCACATCGCTGCTGTCGGTGTTGGTCCACAATGCGTCGAATAGCGCCTCGATCCGCAAGGTCGCTTGCTGGCAGAACGTTTCGGCCAGCTCGTAAGCCTGTTGACCCAACGCCGGATCCGTGACCCGCTGCCCCTCGGCCCGCACGCACGTCGCCGACATCGCGAACAGCTCGGCACCTATATCGACGATGCGACCCAAGAATCCCTGCTTTTGCTCAAGTTTGGCTTGCCAGCGCGCCATCCCGTAGAAGGTGTTGCGGGCCAGCTTGCGGGTGGAGCGTTCGATAAACCGCAGGTGCGACGCCAGCGGGCCGAACTCGCTGTATGCCCTCGGTCGCTGCCCTCCACCAAAAACCAGCTGGGGCAACCATTTTGCATAAAACCCGCTCGCGCCGACCGCCGCGGCCGCCTTCTCGCGCAACCCCGTGTCAGGTTTCGCGAGGTCACCGGCAGCACTCAAGTGGGCATCGACGGCTTCTCGGGCAATGAGCAGCCTCATGATCTCGCTCGATCCCTCGAAGATGCGGTTGATCCGCAGATCGCGCAGCGCCTGCTCGGCCGGTACCGCGCGCTCGCCGCGGGCGGCCAGGGATTCCGCGGTCTCATAGCCACGGCCACCCCGGATCTGCAAGAGGTCATCGGCGATGACGCAGGCCATTTCGCTGGACCACAATTTGGCCAGCGCCGCCTCGATGCGGATGTCGTTGCGGCCTTCGTCGGCCATCTGCGCAGACAGTTCCAGCACGGCGTCCAGTGCGTAGTTGGTGGCGGCGATGAACGAGATCTTGTTCGCCACCGCTTCATGTTTGGCCAACGGCTTGCCCCATTGCACACGCTCGCCGGACCATTCACGCGCGATCTTCAGTGCCCACTTTGACGACCCGGTCGCGTTCGCGGGAATCGACAGCCGTCCGGCGTTGAGTGTGGTGAGCGCGATCTTCAACCCGTCGCCTTCGCGGCCGATCAGGTTCTCGACCGGAACGCGAACGCTGTGTAGGCGAGTCACGCCATTCTCGATACCGCGTAGCCCCATGAACTTGTTGCGTCGCTCCACCGTGATCCCGGGCGAATCGGCCTCCACGACAAATGCGCTGATCCCGCCGCGGTGCCCGTCGCTCTTGGGTACCCGGGCCATGACCACCAGCAGTTCGGCGACCACGCCGTTGGTGGTCCACAACTTCACACCCTCGAGTTCGTAGGCCTGCCCGTCCTCGACCGGTGTCGCCGTCGAGGCCAGCCGCGCGGGGTCGGAACCCACGTCCGGCTCGGTGAGCAGAAAAGCCGATATGGCCCCAGCAGCACACCGCGGCAGGAACTTCCGCTTCTGCTCAGCGCTACCGGCAAGTTTCAGCGGCTCGGGTACCCCGATCGACTGATGCGCCGAGAGCAGCGCACCAAGACTGGGGTGAACCGACGAAATCATCATCAATGCCCGGTTATAGGCAACTTGCGACATGTCCAACCCGCCGTATTCGGACGGAATCTTCATGCCGAAACAACCCAATTCGGCCAGCCCCTTGACGTATTCATCGGGAATCTGCGCATCACGCTCGATGACACTGCCGTCGACGGTGTCCAGGAGTTCCCGCAACTTGCCGAGAAACTCGCGGGTGCGCGCCTCGTCGACGTCGGACGGTTTAGGGAACGGGTGTATCAGTTCCAACGGGAAATGACCGAGAAACAACTCTTTGGCGAAGGACGGTTTATCCCAACCACTTTCGCGGGACTCTTCCGCCAGAGCTCTCGCTTGTTCCTCAGTGACCTGCGCCTGCTGTGCCATCGCAGCCTCCTCGCTACACGACTATCGCGAGGACTGAGTACCCAAAGTGCGACGCGGTACTCCCGCCGCTCAGCGGCGCGCGTCGTCGACGAAGTTAGGCGTCGAGCTCCCGGGCCACCGCCTTGACCACCTCGGAGACACGACGAGCCACCTTGCGGTCCGGGTAACGCCCTTTACGCAACTCGGGCTGCACGGCGCTCTCCAGCAGCGTGATCATGTCCTCAACCATGCCGTGCAGCTCATCGGGGCCGTGCTTGTGCTCGACAGGTATCTCGCGGCGCGTCTTGGCAAGGGTGGGCGGTGGATCGATCAGCTTGAGACTCAACGCCTGTGGTCCGCGCCGGCCAGAAGCCAAGCCAAATTCCACCCGCTGCCCCGCCTTGAGGCCTTCGACGCCCGCGGGCAACGCCGACGAGCGGACATAGACGTCCTCGCCCTCTTCCTGTGACAGGAAGCCGAACCCCTTTTCGGCGTCGTACCACTTAACCTTGCCGGTCGGCACTGGTCTCACCTGCTTGTCTGACGGATTACTAGGAATGGACAACGCAAGAAGCGTCCCGCTTGTGCAGGACGCGATGCGGATTCAGATCCTACTCGGGTGGTTGCCGGGCGAGCACCCCCGTTTCCTCGTGACTCGCTACGCTGGCAGTACCCCTGGAGGTGATATGCGCCTGGTTCTGAACATAATTTGGCTTGTATTCGGTGGCCTCTGGATGGCCGTCGGATACCTGGCTGCGGCGCTTATCAGCTTCTTGCTCATCATTACGATCCCGTTCGGGTTCGCGTCCCTGCGCATCGCCTCTTATGCGTTATGGCCGTTCGGCCGGACGATTGTCGACAAGCCGACCGCTGGCACCGGCGCCGTGATCGGAAATGTGATCTGGGTGCTGCTGTTCGGCATCTGGTTGGCGATCGGTCATCTGGTGAGCGCGGCCGCCATGGCGGTCACGATCATCGGTATTCCGCTGGCGCTGGCCAACCTCAAACTGATCCCGGTGTCGCTGATGCCGCTGGGCAAGGAGATCGTTCCGGTCGACTCGCCGCCTCCATTTGGACGGGTGCCCGCATGACGCTGATCGCACTGGGCGTGCCGACGGTGCCGACCCCGACGAAGGGTGAGGCCGGCGACGCCGCCCTCCTCGCCGGAGTGCCAACCGATGGCCCGTTGCTCGACACGTACGGCAGAGCCGCCACCGATCTGCGCGTGTCGCTGACCGATCGCTGCAACCTGCGATGCAGTTACTGCATGCCGGCCGAAGGCCTGGACTGGCTGCCCAGCCAGCAGCTACTGCGGCCAGACGAGCTGGCCAGGCTGCTGCATATCGCCGTGGCCCGGCTCGGTGTCACCAGCGTGCGGTTTACCGGTGGTGAGCCGCTGCTGTCCCGCCACCTCGAAGAGGTGGTCGCGGCGGCGGCCGGACTGCGGCCCCGTCCGGAAATCTCGTTGACCACCAACGCTGTCGGGCTTGCGCGGCGGGCTGCCGGACTGGCCGCGGCAGGGCTGGACCGGGTCAACATTTCGCTGGACAGCGTCAACCGGGATCGCTTCGCGGCCATCACGCGCCGCGACCGGCTCGCCGACGTGGTGGCCGGGCTGGCCGCCGCCCAGGCTGCAGGCCTGACGCCGGTCAAAGTGAACGCCGTGCTGGACCCCGCCGCCGGCCGCGAGGATGTCGTTGAGCTGCTGCGGTTCTGCCTCGAGCACGGCTATCAGTTGCGCGTCATCGAACAGATGCCGCTGGACGCCGGGCACCACTGGCGCCGGGAGGCCGCGCTGACGGCCGACGACGTTCTGGCGGCGCTGCGGCCACACTTCCGGCTGCGCCCGGACCCGGCACCGCGCGGTTCGGCGCCGGCCGAGCTGTGGCTGGTCGACACGGGCCCGAATACGCCGGCCGGAAAATTC
>DASYJS010000054.1:0-21603 GCA_035996225.1 Mycobacterium sp. | reverse complement strand
CGGCCAGCGGGCCTATGACGTCCAGATCATGGGCGGCGCCGCGCTGCACTTCGGCAACATCCCGGAGATGAAGACCGGTGAGGGCAAGACCCTGACCGGCGTGTTCCCGGCCTACCTCAACGCGTTGAGTGGCAAGGGCGTGCACATCATCACGGTCAACGACTACCTCGCCCAGCGAGACGCCGAGTGGGTCGGCCGGATCCACGTGTTCCTCGGCCTGACCGTCGGGGTGATCCTGCCCAACCGGCCCGCCGCGGAGCACCGCGCCGCGTACGAGTGCGACATCACCTACGGCACGAACAACGAGTTCGGCTTCGACTACCTGCGCGACAACATGGCCTGGTCGGCCGCCGAACTGGTGCAGCGCGGGCACAACTTCGCCATCGTCGACGAGGTCGACTCGATCCTCATCGACGAGGCCCGTACCCCGTTGATCATCTCCGGTCCCGCGGAGCACTCCGCCCGCTGGTACGGCGAGTTCGCGTCGATCGTCAAGCGCCTCGAGCGGGGCAAGCCGGGCGAATTCGGTGTACCAGTTGGAGGCACCGTCGGCGGGACCGGAGATGATCAGCGGCGTGCGGGCCTCGTCGATCAGGATGGAGTCGACCTCGTCGACGATGGCGAAGTTGTGCCCGCGCTGCACCAGGTCGTCCAGCGAGTGCGCCATGTTGTCGCGCAGGTAGTCGAAGCCGAACTCGTTGTTGGTGCCGTAGGTGATGTCGGCGTTGTAGGCCACCCGACGTTCGTCGGGGTTCATGTTGGCCAGGATCACCCCGACCTGCAGGCCGAGGAAGCGGTGCACCCGGCCCATCCACTCGCTGTCGCGTTTGGCCAGGTAGTCGTTGACGGTGACGATGTGCACACCCGTGCCGGCCAGCGCGTTGAGATAGGCGGGCAACACGCAGGTCAGGGTCTTACCTTCACCGGTCTTCATCTCGGCGACGTTGCCAAGGTGCAGGGCCGCGGCACCCATCACCTGCACGTCGAACGGACGCTGATCCAGCACCCGCCAGGCGGCTTCGCGGGCCACCGCAAAGGCCTCGGGCAGCAGGTCATCGATGGTTTCGTCGTCCTCGAGCCGCTTGCGGAACTCGTCAGTCTTGGCCCGCAGCTCGGCGTCGGTGAGTTTTTCGATGTCGTCGGACAAGGTGTTGACATAGTCGGCCACCCGCTTGAGGCGCTTGACCATGCGACCTTCACCGAGGCGCAGCAGCTTCGTCAGCACAGCTATATCCCCTGTTGGATGTCAGTCTTCTTCGATGAGGCGCCACCCATCGTAGGTGACTCGCTCGCGAAGCCGCCGAACGTCGGCGTTCAGCTGATCGACGACGGTCAGGAGAGCCTGATCAACCCGTAGTCGTACGCGTGTCGGCGGTAGACCACGGACGGCCTCTCGGTCTGCTTGTCGTAGAACAAGAAGAAGTCGTGTCCGACGAGTTCCATCTCGTAGAGCGCGTCGTCGATCGACATCGGCGTGGCCTGGTGGTCTTTGGTGCGCACCACCCGCCCCGGCTGATGGTCTCGATCGTCGTCGTCGGTGTCGTGTTGGTGCGCCCCCGCGGATGCGTTGTTGAAGGCCTTTCCCGGCGGCGGGGCCACAGCGGTGGCCTCGGCCAGCGAAACAGGGGTCTTTTCGCCGTAATGCACTTTGCGGCGATCCTTGCCGCGGCGCAGCCGGCTCTCCAGCCGGACCACCGCGGACTCGAGTGCGGCATAGAAGCTGTCGGCGCAAGCCTCACCGCGGACTACCGGCCCGCGACCCCGCGCGGTGATCTCCACGCGCTGACAGGACTTACGTTGGCGACGGTTGCGTTCATGCTTGAGTTCGACGTCGAAGAGGTAGATGGTCTTGTCGAATCGTTCCAAGCGGGCGAGTTTCTGCGAGACGTAGGTGCGGAAATGATCGGGAATCTCGACGTTGCGGCCCTTGTAGACGACCTCGGCAGTGGTTGTCGGTTCTTGGGCGTCGATTCCTGCGGGTGGTTGGTCCAGAAGCTGAGTGGAATCCGCGGTTGGCCTTGACATACGTGACAACTCGTTTCTCTTTTTCCGTCGCACGCACCCTGCGTGCCGGCTCTATTGAATGAGCGCCGACGGGGTTAGCGCGGTTGCGGCCGCAGGCAGCCCGCCGGTGCAAGGTGTCGAATACTCACCCCCTCCGCAATTGGCGTCTCAACCTGGGAAATCGCTACCCGTGAGTCGGGGCCGTGAGCCCCGAAGAGTTGTTGAAGGTTGTCCCCGACGTTAGCTCGTGTTCGCCTCGCCGTGCCACCGATTTGACGAACCCGTAGCGAGTTCTTCACGTCTTCTTGGCAATTTCACTGGTTTGCGGCGAGATTCGCCGGTTCAGGCGACCGCGATCGCCAGCACAGCGGTCACGCGCACTCCAGCCGCGGACAAGATCCGCACCGACTCGCGCGCCGTCGCACCGGTGGTGACGATGTCGTCGACGAGCAGGACTTCGGTGTGCGGCGGTCGGCCTCGCAGCAGCACCCGGTCCGCGACGTTGCGCTCACGCTCGGCGGTGCCAAGGCCCACCGAGTCGCGGGTCAGCGCCTTCATCCGCAACGCCGGAAGAACGGTGACGTCCGGATGCCGGGCAACCGCGGCTGTTGCCACACGGGTGACGGGATCGCCGCCGCGGCGGCGCGCCACCCACCGTCGTGTCGGCGCGGGCACGATCGTCAACGGGGTCTCGACGATGCCCCAGGCCAGCAGTCGGTGTACGCCGACGGCCAGCGTTTGGGCCAGCGGCGTGACGAGGTCGGCGCGCCCGCGCTCCTTCATCGCGAGAATCGCCTGGCGACGCGCACCCGCGTAGCGGCCGAGCGCGAACACCGGTGCGTGCGGGTCGACGCGCGGACTGAACAGGTGCGGTTCGTCAGGCTTGATGACGAGTTCCATGGCGCATGCATCGCACCAGCGGGTCGACGGCGTCCCGCAGCCGCCGCATTCCAGCGGCAGGATCAAATCGAGCACGGTGTCAGTGTCGTCGGCTGGGGTGACATTTATTGCTCCTGGTTGGCCTTCACGCGCTACGCGAAGCTTGCCGGCACCGTCGGGACGGGATTCATTCCGCAAAATTCCCTTGTTCACTACCGGTGTCTTCTACAGCCCGAGACGGGCGTGATAGCCGGCCGCCGCGCGCCACTGGGCATCGGTGATGTTCTCGTTGATGAGCGGAACGATCAGCTCCTCTTCCGCGCTGAGATGATCGCCGACCAGTTGCGTGAGTGTCTTGATCTCGGCCACGAGTAGATCCGTGGCACGTGACTGGGTGGCGAGTTCCGAAGTGCGGGCATCGGTCGCGGCGACCCAATCGGCCAATAGCAACTCGACAGTCGCCACCGATTTCGCGATGAACGTGTGCCCGGTCTGCATACGCTGAATATCGTTGGAATGCAGCGGCATTCGTGCGTGCACGATGGGCCATAGCCGCTCGTCTTCGGCCAGACACCCGAGTTCATGTCTAATGTCTTCTGGTCAACACCAGGGCCGCGCATATGATGGTTTTTTCAGTCGCGCGGTATGACCGCCGCGTCACCGACAGCCACACCACATATTTGGGTACCGAAATCTCAAATAACATTGCTAGGTATGCGTGACTTAGTCGACATCCGTTGTTCCCCTGCCCAATTCGTACATCCCGATGACGCTGCTGGTGGCAGCGTGTTCGCCGGCGCGGATGCCTGAGAACACGCAGTCCGCCAGCGACAGTCCGCTGACATAGGAGTTCGCACAGATGCCTACCGCGGTGCGGCCGGCGGCGTAGAGTCCGCGAATCGGAGATCCCGCCTCGTTCAATACCTGGCCGCTGGCCCCGTCGACCCGCAAACCACCCAAAGTCATGCCCGGCACGAAGTAAGCCAGCGAGGGCCGAACCGAGATGTCGAGGCCGTAGTACGGCCCACGTCTCAGCGGGCGGCACATCGACGGTGTCTTGCCCGCCGGGTCCTCGCGGCCGGCATCAGCGGCGTGGTTGTAGGCCGCCACCGTGGCTGCCAGGCCCGCCGTCGAAATCCCAAGCGCCATAGCCAGTTCAGGCAGTGTAGCTGCTCGACGAAATCCGACGGCGAAGACCGCGGCCATCTGGAGTCTTTGCAGCGGCGAGGCCTGGGTCACCAACTGAGCGCATGCCCGTTTCCACATGACCGAATCGAGGACGAGAAATCCGCGTCCGCCGAACTTGCGCACCATGACGTCGGCGTGGGTGGCACCGTACAGGTCTTCGTTGGCAATGCGTTCGCCGCTGAGACCGACGGCGATGCCCTCCAGCATCGCCGCGGGCGGGGTCAGGAACCGCCAGGCGGCCACGCTGTGCAGATACCCGGTCGCTGCGCCCACCCCCGTCCCCAGCATGATGCCGCTACCGTCGTCGGCTTGTGTCCCGAGGGGCGATATGCCGGCGAACGACGGCGCATAGCGGAGCAACATGTCGCGGTTGAACGCAAATCCACCGGCAGCCAGTATCACGCTCGGCGCCAGGACCATCAGCTCGCTCGTGCGCTGCCACAAGCGGGCCGCGCCGGTGGGAAACCTACGGGCGACGGCAGGGGCCCAATTAACCAGCTTGTCCCGAAAACGCGTTGTGCGCCAATAATGCTGTAGCAACAGCGGGTTGCAATCAGTGACGGTACGACCGCGCACTCCTGCCACCCGGCCATTTGCCATCACCAGTTCCTCGGCACGAGTCAAGGGCAGGAACTGCACGCCCAATGCCTCGGCCGAATGGCGCAGCGCCCGATACAGGGCGCGACCAGAGCCCATGCCCTTGGCGACCTGCCGGTGTCCGCGCGGAGCCGGTGCGGCCTTGCGGCAGTACGGGTAGGCCCGTTCGTTGCCGGAGAAGTACAGATAGTGCTCGTCGGTCGGATAGGACATTTTGTAGTCACACGACGAGGCGGCAAACCGGGCGCCGTGGCGCTCAAGCCACGAAAGCCGATGCACGCTCTCATCACAAAACCTGCGCAACGTCTCGTCGTCGACCGCGCCGCCGACCTCTTGCCGCAGATAATTGAACATATTTTCCGGTGTGTCGTCGAAACCGGCGGCCCGCTGATAGCGAGTGCCCCCGCCTGAGTACACCACTCCGCCCGACAGAGCCGTGGCTCCTCCACCGACCGACCGATCTACGACGAGCACCCGGGCACCACTCTCGGCAGCCGCGATTGCCGCGCACGCGCCGGCTGCACCGAATCCCACGACCACGACGTCGAATTCGTTGTCGGCAGGAACAATCACGTCTGCTCCGATCATTCAGTGGCCGGCGCTCACGCCGCCGTCGACGTGCAGGATCTCGCCGGTGACGAAGGAGGCCGTCTCGAGATACAGCGCACCGTGCACGATGTCGCTGACGGTGCCGATCCGATTCTGGGGATGCATCCCGGCGTAAGCGGTAGCGACGTCGATGCCGGCGTGCAGAGGCGTATCGATGACGCCGGGAGATATCGCGTTGAAACGGATTCCATTGCCGGCGTATTCGATGGCCAGCGATTTGGTGACGGCGGTGAGGCCACCTTTGGTCAGTGCCGTCAAGGCCGACGGTATGGCGGCGTGCGGTTGCTCGGCCAATGTGGCCGTGATGTTGATGACGTGACCGCCGTGGCCTTGAGCGAGCATTTGGGCGACGGCGCGCTGCGTGACGCCGAAGAAGCCCATCACGTTCACCGAGGTCACCAGCGTGTAATCGTCGGAGGTGTAGTGGGTGAAAGGCTTGGGAAGGAACACACCCGCGTTGTTGATCAGCGTGTCGACCCGGCCGAAGCGTGCCAGCGCCTCGTCCACGATCCGCTCGGCCGTACGGGGGTCGGCGATATCGCCTGTGACGCTGACTACTTCGGGGTGGGGCGACTCTTCGACGGTGCGTGAGGTGGCGACCACCCGGTAGCCATGTTTGCGGTATGCCTCAACCAGGCCGGCACCGATACCGCGTGATGCGCCGGTGATGATCGCGACTTTCTCGTCACCCAATTCCATGGTCAGCGCCTTCCTGCGGCGATCAGCCCGCCAGCTCGCGCACGATGTCGGCGGCCGAACCCGTTCGCACGTTGCGGAACGCCGCACCCGTCCACATGCCGGCGCCGTGTGGGTCACCCAACTTCACCGCGGCCGCCTGGAGGGGCGCGGTGATCATGGCAGCATGGGGAAATCCGAATACCGCGTGAGCGTCGTGCTTGTCGATGAATCGATTCCGCAACGCGCGCGCATACCGTCCGGTGAACGCCCGCGTCACCACGGTTTCGGTGAACTGGGGATCGCGCAATGCCGCGCGATGCACCGGGTTGGTACCGGCTTCGTCGGCAAGCAGAAACGCCGTACCGAGCTGCACCGCAGACGCACCGGCATCGCGCACTCGCCGCACCGCAGCGGCAGTCCCCAGTCCCCCGGCCGCGACGACAGGACAGTCAAAACAGGCGACCAGGGCCGACACCAGATCATCGAGAGGATCGTCGACGGGCGTGGCGAGCGGGTCAAATGTCGCCCGGTGCCCACCCGCGTCGGGGCCCTGTGCCACTACCGCGTCCGCGCCAAAACTGACCGCTATCACCGCTTCTCGGACGGTGGTCACCGTGGCGAGGGTCAAGATGCCGGCATCACTGAGTCGACGGCACTCCGCTTGGCTCGGCGAACCGAAAGTGAATGACACCGCTTCCGGTCGCAGATCGCACACCACGTCGAGCTTCGCCGCCCACTCGTCGTCGTCATCGTGTGGTTCACCCAGCGCCACTCCGTAGTGTTCGGCCTCGTCCTCGAGTGCTGCCGCGAACGCGCCGAGCTGTTCGATGATGGCCACCGGAGCCTGGGGCACCAACAGATTCACCCCAAGCGCACCCGAGGTCAGCCTTCTCGCCGCAAGGATCGAGTCGGCGAGCTCTTCGGCGGATAGCATGCCTGCTGCCAGAAAGCCCAGGCCACCGCCGTTGGATACCGCGGCGGCCAACGCCGGCGTAGACGGCCCGCCCGCCATGGGCGCACCGAGCGCTCGAACACTCAAATCCCCCAACGCAAATCGGTCAAACACCACAAACCTCCCCGATACTTATCTGCCGTACCTGACTCAGGGCATGGCCGTCGACGATGACAATGCTTTTGCCCTCCAGACGGATCCAGCCGTTAGCCTCGAATCCACGTAACGTCGCGCCGATCGTCTCCGGATCGACCCCGGCGAGATGAGAGAAGTCGTCCGTCGTGAGGTCATGCACCACCCGCACGACCTCGCCTTCCTGTTTGCCAAATCGCTTCTTCAGCAACAACAGCCGGCTCGCGATGCGGCTCTGCGCGTCGGCCAACGCGAAGTCGACCAGGGAGTTCGTCATCGCTTTCGCCCACCGCGCGAACAGACGCAGCACCTGATCGCAGACTTCCGGGCGTTCGACCATCCAGGTCAGGAGCTGATCGCGGGCGATCGGTACCGCCGAAACATCGGTGAGGGTGGTCATCCTCATGTCTTGCGGGCCAGGGTCGAAAAGGGTGATGGCACCGAAGATCTCTGATGGACCCAGAATCTTCAGCATGATCTCACCACCGTCGGGACGCTGGTAGGAAACCTTGACTTTTCCGGACATGATCACGTAAACGCGTCCCTCGGAGTCGCTTTGAGCGCCGACAACCAGTCCGGGCGAGAAGTGAGCGGGATTGAGCTCGTTGGACAAGGCGGTGACCACCTCGGGACTTGTCCTGCCGAATATTCCGGATGCGATCAGGGCGTGTTGCACATCGCCATGCTCCGGACGCGGCATCGCGGCCATACTTTCGGTCGCGGCCAACGCCACTGCACCCAAATCGTTTTCGTGGTGTCGCTTCTTGTCGAACGTCAGCCCGATGGGACTTGTCGTCTCCCACCACAACAATGCCACCGCCATCACCATGGGCGTAAGGGCGATCGCCGCGGGACTTGTCACATGGTTAACGCTATGCAGGCCAGGGCATAACGGGTAGCCATCGCGCGCTTCCTGCTGGACAGATTGCGTAGGGAACTGCCTACACCCGTACCCAGGCACAAACCAGGGGCCGCATGATGGCCAGGGCTTGGGCGCCGGCGGCTTCATCTCGCCAACGTTGGGTCACCGCGTCCAGATCGGCCAGTTCGTCCGGGATCAATCCCGGCCGCTCGCCCATGGGATACGCGGACCGCCACCCCCCGACCACATGGGCCAACATGTCGGCCTCGTCGGCCGTCCCCAGCGGTGCGCCGAGCGCCTGCCGCGGGCCGGCCCCGACCGGTCACATTCGGTCGCTCGGGTCATTACGCGGCCAACGCTAACGAGCTTGGCGGGCAGCGCCGAGCCACCGCACGCAGAGTTCTGGCCATAGTGCGCAGCCCACGGAGTATTGGGTGTGACCGCGGCTAACGGCGGGCGTAACCTCGACATCGGATGACCAATCGACGGACAGCTGCCATATCGGATAGCAGCGCTTGGATGACGGCGAAAACGCTCGACGACTTCGCCATTCTGTGCTGCCAAGAACCCCACCTCACGTTGCGCAGCAACCCGGATTCGTTTTCCCTCGGCCAGCGCGCGGGTCGCGTCGGTCCGATCACCCTCTCCCAGCTCATGGTCAGGACCGGCGTATCGCTGGATTGCGGTGAGCGATGCAGCGGCTATCGCGTGAATGTGCTGCAATCGGGAAGCTTCGAGTCGACGCACCGGGGTTCCTCCCAGCAAGCAGGGCGCGGCACCGTTGCCGTGTACCAGCCCGAGGGTCACACCGCGGCGCGGTGGACGGCGGGCACCCGGATGTTAGGGGTGAAGCTTGACCGCTGCGCCGTCGACGATGCGTTGAGCGACGCGCTGGGCCGGCAGGTGAGGTCGCAAGTCGACCTCGCACCGTTCATGTCGACCACGACAGCGGCGGGCCGCACCTGGATCAGCATGCTGTTGCTCCTCTACCAGCAGATCTCGCGTCCCGACAGCCTGTTCAATCAACCGCTGGTCGCATTGCCGTTCGCCGACAGCCTGATTCGTGGATTCCTGCTGGTCACCGATCATCCCGATCGCGATGCCGTCGCGGCTGACGCGCCCCGGCCCGCACCCCGCACCATCCGTGCCGCGCTCGAGATCATCGAGACCGAAGCGCATCTGCCACTGACAGTGTCCGCGCTTGCGGCGCGCACCCACCTCAGCGTCCGCTCGCTGCAGCAGGGTTTTCGCAGCCATCTGGATATTTCACCAATGGAGTATCTACGCCAGGTGCGGCTGCGCCGGGCACACCAGATGCTGCTCGACTCGGACCCCTCGTCGCTCACCGTGGCCTCGGTCGCCTACCGCTGGGGCTTCACCAATCCGGGGCGATTCGCGGCTGCACACGCGCAGCGGTACGGGGAATCGCCTTCGGCGACCCTGCGCCGCAACGAGTTCCGCGTGCCCAGGGACCGTCAATAACGGCTATGCACTGCGGCGCAACGTCTCCGACGGCGACTCCTGATAGCGAGCGGTGTGGGCGGCCGCGAACCTGCCGAGATTGCTGAAACCCCACCGGCACGCAACCGAGGCCACGGTGACCCGCGATGGATCGGACTCCAGTAACGTCTGGTGCGCTCGCCGCAGCCGGACCTCACGCAGATACTCCATCGGCGTGATGCCGAGGTGATGGCGGAACCCTTGCTGTAACGACCGGACGCTGACGTAGCTGCGCTCGGCCAGCGCCGACACCGTCAACGGCTGGTCGGCTTCGGCCTCGATGACGTCGATCGCGGCTCGGATGGCGCGCGGCTCCGGCTCGCGCGCCTCGCCGTCCAGGGCCGCGCGGTACGGGTGGTCGGTGGCCAGCAGGAGGCCGTGGACCACGCTATCGGCGAACGGCGTCCCGACCATCGGCTGGTGCAGAGTGCTGCCGGGCGCGAACAGCTCCTCGGCGAACAGCGTCACCATGGTGATCCAGCTGCGGACGGCTTGGGCCGTCCCGGCCATAATGGGTTGGCAGTCAATTTGGGAAGTTATGGGGCGCCCCAGCACTCCCGCAAGTGCGTCTTCGGCGGCGTGCCGGTCGATCATCACCACCAGTAGGCGGCCGACGTAACGGGAAGCGCTGGCGTTGCCTTCCGGTCGATACACCGCGAACGGACCCGGTTTCGTGACGAGGGAAAGGCTGTTATCCGTCGCGGCAGAGGGTGTCCCGACGGGCACCGTGACATGATAGTGGGGACGATCCTCACCGCCGTTCACCCATACCTCGTCGTGAAAGTCGATGTCCAGAACGGTAATTGGACCGAGGCTACGCATCCGGTGCGTGAATGAAAGCGAACCGGTGTCCCCGATCGGCCCAATGTCAGGCCACCAGTGGGGCGAGGACTCCGATCCGCTGTTGCGCACCTCGGCGAAGTCGTCCAATGATCGTACGTCGACCCAGCCCGGGTTATCTACCGTCACCGTGGCACCTCCCATCCAATCCACGATACCGCTCCTGCCTTTCGGGATCGCCAGGCCGAAATCCCGGCCGGCAAGGCCCGGGGTCCGTCAACGCCGAACGGTTCTGACGTGGACCCGTCCTTCGGTGCTGAAACGTTGAACCGCCCTGCGGCGCAACGTCTCTGTGGGCGTCTCGCGGTAGCGCGCGGAGTGGGCGGCGGCGAACCGGCCGAGATTGGTGAAACCCCACCGGTACGCAACCGAAGCAACGGTCACTGTCGACGGATCAGACCTCAGCAGCGCCTGGTGTGCCCGCCTCAGCCGGACTTCACGCAGATATGCCATCGGCGAGGTATCCAGGTGACGCTGAAATCCTTGCTGGAGCGTGCGGACGCTGATGTGAGTGCGGGTGGCGATCGAGGTCAGCGTCAAGGGCAAATGCGCCTCCTCTTCGATGATTTCGATCGCGGAACGAATCGCTCGAGGCGCGATCAGCCCCACGTCTCGGACAAGGGCGTCGCGGTGGGGGTGATCGGCGGCAAGCAAGAACCCACGTACCAAGCTGTCGACGAATGGCAATCCGACCAGCGGCTGATTCAGCACGCTGTCAGGCCGGAAGACCTCGTCCCTGAACAGTGCCGCCATGTTGATCCAGGTGCGGGTCGTCGCCGCATTGGGTGGCATGACGGGTGTGAAGTCGGGCTGGGACATCACCTGCCAACCGAGTGCATCGCTGAGCGCATCGTCGACAGCGGAACGGTCGATCTTGACGGAGATCAATCTGCTGCCGGCGGTCCATCGGACCGCGCACCGACCCTGAGGCGGTAAGACCGCGG
Organism: Mycobacterium sp.; assembly: GCA_035996225.1. Classification (GTDB taxonomy): domain Bacteria; phylum Actinomycetota; class Actinomycetes; order Mycobacteriales; family Mycobacteriaceae; genus Mycobacterium. The sequence continues at coordinate 10,418 of DASYJS010000054.1, read as the reverse complement.
CCACACCGGGGCCGCCGGCGAAAGAAAGACCTCGGTGTACGCCCTCGGTGCATCCCGATCGCAGCACAACAACTCGATAGCTGCCACACATCTCACCGGCATCCAGGGACAGTTCGGACCCGACGGCGAATTCGGCCAAGGCCACGGCACCGATTCGACCCACCCGATGGGACAGCGAAAACGAGTCGGGGTCGGTCAACAGTTTCAGGTGGCGCCGGCCGCAGCACACCAGGGCGAAGTCGTCGAACGTCTTCGTCTTTGCCCAGACGTGCGCATCCGAACCGTCCATTGTCGGTGATTCCGTCACTCGGTCGTCTTCCTCCCCAGGCACGGATGCCCTTTCCGTACCTGCTCACCCACAAGCTAACGTCGCTGACATTGGTGTGCCACGTGCCGACAGCCGGTTTGCGCGATCCGTCCGGACCGCTGCGCAATTCGGCTAGGCGACCCGTCGCGGCCCACGTAGCGTTTAGCGTTGGATCGTGCCTAACATATTGCTTGCCAACATGATTGAACGGCATACCTGACATGCACCTAGGTATGATTCCGGATGACCCGGCCGAATGGAAGGCGCTGGCGTCACGACAACTACCGTTGCCATTCTTCGAAACCCACTTTGCCGTCGGCCTTGCGCGCGCGATCATGGCAGCAACGAAACTCGGCGTGTTCGAATCGTTGAGCCGCGGCGCTGCGTCACCCGCCGAAATCGCCGACCGGTGCGGAACCGATGTGGTGGCAACGCAGAAGCTGCTGGTTGCCCTGGCCGGGTCTGACTACCTGCTATTCCGCGATGGCCGCTACGCGTTGACCCCCACCGCGCGCACCTGGCTGCTGACGGCAAGCCCCACCTCGATAGTCGACGCGGTGCTCTTCGGATACGACGAATGGGAGCTGATGACCCACGTCGAAGACTATGTCCGCACCGGCATCCCCCTCGAACTGCACCAGCGCATGACCGGTCCGCAGTGGGAGCATTACCTGCGGGCCATGCGGGCGCTGGCCGGCCTCACGGCGCACGAAGTCGCGCAGGCCATCCCGGTGCCGCCCGGCGCCACCGACATGATCGATGTCGGCGGCTCGCACGGCCATTACTCGGTTGCGCTGTGCCGGCGCCATTCCCGCTTGCGTTCGGTGGTCCTGGACTTGCCCGAGGCCGTCAGGATCGCGGCGCCGCTATTGGCCACCGAGAAGATGGGCGCTCGCGTCGTCCACCTCGAAGCGGACGCGCTGATCCATGATTTCGGTGCCGAGTCCTACGACGTGGTGCTGCTGTGCAACCTCGCACACCACTTCAGTGCAGCGGAGAACGCCCTGCTGTTCCGGCGGTTGGGACGGGCGCTGCGGCCGCACGGCGTATTCGCGGTGATCGAACCCATGCGGCCCGAAACGGGCAACGGTACAAGCCAATTCGCCGCACTGAGCGAGCTGTACTTTGGGGTGACCAGCCGCTCCGGGACCTGGACCGCGCGCGAAACCGCGGGATGGCAGCGTGAAGCGGGATTAGAGCCCGCGGCCGAACCGGTCCCGCTGAGCGGTGGCGAGGTCGGCGTACAGATCGCGACGAAGAACTAGCATCTACCCCGGTAGCACCGGAGCGGCACCACCCAGCACAAGGCCCGGCACCTCCGACCAGGTCTGCTGGCTTTCTGGCGCCGACGCCGAATACTGCAGCACGCCTTGCGGTGCCGCGACGTAGACCGTCGACGGATTTGCCGCGATCGCGGTCAGCGGAATCTGCAAACCGTGCGCCGGTGCGTCGGAGTTCACCCCGTCGAGGTTCACGTACGAGACCGGATGCGCGAGGTCATTGCGAGTGACCACCATGTCGTCGCCGGTTCGCCAGTACAAGGACACCACCGTGTTGCCCAGCCCGAAACCCAGCCGCCGGGGGTAGGTCAGCGCATACTGCCCCGCCTGCGTCTGCTCGACACCGGCGAGAATGACCTCGCCACCGATTACCATCGCGGCGCGCGTGCCGTCCCGGGACAATTGCAGGTCGGTAACCGGCCCCGGGAATTTGCTCGCCACCGCAGCGGAATCCACCGGGATGCGCGCGGGTTGCCCGGATGCCGGTTCCTGTATGGCCCGCAGCACGTTGTTGCCGTCCACCACCAGCCAGACCGCGTCGTCCAGCGACCAGCTGGGACGCGACAGGCTGTGTCCGTCGGCGGATTGAACCGCCTCGCCACCGAGATCACCGATCCACAGTGACTCGGCCATGTCCGGGGCGCCGCGGTGCAGCGTCACGATAGACGCCACCTGCCGCCCGCTGCGCGACAGCGCGGCGAGAGTCTGGTCGCCCATCCGGCCGAAGGCGCCGGGCACCGGAGTCGCCCGCTGTCCGTCCAGGCCGACCAGTGATCCGTTGACGAGGGCATGCAGCCCCGCGCCGGCGCCGTCCGCCACACCCGGGTCGGTGGCCGCGACGTCGGAGGTGGTCCACCCGTCGGCGAACCTGTCATCCAGTGGCGCCCCGTCGGCGGTGATCACATACGGGCCCCGGATATCGGCTCTCGCCAGGGTCCAAATGATCTGTGCGGCAAGCAATTGCCTACTGTGCGGATCGGTAGTGGAGAGCTTCTGCAAATCGATGCGCGCGCCGCCGTAACCGCGCCCGATCCCATTCTTGCCACCGTCGGCCCGGGTCACCGGCCCGCGCAGCCGCAGCGGGGGGGCCAGGAGGTTGCGGACCGTGTGACCCATCTCGGGCCGCGGCCCGGCCACCAGCTTGGACATGAGTTCGGTGGCCAACTGATCGTGATCGGCGACCGCGACATACCGTGGGTCGGGCACCACCGTCTTACCGGTCGGGTCGGCGAAGTACAGCGTGTTGCGCTTGTAGGTTGCCTGAAACTGTTGCCAGTCCAGGAAAACTCCGTTGGGCAGCTTGTCGATTCGCCAGCCGCCGGACGTCTTGACCAACTCGAGCTGACCCGGGTCCGGCAGCACACCCTCGGCGGTCTCAAATACCCCGATGTCGGACAGCGAGCCCAGGATGTCGGCTCGCATGGTCGCCGAAACCCGTTCGGCGCCACGGGTTTCGACGAACACCACATGGTCGATCAGCAGTGCGCTACCGGCGTCGTCCCACGCGTTCGACGCCGACTGAGTGAGAAACTGCCGCGCCGCCAGGTGCCGGTTGGCCGGATCGGCTGTGGCCTTGAGGAATTCGCGCAGCAACACGTCGGGATCCATGCCCGGGGTCGGCTTGGGCAGATTCGACGGTGCGGGTCGCTCGACCGTACCGATGGCTTGCGGGGCCGACGAACTGGGCACCCCCGCGCAGCCGGCGAGTAGCACCGCCAACAGCGCGACGAGTTTCCGCCCGACGACGATGCGGGCCGAAACGGCCCGAGGTGGGGGCACCCCCAGCCGCGGCGCGGCGAGGGGGCGAGCCGGGCAATTCAGCAACCGCCGCATCACCCGCTCCGCTCGGCGTGCTCGCGCGGGCGCTGACGCTCGTTGCCGCGTTGTTCGTCGGCTGCGTCCTGAGGTGCCGGCTGCGGGATTGGTTTCATGGGCAACGGGCTGGTGGTGACCTTGTGGCCACGTGTCATGGGCAGCGTGAGCCGGAAGCATGCGCCCTGACCGGGCTCGCCCCATGCCTCCAGCCGGCCCTGGTGCAGTCGGGCATCCTCGACGCTGATCGCCAGCCCCAGCCCGGTGCCACCGGACCGGCGCACGCGTGACGGGTCCGACCGCCAGAACCGGCTGAACACCAGCTTCTCCTCGCCGGGCCGCAACCCCACGCCGTAGTCACGGACGGTGACGGCGACCGTATCTTCGTCGACACCCATCCGGATCTGCACCGGTTTGTGCTCGGCGTGGTCGATGGCGTTGGCGATCAGGTTGCGCAGAATGCGTTCCACCCGCCGGGGGTCGACCTCGGCAATCACCTCTTCGGCCGGCGTATCCACCAGCAGCTCGATGCCGGCGTCTTCGGCCAGGTGACCCACGTCGACCAGTGCGCTCTGCACGGTGGTGCGCAGGTCGGTCGCCTCAACCGACAACTCGGCCACACCGGCGTCGTGCCGGGAGATCTCCAGCAGGTCGCTGAGCAGCGACTCGAAGCGATCGAGCTCGTTGACCATCAGCTCGGTGGATCGACGCAGCGTGGGGTCGAGGTCTTCACTGTGGTCGTAGATCAAGTCGGCAGCCATCCGCACGGTGGTCAGCGGCGTGCGCAGTTCGTGGCTGACGTCGGAGGTGAACCTGCGCTGCAGGTTGCCGAACTCCTCGAGCTGGGTGATCTGCCGCGACAAGCTCTCGGCCATGTCGTTGAACGACACCGCCAGCCGGGCCATGTCGTCTTCACCGCGCACCGGCATGCGTTCGGACAGATGCCCTTCGGCGAAGCGTTCCGCGATCCGCGACGCCGACCGCACCGGCACCACCACTTGGCGGGAGACCAGCAGGGCGATCCCGGCGAGCAGCACCAGCAGCACCGCCCCGCCCGTGATCATCGTGCCGCGCACCAGCGTGATCGTGGCTTGCTCGCTCGCCAGCGGGAAGATCAGGTACAGCTCCAGGTTGGCGACCTGCGAGGACGCCGGCGTACCGACGATCAGCGCCGGCCCCGAAAAGCCTTCGGTGTGGACGGTGCCGTATTGGTAGGCCGCCTGCCCGGCCTTGACGAAGCCCCGCAGCGCGGCGGGCACCTGATCGACCGGTCCAGCCGCGGTCGCGGCGCGCGGGCCGTCGCCCGGCACCATCAGCACCGCGTCAAACACACCGGCGAGACCCGGGCCCGAAGACGGATCGGTTTTCGAGGTCAGCGTGTTGCGGGCCAGCTGCAGGCTGCTGTCCAGCGAGCGGGTCTCCTCACCGTTGACGACCCCGCCGACGGTGGTGCGCGCCCGTTCGATCTGCTCGATGCCCGCCTTGACCTTGACGTCAAGCACCCGATTGGTGACCTGGCTGGTCAGCACGAAGCCGAGCGCCAGAATCACTGCCAACGATAATCCGAGAGTGAGCGCCACGACTCGCAGCTGCAACGAACGGCGCCAGGCAATGCCTAGGGCTCGACTCAACGCACTCATGCCCCGCGTCATGGGGCCAGTGCGACCCCAACGGTGACCGTGAATACGTCGCCGCGAGCCCCAGATCACGGAGGTCCGGCCTTGTATCCCACTCCTCGAACGGTCAGAACCACGGTCGGGTTCTCAGGGTCTTTCTCGACCTTGGCGCGCAGGCGCTGGACGTGCACGTTCACCAGGCGGGTGTCCGCCGGGTGCCGATATCCCCACACCTGTTCGAGCAGCACATCACGAGTAAACACCTGGCGGGGTTTACGCGCCAACGCGACCAACAGGTCGAATTCCAGCGGCGTAAGGGAGATCTGTTCGCCGTTGCGGGTGACCTTGTGCGCCGGCACGTCGATCTCCACGTCGGCGATCGACAGCATCTCGGCGGGCTCGTCGTCGTTGCGCCGCAGCCGCGCCCGCACCCGGGCGATTAGCTCCTTCGGCTTGAACGGCTTCATGATGTAGTCGTCGGCACCCGACTCCAGGCCCAGCACCACATCCACGGTGTCGGTCTTGGCAGTCAGCATCACAATCGGAACGCCCGAATCGGAGCGCAGCACCCGGCACACGTCGATGCCGTTCATGCCGGGCAGCATCAGGTCCAGCAGCACCAGATCGGGCCGCAGCTCGCGCACCGCGGTCAGAGCCTGCGTACCGTCACCGATGACCGCAGTGTCAAAGCCCTCCCCACGAAGAACGATGGTCAGCATCTCCGCGAGCGACGCGTCGTCGTCCACGACCAAAATCCTTTGCCTCATGGACTCCATGGTGTCACCAGATCGGGACAAAACTGGCGCACCACACGGGCGTTTCTTATTCGATGCAGCCAAATCGTGACAAATTTGTGCTAATCGAGGGTCAAATCGGCGACCAGACGCCCCGGATCGACGTCCGCATCGACGACCAGCCATCGCCCTCCCCAGCCCACGTCGGACAGCTCCGCATACACCGCACCGGTGCGCTGCTGAAGCCCGCCGTCGCGTTCGTAGCTGTCGCGTGGACGGCCCGGATCGGACGCGGCCCGGCGTCGGGCCCGCTCTTCGGCGAGCTCGGCGGGCACCCCCAGCAGCACCTGCCAGTCGGGCGCGGGCAGCCCGAGCCGCTGGTATTCCAGCGCATGCACCCAGGCGGCGGCGTCTCCTGCCGCGTCCTGGTGCAGGCGGGCGGCGCTATAGGCCGCGTTGGACGCGACGTAGCGATCGAGAATCAGCACGTCATGGTCGCGGCGCAGGGCTGCGATGTCCTCGATCGCGCCGGCGCGGTCGAGCGCGAAGAGCATCGCCATCGCATACACCGACGACGCGAGATCCCCGTGCTCGCCGTGCAGCGCCTCGGCCGCGATATCGGCGGTCACCGACTGCCCGTAACGCGGGAAGGCCAGCGTGGCCACCGACTTCCCGGCAGCCAAGAACGCCGCCCGCAGGCCCTCCGAGAGGGTGCGCTTGCCGGCGCCGTCGACGCCTTCGATCGCGATCAGCACGGCGCGAGCCTATCGAGCCCGCGCCGCGAAGGTGTCGATCAGTAGCGGTAGTGGTCCGGCTTGTAGGGGCCCTCGACGTCGATGCCAAGGTATTCGGCCTGCTCCTTGGTCAGCTTGGTGAGCGTGCCGCCCAGCGCCTCGACGTGGATCCGGGCTACTTTCTCGTCCAGGTGCTTGGGCAGCCGGTACACCTCGTTGTCGTACTCGTCGTTCTTGGTCCACAGTTCGATCTGGGCGATCGTCTGGTTCGCGAAGCTGTTGCTCATCACGAACGACGGGTGCCCGGTGGCGTTGCCCAGGTTCAGCAGCCGGCCCTCGGAGAGCACGATGATCGACTTGCCGCTGTCGCCGAAGGTCCACAGATCGACCTGCGGCTTGATGTTCAGCCGCGTCGCGCCGGAGCGCTCCAGCGCCGCTATGTCGATCTCGTTGTCGAAGTGGCCGATGTTGCCGAGGATCGCGTGGTCCTTCATCGCCTTCATGTGGTCCAGCGAAATGATGTCCTTGTTGCCGGTCGAGGTCACCACGATGTCCGCGTCGCCGATGGCCTGCTCGACCGTCACCACGTCGAAGCCCTCCATCAGCGCCTGGAGCGCGTTGATCGGGTCGATCTCGGTGACGACGACCCGTGCCCCCTGGCCCTTCACCGCCTCCGCGCAGCCCTTACCGACGTCACCGTAGCCGCAGATGAGGACCTTCTTGCCGCCGATCAACGCGTCGGTACCGCGGTTGATGCCGTCGATCAGCGAGTGCCGCGTGCCGTACTTGTTGTCGAACTTGGACTTGGTGACCGAGTCGTTGACGTTGATCGCCGGGAAGGCCAGGTCGCCGGCCGCGGCGAACTGGTAGAGCCGCAGCACGCCGGTGGTGGTCTCCTCGGTGACACCCTTGACCGACGCGGCGATTTTGGTCCACTTCTCCCGGTCGGTTTCGAAGCGCTTTCGCAGCACGCCCAGGAAGACTTTCCACTCCGCGGAGTCGTCGTCCTCGGCGGGCGGCACCACGCCGGCCTTTTCGTACTGACTGCCGCGCAGCACCATCATGGTGGCGTCGCCGCCGTCGTCCAGGATCATATTTGCAGGAGCGGGCCCGGCTTCATTATCCGGCCACGTCAGCATCTGCTCGGCCGCCCACCAGTACTCCTCGAGCGACTCGCCCTTCCAGGCGAACACCGGGACGCCCTCGGGCTTCTCCGGTGTGCCGTGCGGGCCGACGACGACCGCCGCCGCCGCGTGGTCCTGGGTGGAGAAGATGTTGCACGACGCCCAGCGGACTTCGGCCCCCAGCGAGGTCAGGGTCTCGATCAGCACCGCAGTCTGCACGGTCATGTGCAGCGAGCCCGAAATGCGGGCCCCCTTCAGCGGTTGCACGTCGGCGTATTCGCGGCGCAGCGACATCAAGCCGGGCATTTCGTACTCGGCCAGGTCGAGTTCCTTGCGGCCGAATTCCGCCAGCGACAGGTCGGCGATCTTGAAGTCGATGCCGTTAACAACGTCGGGCGTCAGCGTCTTTTCGGTCGTGGTCATGGCGTGTGTCATCCTTCTGCGGCTCAGGGGGCTCAAAGTGTTTGAGCGGGCCACTCAGCTTTAGTTAGCTTGGGTACGCTCTTCCGCCACTGTAGTCGGCGCCGCAGAGCCCTCCGGGCTAGGGGACGTTGACGACCCCGTGACGCTCGGCGAAGGGCGTCATCAACCGCGCGAGATCGCGCGCGACGTCGTGATCGGCCTCGGGTGGCATCGATACGTAACTCAACGCCAGCCGCACGATGGCGCGCGCCAGCACGCCGGCGTCCTCGTCGCTGGTGGCGACCCAGGTCTGGGTCAGTGCCAAGCTCAGCCGGGCCGAGGCCCGGGTGATGATGGGCGCGCTGTCGGTGGTGATGAGCTGCAGCAGATCGGGCTTGGCGACACCGCTGAGCAGCGAGATCACCAGCGGGTCCGAGGCCGACTCGGCGAAAAACGATCGGAAGCCCGCCAGGAAGGCTTCGTAGATGTTGCCGACATTGGCGTCCAACGCGGCGTGGATGGCATCCACCAGGCGATCGGCCAAGCGCAGGGCGTAACCCTGCGCCAGGCCCTGCCGTGAGCCGAATTCGTTGTAGATGGTCTGCCGACTGATGCCTGCCACGCGGGCCACGTCGGACAGCGTGATGGCGGACCAGTCCCGGGTGAGCAGGAGGTCGCGCATCGCGTCCAGCACCGAGTCGCGCAGCAGAGCTCGCGACGCCTCGGCGTAAGGAATCCGCTCCACAGGCGCGACAATAGCTGTTTTTGGAGCGCCTTTGGCGCTGCTCACGAACGCGCTACCTCTACCATCTCGAAGTCGGATTTTGCCGCGCCGCAGTCCGGGCAGCTCCAGTCGTCGGGGATGTCGTCCCAGCGGGTACCGGGCTCGATACCGTCTTCCGGCCAGCCCAGCGCCTCGTCGTACTCGAATCCGCACTGGATGCACTGGAACAGTTTGTAGTTACTCATACGCTTGCTCCTGTCTTTTCGAAATCAGCCTTCTCGCGTACCGCGCAGTCCGGGCAGCACCAGTCATCGGGAACGTCCTCCCACCGCGTGCCGGCCGGAAGGCCTTCTCGGACATCGCCTTTGGCCTCGTCGTAAACGTAGTCGCAGACCGGGCACTGATATGTCGCGGTCATTTGGCGGCCCCGTGGGTGGCCAGCAGCTTTTCGCGCAGGCGCGGCTGCAGGTTGATCTTGGTGATGTCGCCGTCGTAGTGCGCCAGCACCCGATGGTCCATCACCTTGCGCCACAGGGGCGGAAAGTAGGTCAGCGAGATCATCGACGCGTACCCGCTGGGCAGGTTGGGAGCCCCGTCCATGCTGCGCAGCGTCTGGTACCGGCGGGTGGGGTTGGCGTGGTGATCGCTGTGCCGCTGCAGGTGATACAGGAACAGGTTGGTGACGATGTGGTCGGAGTTCCAGCTGTGCACCGGCGTGCAGCGCTCGTAGCGGCCGTTGGCGTTGAGTTGCCGCAGCAGCCCGTAGTGCTCGAGATAGTTGACCGCTTCCAGCAGGCTGAAGCCGAAGATGGCCTGGATGACCACGAACGGGATCAGGCTCGGACCGAAGATCGCGATCAGCCCGCCCCACAGCACGACCGACATCAGCCAGGCGTTGAGCACGTCGTTGGACAGGTACGTCTTGGGGTGCCACGGGCTGGCGCCCTGACGCCGTATCCGTTGCGCTTCCAGCCGCAACGATGAGCGCAGGCTGCCAAAGACGCTGCGCGGCAAGAATTCCCAGAACGTCTCGCCGAAGCGGGACGACGCCGGGTCCTCCGCGGTCGCGACCCGCACGTGGTGGCCGCGGTTGTGCTCGATGAAGAAGTGGCCGTAGCAGGTCTGGGCCAGGGTGATCTTGGACAGCCAGCGCTCAAGGGATTCCTTCTTGTGCCCCATCTCGTGCGCGGTGTTGATACCGACGCCGCCCAGGACGCCGACCGACAGCGCCACGCCGAGCTTTCCCGCCCAGCCCAACCCACCGTCAAAGCCGAGCCAGTGCAGGTTCGAGGCGGTGAACAAGTAGGCGCCGAGAACCACGCTGAGGTACTGGAACGGGATGTAGACGTAGGTGCAGTACCGGTAGTACTTGTCGTTCTCCAGCTGTTCCATCACCTCGTCGGGCGGGTTCTGCCCGTCCGGCCCAAAGCCCAGGTCCAGCAGCGGCAGCAGGACGTAAAGCAGGATCGGCCCGATCCACAACGGCAGCTGCGCGGCCGCGTGCCAGCCGAGCTGGTTCATCCCCCAAGTCAGCGGCAGCATCACGAACAGCGCCGTGGGGGCGATCAATCCCATGAGCCATAGCCGACGCTTCTTATCCCGCCAGACCGGTACATCGGGTGCGTCAGCCGCTTGGGCCATGTGAGTGGTCATATGCCAAACCTCCTTGTGAGTCACTACCACGT
>DASYJS010000053.1:0-10876 GCA_035996225.1 Mycobacterium sp. | reverse complement strand
GATGCCGCGGACAGCATCGACGATGCCCTGGAATCCAGCGCCGCCGGGATCCGCGCGGTCAAGGTCAGCCTGGCGGTCCTGGGGTTGACCGCGGCCGCTCAGATCGTCGTCGTGATCGTCTCGGGCTCCGTGGCGTTAGCCGCCGATACCATCCACAACTTCTCCGACGCCCTGACCGCGGTGCCGTTGTGGATCGCGTTCGCGTTGGCCACCAAGGCGGCCACGCGCCGGTATACCTACGGCTTCGGCCGCGTTGAGGACTTGGCCGGCCTGTTCGTGGTCGCCATGATCGCTTTGTCGGCGATCGTCGCCGGATACCAAGCCGTCATGCGACTGATCCACCCCGAGCCGATTGACCACGTGGGCTGGGTTGCCGCGGCCGGCCTGATCGGCTTCATCGGCAACGAATGGGTGGCGCTCTATCGCATCCGGACCGGTCGCCGCGTCGGCTCGGCGGCCCTGGTCGCCGACGGTGTGCACGCTCGCACCGACGGATTCACCTCCTTGGCGGTGCTGTTCTCGGCCGGCGGTGTCGCGCTTGGGTTTCCACTGGCCGACCCCATCATCGGGCTGGTCATCACGGTGGCGATTCTGGCCGTGCTGCGATCCGCGGTGCGCGACGTCTTCCGCCGTTTGCTCGACGGAGTGGACCCAGCGCTGGTCGACACCGCGGAACAGACATTGGCGGCCCGGCCGGGGGTGCGGGCCGTGCGCAGCGTGCGAATGCGATGGATCGGCCATCGTCTGCACGCCGACGCCGAACTCGACGTCGACCCGACGCTCAATCTCGTCCAGGCGCACCGCATTGCGCACGAAGCCGAACACGAACTCACCCATGCCGTGCCCAAACTCAGCACCGCGTTGATCCACGCCTACCCCGCGGAGCACGACGCAACGGCGTGACTAAAGGCTCGCCGCACCGCGACGATCGGCGTAACGTCCAGCAAGCCATGGCTGATTCGGTGCATTTCGTCGACGCGAACGGGCTCAGATTCGCCTATCTCGAGGAGGGATCGGGGCCGCTCGTGCTGATGCTGCACGGGTTTCCCGACACCGCGCATTCCTGGGACGACCTGCGGCCGCGAATCGCCGCCAAAGGCTACCGTGCGGTGAGTCCGTATATGCGGGGGTATGACCCCAGTGGGATCCCAGATCGCGACCCGGACCAAGAGACCTTGGCGCGCGATCCGCTGGCGTTGATCGACGCCCTCGGGGCGCGCGACGCCATCGTGATCGGCCACGATTTTGGCGCTTCAGCTGCATACGGTGCGGCCGCACTCGGCCCGGATCTAGTGAAAAAGCTATTCGTCATTGGCATTCCGCACCCGGCGGCGCTCAAACCGACGCCGCGGAAGGCTTGGGGCGTCCGCCATTTCGTGGCGTACAAGCTGCCCGGGGCGGCGAACCGCTTCGCGCGCAACGACTTCGCGGCGCTCCCCGCCATCTGCCGGCGATGGTCCCCGGCGTGGAACCCGGATCCGGCGGAGTTCGACGCCGTGCGCGCGAGCTTCGCGAATCCGGCAAGCCTGAACGCGGCGTTCGGCTACTACCGCAAGCTCTCCCCCATACCGAGTGCGTCACTGAAGACGCGGATCAAGGTGCCAACGGTCGCCTTTGCCGGACTGCAGGATCCAGTCGCCGAGCCGTCGGACTATCGGGGCGCCGCCGGAATGTTCGAGGGTGAGTATGTCGTCGAAGAGGTCCCCGGCGGACATTTCATGCACCGAGAACATCCCGAAGAATTCGCCGATCGGCTGTTGACATATCTGTGATCGGATACCCGATCGCTGGGCGGCCGAGATTTGTGCTCCTGGCTGCCGGGCGCCTCGGTAGAATCGATGCATCCCGCCCAGAGCTAGACCTAGGACGCACATGACATCCATGTCGCACGATCCAGCCGTTGCCGTCATCGGTGGGCAATTGACGGAAATGGGTGCCCGGGCCATCGCTGCCGAGACCGCCGCGGCACCGTCGGTGACCGCGTTGGTGCCCGCGGGCGCCGAGGAGATCTCGATGCAGGCGGCAATGGCGTTTGCCGCCGAGGCCAGCAAGATGCTGGGCGCCCATGTCGCTGCACACCAAGAGATTTCGCGGACGGGCGCGGCGCTGGTGAACATCACCCGCATGTACACGCAGGCCGACGTGACCGCCGCCGGCACCTTGGAGGTCAACGCGATGCGGAGCAGCGCTGTCGAATTCGGCAGCGCCGCCGCCCCGGTGTCCAGCCCGTGGGCGAAACCGCTGGGCCCAGCCACGGGTGCGGGGCTGCTGCGTGCAGAAGCGGTGCCCGGCGCAGCGGGGACGCCGGCCCGCACGCCGGCGATGGCCAATCTGGTCGGAGGAGCCGTAGCGCCGACCCCGTCGCCCCCGACAGGCGCGGCCGGGCTCTCCGGATTCACCAACGCCGCGTCAACTGTGCTCAGCGCCGGCAGTGCCCCGCTGAGCACGATCAGCTCGCTCGGTTCCTCGCTCGGTTCGGTCGGCCAGGGCGGCGCGTCAACGGGCGGCGCGGCCGGCGCGGCCGGGCCGGCGCTGGCGTCCTCGCTCACTTCGGACGGCACCGACGGTGATCCGAAGGATTCCGACGACCAGCGACCGGGTGAGCACCTGCTCTAAGAGAACCTGCGCGGCGGCGGTTTACAGCCCCGGCTGATCTTCGATGATGCCCAGCCATATCTGTGCGGCGTCGATGGCCACTTTCTCGCTGATAAAGGCGTGTTGGGTTCCGGTGTAGATGTCGCGGAAGGCGCGCTCGAGACGAGTGCCCTCGCGGATCGCGCTGGTCCCCGCGACCAGGTGAGCCCATTCGGCGCAGCCCCGGGCCGTGTCGGTGGCATAGACGGCGGCCACCCGCATATCCGCGCGCAAGCCTGGAGTGAGATCTTCGCCCGCGGCCACGGCGGCCTCGGCGGTGGTGAAGGCGTCGAGCACCAGAAGACGTGCGGCGCGCCAGGCCGCGCGATGGTGCGCGAGTCCCTTTTGGAAGGTGGGGCGACTGGCCAATGACGCCATGTCGCTCATCCGGAATTTGGTGGCGGCCAGCTCTTGAACGTCGTCGAGCATGCTCTTGGCCACACCCAACGCCCACGATGCGTGACCGGCGGCGGTCACAGGCATCAGCCCCATCCGGGTGGCCGGCGACGTCCCGCGATGTGGCTGGCGGGCGAACAGTTCGAAGGTGCGGCGCTGCGGGACAAACACGTCGGTGACGCTGTAGTCGTAGGAACCGGTTCCCTTCAGTCCCTGGACATGCCACCCGTCGTTGAAGCTGATCTGGTCCCGCGGCAGCACCGCCACCTGCATCTCGGGCAGGCCTTCGCTGATCCAGCGCATCTCGCCGTTGTCCAACGGCAGGAATCCAGCCGCGACGTATTCGGAGTGGCCGATGCCGGAACCGAAGCTCCACGATCCATTCAGCAAGTAACCGCCATCGACGGCTATCCCCTGGCCGTTGGGAAAGAACTGGCCACCCATGGTCACGCGGTTGTCGTGCGCGGTGAACACCTCGGCGAAACCCTCGTCGGGCAGATAGGTCGCCGCCGCGAACGACGACGGCAGGTTAGCGATGCCGACCCATCCGAATGAACCGTCCTGCCATGCCATTTCGATCCATGTCTCAATCATCTCGGTAAAGGACGGCTCGACGCCGCCGGCCGCCGCGGGGTTGAACGACGACATCAGTCCGCTGGCCCACATCTCATCCACGATCGGCGTGGAAAGCGTGCGGATCCGTTCGGATTCCGCGGCTTGCGCCTGCACGAGGTCCCGCATGCCGCGAGCCAGCGAGATCACCCGGTCGCTCGTGTCGGCTAACGACGTCATCGGCGTTCCCATCATCGATCAGTTGCGACAGCATCAGCGAGGACACTGATACCGGTGACCGTACCAATCGGTCAGACGCGCTGAGCACTAGATTCGCGAGTCATTCGCAATTCCGGGCGGGAGACCCACTCAAGGAAATGTCCTACGCGATCCAGGACGCCCCTGGCGTCCCTGGCCTCAGTTGCTGACGCTGACCGTGCTGGTCGTATTCTGCCTCGCGTTGATATGGTGAAAGGCATTGTCGTACAGGGGGTTTGATACTCCGGAGCCGCCCGGCGCGAACTGGCGACGCCGTCGGCCTTACTGTGGGCCAATGCGGTGGATCGTCGACGGTATGAACGTCATCGGCTGTCGCCCGGACGGTTGGTGGAAGGATCGCGGCGGTGCCATGGTCACGTTGGTAGACAGGTTGGACAGATGGGCCTCAGCGCAAGGAGACACCGTGACGGTGGTATTTGAGCGGCCGCCGTCGACCGCCATCACGTCGACGGTGATCGAGATCGCGCACGCGCCCAAAGCGGCCGCGAACTCGGCGGACGACGAGATCGTCCGACGGGTTCAAGCCGACAGAAGGCCGGACGAGATCCGGGTCGTGACGTCCGACCGGGCGCTGACCAACCGGGTGCGGAGCCTGGGTGCATCCGTCGTCTCGGCGGAAAGTTTCCGTGACCTCATCGATCCGCGCGACCGATGACTGCGCGACCGATGACTGACGGCCGCGGTGGCCGCGCACCCAATCGGGTTTGCCAACTCGCCCAGATCGACATCCCGATCATCCAGGCGCCGATGACCTACATCGCCGGCGCTCAGCTCGCCGCGGCGGTGTCCAACGCCGGCGCATTGGGGATCATCGAGACCACCTCCGATCAGGGGCGAGCCGACCTGCAACGAGTGCGCGATCTGACCAGCGGTTCGGTGGGCGCGAACATCGCACTGCTGTTCAACCGTGACCCGACGGTCATAGACCTGCTCGTCGCCAACGGCATTCGCTTCGTGACCACCTCCGCCGGGAGCCCTTCGCTGTTTACCGATCGCCTCCACGATGCCGGGATCACCGTGTTTCACGTAGTGGGCACCCTGGCCGCGGCGAAAAAGGCTGTCGACGCCGGAGTGGACGGGCTGGTGGTGGAGGGGGTCGAGGGCGGCGGGTTCAAGAACCGATTCGGGGCGTCGACCATGGTGCTGCTGCCGTTGGTGGCCGCTCACGTCGACGTCCCGATCGTGGCTGCCGGAGGAATCTGCGACGCCCGATCGATGGCCGCTGCATTTGTGCTCGGCGCCGAGGCGGTCCAGATGGGCACCCGGTTGCTGGCCTCGGCCGATTCGCCGGTGCACGGCAACCTCAAACAAGCGGTCGTGGAAGCCGACGAAACCGCCACCGTGCTGCTTCCCCTCGACGGCAAGCGGATGATGCGTGTCATCCGGACTCCGGCCGCCGAAAAGCTGGATAAGTCAGCCTCTTTCGAGGAAGGCGGCGCCGCGCTGCAACGCGTTCAGCGGCTCTACTTCGAGGGCGACATGGACGCCAGCGTCGCCAACACCGGTCAGGTCGCCGGCCGGATCGATGACATCCCGCCGGCCGCCGAGATCATCAAGCAAACGTGGACCGGTTGTCGCGAGGTGCTGGCCGCCACTGCGGATCGGTTCCGGCCCGGGCAGGCCTAGCTTGGATGGCTGTTGACGGCGAAATCGACTTCGCTGCCGTTGACCTTGGTGATCTTCATGTTCGCGGTGTACTCCTTGCCCTCCGGGCCGGTGAAGTGACAGTCGAACTGCACGTCGACTTTGGCCTCCACGCCGGAGGGGCAGTGCACGTCGGTGGGATGGAAACCGGTCTGCTTGGAGACCACGTCGACCACCGACTGCGCTGCACCATCGGATTTGACGGTTGACTTGCTGCTGCAGCCAGCCGACAGGACGGTCGTCACGAGGATCGCGGCCGTCGCCGCAACCTGGGCGATACGCATCATCGCGTGGTCACTCCTAGGGTCTGCCGAGCCCGAGGCCAACGCGACGGGAATCGACAGGCTAACACGCATCAGCACCGACGCCACAGATCAGAAGCGGCGAAAGCCCGGCACCGCAAACGGATGCCGGCATTGTCGGGCAACCCGGCGCCGCATCGGGCTAAAGTGACCGCCGATGGCACTTAGACGTCTCGTATGGGCCGCCGTGGTCGTCACTACTGTCGTCGCCGCACCGGCAGCCGGCGCCGATTGGGCGCAGCCAGTCCCGCTCAACGGCGCGTACGACACCTTCCTCGATCATTCGAAGCAGACGTTCAATGGCCAACCGCGACCGTCAGAACCGTCGATTCAACCCGCCAACTTCACCACCACCTGCGACGCCTCCGGCTGTATCGCACATTGGTTGCTCGTCGACAACCTCACCGACAACCCCAACGCGCCGGTCCTGTTCGACTACCAGTGGGTCAACGACAGGTGGGTATCAAGCTCGGACTACCCCTTCCACTGCGACGACGGCAGCACAGTTGACACGCGGCGGTCCGACTTCCTGATGCCCAACGGCGACGGAAGTTTCCGTGGCGAGCGGACTTTCGCCGTCGGCGCACCCGGATGTCCCGGAGATGGCCCGGGGATCTACTGGCTGCCGTTTACGCTGACGCCCACCTGACGCGTCACCGCTGCCCGGTCTGCCGAAGCTCAGCTCAGCCCAGCGCGGCCAGCGCTGCGTCGTAATCGGGCTCCTCGGCGATCTCGGGTACCAGTTGCGCGTAGGCAACGTTGCCATCGGCCCCAATCACCACGACGGCCCGGCCAAGCAGCCCGGCCATCGGACCGTCGGTGATCGTGATGCCGTAGTCCTCGCCGAAGTTGTCACGGAACGCCGACGCCGTGGTGACGTTCTCGATCCCCTCCGCGCCGCAGAAACGCTTCTGCGCGAACGGCAGATCCTTCGACACGCACACCACCGACGCGCCGCTTCCGGCGGCGCGCTCGTTGAATTTCCGCACGCTCGTCGCGCACACCGGGGTGTCGACGGACGGAAAGATGTTCAGCAGCACGGACTTACCATTGAACTGGTCGCTGCTGACCGCACCCAGATCGACGCCGGTCAAATTGAAGGCTGGGGCTTTGGATCCGACGGCGGGAAGTTCGCCGACAGTGTTGATCGCATTTCCACGCAGGGTTATCTGTGCCATGGGCACAGTCTGCCAAGGCCGTTCAAGTGGCCCGGGGTCAGGTCCGGATGTCCTAATTCGTGGGGTACCAGGCCTAGACGACACGCCCGGTCCGGCGAACACTGAGTTCATGGTTCGCAAGGTCGTTATCGTCGGCTTTCCGGGCGTCCAGGCACTCGATGTGGTCGGGCCGCACGATGTCTTCACCGGCGCATCGTTGCTGACCAACGGTGGATACGACGTCGCCGTGGCCTCAGTCGACGGCCAGCCGATCACCACCGCGACCGGTCTCGCGTTCGTGAGCGCCCCGCTCCCAGACCCGGACGATGAGATCGACACTGTCGTGTTGCCCGGAGGCGGTGGCGTCGACGCCGCCCGGTCCGACGCGGAGCTGATGACCTGGATCAAGGCCGTCGCGGGCAGCGCCCGCCGCATCGTCACCGTTTGCACGGGCGCGTTCCTCGCTGCCCAGGCGGGGCTGCTGGACGGCCACCGCGCGACCACGCACTGGGCCTTCGCGGAGCGCCTCGCCAGTGAGTTCCCCGCCATCGACGTCGATCCCGACCCGATCTTCATCCGCAGCTCCGACACGGTATGGACGGCCGCGGGTGTCACCGCGGGGATCGACCTCGCACTGTCGCTGGTCGAGGACGACCACGGAACCGAGGTCGCGCAGACAGTCGCCCGCTGGATGGTGCTGTATTTGCGCCGCCCTGGAGGGCAGACCCAATTCGCGGCGCCGGTGTGGATGCCGCGAGCCAAACGCACCTGCATCCGCGAGGTACAGGAGGCCATCGAGGCCGAGCCGGGCGCCGCGCACGGGATCGGCGATTTGGCCCGCCGGGCGACGATGAGCCCACGCCATTTCACCCGCGTGTTCAGCGACGAGGTCGGCGAGGCGCCCGGCCACTATGTCGAACGTGTCCGCACCGAAGCCGCGCGCCGCCAGTTGGAAGAGACTGACGACACCGTTGTCGCGATCGCGACTCGCTGCGGGTTCGGTACCGCGGAAACCATGCGGCGCAACTTCATTCGCCGCATCGGCGTCTCTCCAGATCAGTACCGCAAGGCCTTCGCTTAATTATTGAGGCCCTAAGCAGAAAGGACCGCACCGATGACTCAAATCGCATTCGTGGCCTATCCCGGATTCACCGCGCTGGACATGATCGGCCCGTATGAGGTGCTGCGTAACTTGCCGGACGCCGAGGTGCGATTCGTCTGGCATGAAACCGGCCCGATCACCGCGGACTCCGGTGTGCTGGTCATCGGCGCCACGCATTCGCTCGCCGAAACCCCTTCGCCCGACGTCATTCTGGTGCCGGGCGGCCCGTCGACTCCGGTGCACGCACGTGACGAGGTGTTGCTGGACTGGCTGCGCGGGGCGCATCGAACCGCTGGATGGACGGCGTCGGTGTGCTCGGGCTCGGTGATCCTGGCCGCGGCCGGCCTGCTCGAGGGCCGGCGGGCGACGTCGCATTGGCTGGCGATACCCCTGCTGAAGGGATTCGGCGCCATTCCGGTCACCGACGAGCGCGTCGTGCGCCAGGACAACGTCGTCACCAGCGCGGGGGTGTCCGCGGGACTTGACCTCGCGTTCTGGCTGGCCGGTGAGATCGGCGGCGAAGGCCGCGCCAAGGCGATCCAGCTCGCGCTCGAATACGACCCGCAACCACCGTTCGACTCGGGCCACATGTCGAAGGCGTCAGCGACCACGAAAGCCGCCGCCACCGCGCTGCTATCGAGGGATAGCGCCAAGCCGGCCAACCTCAAGGCGACGACGATGATCGCCTGGGAGCAGGCGCTGTCAGCGGTCCGGTCACGTCGACGGAGACGACAGCCGAACCTCTCGTCGGCCTAGCTGGGGTTGGGCTGCAGGATCTCGTTGGACGCCAGCTGACCGCCGGCCTGCAGCCACGCACCCACCACACCCGGCGCATCACGGTCCGGGTTGTAGATGTCTTCCTCGCTGGAGAACAGGCCGTTACCGGCGTAGACGAGGCGAGTCCAATTCGGGAACCAGAACGGCTCCCCGTTCGGGTCGGTCGGGTGGTCGAGCAGATTCTTGATCATGATGACGACGGCGTCATTGTCGTCGTCGTAGGCAGTCCAGTCGCTGGGAAAGCGCATGTGCGGAAACGGAGCCATGACGGCGACGATCCAGTCCCGCACCGCCTCGCGTCCGTGAAAGACGCCGTAGTGATGTTCGATGTAGACAACGTCCTCAGTGAATAAATCCGCAAAAGGCCGCCAGTCGCCAGATGCGCTGCACCCTTCCGCCACGGTTGTGTAGTTCGCGACGGCTTTCTCAATTTCGGCCCTGCTGAAGTTGCCCATAGCGGACACACTAGAACGTGTTCCGGTTTTCCGCGGCTCGTCTTGGTAGGGATAACGCATGAGCGTTTTGGACTTGTTTGATTTGCACGGCAGGACGGCTCTGGTGACTGGGGCGTCCAGCGGCATCGGCAAAAAAGTGGCCGAGGCATACCTGCAAGCAGGCGCGCAAGTGGCCATCGCGGCGCGGCACTTCGAGGTCTTGGAAAAGGTCGCCGGAGAACTCGCCTCGACCGGTGGCACGGTCATGCCGATCGGTTGTGACGTGACCCAACCCGATCAGGTGAGCCGGATGGTGGACCAAGTGACCGCGGAGTTGGGTGGCATCGACATCGCGGTCTGCAACGCCGGCATCATCACTGTGAAAGGGATGCTGGAAATGTCGCCGGAGGAATTCCAAGACATCCAAAACACCAATGTGACAGGCGTATTCCTCACCGCGCAGGCGGCCGCCCGGGCAATGGTCAGACAGGGCCGTGGCGGGGCCATCATCAACACCGCCTCGATGTCCGGCCACATCATCAACATCCCGCAACAGGCGGGCCATTACTGCGCCTCCAAGGCCGCGGTCATTCACCTGACCAAGGCCATGGCCGTGGAGCTCGCGCCGCACAACATCCGGGTGAACAGCGTCAGCCCGGGCTACATCCGCACCGAGCTCGTCGAACCGATGGCGGAGTATCACCGGCAGTGGGAGCCGAAAGTTCCGCTGGGCCGCATCGGCCGCCCGGAGGAACTCACCGGCCTCTACCTCTACTTGGCCAGCGAGGCATCCAGCTATATGACCGGTTCCGACGTCGTCATCGACGGTGGCTACACCTGCCCGTGAGATCTCGGGCGCGTCAGTGCACGAGGCACGGGCGGCCGAAGCGGGTTCGTACACCCGGCGAAAAGAGGGCGCGCAGTCGATCGCCGGCGGGCCGCACGGCACTGGCGTCGACCAGTTCGTCGCTCAGCTCGAGTATTTCGGCCGCGCGCAACGGCCACGGTTCGTGCTCGTTCGGCACCCACCAGGTCCGGCCGGCCGTTCGCGTGTGCGCGCCCCAGCGGGCAGTGAGCCAGACCTCCAGCGGTGTCGGTTCCACCGCGTCGCCGACGGCGATGGTCAGCCGGCTGCACAGGCCGCGGCGCGGCCACCGGCGCACGCTCTGATACGTGATGTGCTCGCCATCCCGCGCCATCCGCATCTTCGCCCAGGTGTAGGGGACGCCGAGGCCGATCCGGGTGACGGGCACGACGGCCAGGCGAGCCGTTTCCAGGGACCGGAAGAGGACGCCGTGCCTGCCGGCATCGTCGATCGAGTACAGCCGGACGTTGGTCTCCAGGAAACGACCGAAATACGGAAGGGGCAGCGCGGTAACAACTTTGGTGCTCGTCATGGCGAACGGGACCAACGCCACGTAGGTCATCCCGTCGGCGAAAACGTCGGGACGCGTCCCGGGTGGGTACATGTCCGCGACGCTGTCGGGTTGTACCGGCCAGTGGACGAACGTCAGGTCACTCCAGCGCTGGTCGAAGGTGACCGGGCCCGGCAGAGGTGGCGGCGCGACGGGGAACCCCGCGAGGACCCCATCGGGTTGA
>DASYJS010000052.1:0-2011 GCA_035996225.1 Mycobacterium sp. | reverse complement strand
CACCTTCCGACTGCTCAAGAGCACCTTGGGTTGGACCGCCCCGCAGATCCGTACCCCCGAACAAGGTCAGCGCTGGACCTGGCTGATCCTGGCCGCGCACGCTCAACTGCGCCTGGCAAGGACACTGACCCTCGACCTGCGACGTCCCTGGGAGAAGGCCATCGCCGCGCAACGGCCGATCACCCCCGGACGGGTCCGCCGAGGTTTTCGTCAACTACGCCGGCATCTGGGCACTCCGGCCAGAAGACCGAAATCCACCATCGCCGGCCCAGGCCGCCCCAAAGGCAGCACCAGGCCGCCCCGAACCCGCTACCCAGTCGGGAGAAGAAGTCCACAGTAGACGCACCGAGAACCGAAAAACCGCAGGTGAAGGGTTAAAAGTAAAGCTTAGAGCCTGGTAAATAACGGGTTCAGGGAGCGCGGGTGGGTTGCGGTGTGAGGCGCTCGGCGGCCTGGTGGCGGGCCAGGCGCCGGGCCATGACGATGATCATGGCCCATTGGACCATCGCGGCGTGATGCTGTGGCAGGCGTTCGTAATCGCGGACGGTACGGCGACACCGGTTGATCCAGGAGAACGTGCGCTCGACACACCACCGGCGGGGCAGCACGACGAAGGTGGTCTGCCCGGCGAGCTTACGCACGATCTGCACGGTGAGCCCGAGCGTGGCGCGGGCCCAGTCGACCAGGTGGCCGGCGTAGCCGGAGTCGGCCCACACCAGGCGGATCGTGGGAAAGACCGTCCGGACGATCCACATCAGCAGGTGGCCGGCGTCGCGGTCCTGCACGTGGGCGCCGGTGACCAGCACGGCCAGCAGCAGCCCGGTGGTGTCAGTGACGATGTGCCGCTTGCGCCCGTTGATCTTCTTGCCGGCGTCGTAGCCGCGACTGGGCCGGCCGACCGTGTCGGCGCCGCGCACGGACTGGGAGTCCACCAACGCCGCCGACGGCTGCGCAGCGCGGCCCTCGACCAGGCGGACCTGCTCCCGCAACGCGTTGTGGATGCGGTTGAGTGTCTCGTCGCGGGTCCAGACGGTGAAGTAGTGGCGCACCAGCGGCCAGGGTGGGAAGTCCGCCGGCAGGGCCCGCCAGACGCAGCCGTTGTGGGCGAGGTAGCGGATCGCGTCGACGATGTCGCGGCGTGGGTAGGTCACCGGCCGGCCGCCCCGTCCGGGTGCCGGTCCACCGGCCGGCACGTACGGCGCCAGGATCTCCCACTCGGCGTCGCTGGTGTCCGACGGATAGCGCCGCGGCCGGCGGGTGGGCAGATGCGTGAGGCTATCGGCCGGGTCGGTGGCTGCGTTCTGCCCGGCGACCAGGTACAAACTCATGTGGGGCCTTGGGGTCGTGCACGACAGGTGTGGTTACCTGTGCACCTACCGCAAGGCCCCTCCTGATGTCAGCACGCCACGCCGAGCACTGCGACGCAAGTCGATGACCGCCGGCCTCGACTCCGAGCTC
Source organism: Mycobacterium sp. (assembly GCA_035996225.1). Taxonomy (GTDB): domain Bacteria; phylum Actinomycetota; class Actinomycetes; order Mycobacteriales; family Mycobacteriaceae; genus Mycobacterium. The sequence goes on along the minus strand of DASYJS010000052.1, from coordinate 553 downwards.
AACCCGTTATTTACCAGGCTCTAAGCCACGCCCGAAAGGAGCTCCGCCTGCGCCCGGGTCGGTGAACCGCACCAGATTCCCTGAACCGGACACATTGGACGGCCGCACCCGGCGGGAACCCATTGCAGCAACATCCGCACATCGACAAAGTCGGACGACGAGCGCAGCAGGCGAAGACCGCGCTTCGCGGTAGATCAGTGCGCCGGGCGCCGCGGCAGTTGAGCGCGTTGCTCCGCCCGTCGGCCGGAATCGCCCGGCGTGGCCTGGCTGGACCTGGACATCAGCGAGCGGGACGATGCGGACGTGGCCAACGACAGCGGTTACCTGCTCGACAATCAGCAGGGGGAAGCGAGAACTCGCTTTGACGCCCTGGCAAGGCTGTTCAACGCCTCCACGTTTCGGCATGTCGACGCGCTCGGCATCGGCGGAGGCTGGCGGTGTTGGGAGGTCGGTGCCGGAGGTTCTAGCGTGCCGTCGTGGCTGGTGGCGCGCGTCGGCCCGGCGGGGCACGTACTGGCCACCGACATCGACGTGTCCTGGATGACGGCCGCCG
>DASYJS010000051.1:0-2692 GCA_035996225.1 Mycobacterium sp. | reverse complement strand
CCCAGACCTGATTGACCGTTGGGTGCGGCGCGACGGCATGGCGTAGCAGACTGATCGGAACCTTCGCGACGATGGCCAGGGTGGCCGCCTGCGCCAGTTCGGAGAACTCCGGCCCGACAAATGTCGCTCCGAGCAGTGTGTTGGTAGCGGCGTCAATGACCAACTTCGCCCATCCCTGGAAGCCATCCCTGAAGAGGGCAAGGTGTGATAGTTGGTTGGGGTAACGCGCGGTTCGCGTCCGTACCGCGAACCCCTCTGCACGGGCCTGACTTTCCGTGCGCCCCGCCCTCACTACTTGAGGCTCAGTGAAGATAACCTGCGCAAGACTGCCGACATCACGGGCAGCCAGGTCGTTCGCACACAGTTCTCGCCCCGCAGCCCGGGCCACGATGATGTCGGCCACGAGACGGCCGTGGTAAGTGGAGATATGAGACAGCCGGGCACGCCCGGAGGTATCTCCCAAGGCATAGAGCCAGTCCCCCGTGACGCCGACCGCCTGGAGATGGTCGTTCACGCAAACGACCCCGCCGTCTGACAAGCCAACAGTTTCCAGTCCGATGTTATCGGTGTTGGTGCGCCGTCCGGCGGCTAAGACGACCTCGTCTACCTCGATGGTCTGGCAGCGGAAAGTTGCGGTGACAGGGCCACCCGCCACGGACCGGGCTACCGCCGACAATTCTGTCTCAAAGTGAATCGTGACGCCTTTGCTTCGCAGTGACTGCGCGACCAGCTCGCGGGCTTCCGGTTCGCAGTCGGGAAGCAGGGTGTTCCCACGTACCAAAAGTGTTACCGCCGAGCCCAAACCGGTCAGGATGGTCGCGAACTCGACAGCGACGGGGCCGCCACCCACTACCAGCGCGCGGGGTGGCACCTGTGTCATGGTCGTTAGGTCCCGATTGGTCCACGGGCGTGCTTGCGCCAACCCAGGTATCTCCGGCACGTTAGGACGAGTACCGGTGGCCACAACGACCGCGCGGCGTGCAGTCAAGACGGTTTCGGTGGTATCTCCCAGGGCGTAGGCCACGCGCACTGTTCGTTCGCCGCTCAACCGGCCGACCCCATGAAACACTGCTACACCGGCTTGCCGCAGTGATGCCGTTCGGTCTTGATCCGAGAGATGCTCGATTATGGCGTCGCGTTTCGCCAAGACGGCCGCAACGTCCGGGATCTCTCCCGAAATAGCTTCTCGCACACCAGGAACCGCCTTCGCGAGATTGAATACCTCGATCGGCCGAAGCAGTGTTTTGCTCGGGTTGCAGCCCCAGTAATGACACTCTCCACCGACCAGACGATCCTCAACGAGGGCCACCGAAAGGCCTGCGGCCGCAAGCTTCCGCACGGCCGCCACGCCGCCGACCCCGCCGCCCACGACGACGACGTCGAAGTCATCACCAGCTTTCATCTACCCTCACTTCCCGTACAACAAGCCAGCTCACGTCGGATCACTAGATCGCTTGTGACCGTTCTCCACTGGATTCGGCCATCCGACTAGACAAGGCGCCAGGGATGTGTGGCGGCGAAGTTGTGCCGAGCATCGCGTAGGCCGCGGCTGCGCTTGCTGCGGAGAAGACGCTGTAGCTAAGCGGTGATTCCACACCGAGGGATACAGCCATCGCTGTTCCAAATGTTATGAGCACCAAGCAAGTCGCCGCGCCAACGAGCTTTGGCCGCCAGCCGGTCAGGAGCAAGACTGCCAGCGTCGATTCGGTGACGGTGGCAATCCACGCAATAACGGTCAACAACCATCCAGAAGCAAATGGAACAAGCTGGTGGACATAATCGGCGAAGGCGCCCATGCTCCCCCAGCTACCCTGCCCAAACGGCTCCCACCAGCCGAATCGGTCGGCCACAGCGGATAGGAAGCCCGCCGCGAGCGACAATCGCAGTGCTATCCGGACAACCCGGATCGGCTCAGGCGTTTTCATGGATGGCTCCTGGAAATGGATAATGTCTTCAGATGGCCGCGGCGGCTCATTTATTCGCGTTGTCGTCCGTGGTGAGCGGGCCATCTCCGGTATCGACCAGGAAGACTGCGAGTAATTCAGCGGGTTCGGTGGCGCTAGCATTTTCACTGATCGTGTGGTGCGCTCCGGGCGCTTCGCTCCACGTCTCGCCGGCGTGATAGACGCGTGCCGGCTCACCTTCGACTTGGCTGCGGATCGCGCCGGAGATCACGTACGCCATGATGAACGCCGATTTCGCATGGTGGTGAGGTCCGCTTTTGGCTCCGGGCGGATAGCTGACGGTCACTGTTTCCAGTGACTTGCCCGGAACATTGGTGGGTTGATTGAAAACTGGTCGGACAACCGGGTTTTGATCCGAGCTCGCTGGCGCTGCCTCGGCGTGGCACGAAGACGCGAGCATCGCCGCAACTGTCAGTGCGACAACTGATATTTTCAGGGCCATTTTTTGGCTACCTTCCCTCCGGAGGTCTTGGCGACCAGCTGATGTGATCGCACGATGTGGGATGCCCCGCGCGCGAAGTCTCCTCACGACAACCCTTTTCAGTCTTCGGCTACGCGCAGGATCGTCTTGCCGGGCACGCGCTTGCCTGGAGCGAATGCGGCGGCAGCTTCGGCGAGTGGCAACACCGCGCCCACCACCGGTTTGAGGCGTCCATCCCGTACTCGTGCGGCGAGGTCGGCGAGCTGGGCGCGATCGGCTTCGACCAGGAAGAAAATTGCCCGCCCGT
>DASYJS010000050.1:0-21051 GCA_035996225.1 Mycobacterium sp. | reverse complement strand
GCTTCACATCACCGGGAACGCTGAGATTGTCGAGTGGTTTCGGCGTCTCTTTCCCCTGCCGCAGCCGGTGCCGACCGCCTGAACGACGTCGCGCTCCTCAAGTTGAGGCGCTTCTTCCACCGCTGCGCGGTCGTCGTTCTTGAGCAAGGAGTTGGTGCCCTGCCTTGTCTGGCCCGCTTAACACGATCTGCGACGTATCCACATCACTTAAGGGGTCACGGTGCGTCGGTGTCCGCGGCATAAACGGCTTGGGCGAAGCGGTCGAGAGTGTGGCCGCACTCCTCGAGGGCTTTCGCGGCGGTGTCGCGGCCGGCAGCGCCGAGTCGGTCGCGGGCGGCGACCTTGTCGAACCAGCCGCGCAGCTTCGTCAGGTCCTCGTCGTTTTCCTCCAACTCCCCATAGGAGAAGTGGGCGGCGGCGGTCTCCTTGTCGAGATCGGCAACGAAGTCTTGGCAGCGATCGACGATTTCGGCGTATTCGTCGTCGCGTGCGGCATTGTAGGCGTCGATCAAATCGCGACCGCCGACTAGGGTGTCAGCGCATAGCAGTTGCGCGGTAGCACCGTCCATTTGGGCGATCTCCGCCCGCAGGGCGCGTAGCGCTCGCTCGGCGGTGGGGTCTTCAGGCACGGCAGCCACCGCGTTCTGCACATAGATCGCGCCGAGCGCCTTCAACGCCCGCCACACCCCGGCGCGCAGCCTAGTCGGCTCACTGGGAATGCGGTAGGCCAGCAGCAACCACCTTACCGACTCGCTCACTCCGTCCATTCTGCCTTGCGCACCGTCAATTCTGGATGGCCTCACGGGCGCTGATGAGGGCCGGATGCCCGGCAGCGGCGGTCGTTCTCCGGCGAGCCCCGATCCACTTTGCTACCTCGCGCCAGAGGGTCCCGGTGGCCGCGGCGCCGATCACCAGCACCCAGTCGAGGCCATTGAGGGCTGTGGTGCGCGTGAAGGCTTGGGCGGCGGGGACCACCGCAATCAGAACGAGCATGATCGCGACCCCAAGCCCCCATCCGGCGATCACCCGGTTCGACATCAGGCCGACCCGAAGCAGCGGCTCTTGTGAGCGCAGGGTCAGGGCCATGAGCACGTGGCCGATCAGCCAGGTGCAAAACGCAACTGTTTGGGCCCGTACCGCGCTGTGTGAGCCGTACCAGGTGATTAAGTAAGCGGCGGCGACCGCGGCGAATAGCCCGAGCGCGGCGGTGAAGATCGCGTTGATCATGCGCCGGTTCAGGACGCGTTGGCGCGGATCGCGCGGGGGGCGGCGCATGACGTCGTACTCCGGCGGCTCGGCCACGAAGCCGGCCGAGGCCGCGAGGTCCATGAGCAGCTCCATCAGGATGATCTGCATCGGCAGGAACGGCAGCGGGATGGTGAGCAGAACGGCCAGCAGTGAGCAGGCCACCAGGGCGACTTTGCAGGCCAGGTAGTAGAGGATGCCCTTCTCCAAGTTGGCGAACAGACCACGGCATTGCCGAATCGACCGCTCCAGTGTCGCGAAGCTGTCGTCCATGAGCACCATGTCGGCGGCCTGCCGGGCCACGTCACTGCCCGTCTGTCCCATGGCGATGCCCACGTCCGCGGCGGCCAGGGCTGGCGCATCGTTGATGCCGTCGCCGGTCGCCGCTACGCGGTGGCCCTCCTCGGTCAGGGCGCACACGATCCTCAGCTTCTGCTCGGGGGTGGTCCGCGCGAAGACCGAGTGCTGAGCGACGGCCTCTCGAAGTCCGGTGGCGCCGAGCGTCTCCAGGTCCTGGCCGGTGAGGACGCCGTCGCTAGTTGGAAAGCCGAGCTCGCCGGCGATGGCGCCGACCGTCGCCGGGTGATCGCCGGACACGATCACGGTGCGGATGCCAGCTGCGCGGCAGGACGCGATCGCCTCCGGCACCTCCCGACGGAGCGGGTCCTCCATCCCCACCAGGCCCAGAAAAGTCAGCCCGGCCTCCGCTTCGGCTTGGCCGAGGCTGGCAGCGTCGCTGTCCTTTTCCGCCAGCGCCACCACGCGCAATCCCCCACGGTCCGTTAGCGTCTTTAAGACCGCGGCTCGCCGCGTCTTGGTCAGCGGCTTGGCTGCGTCGCCGACCAGCACCGTGGAGCAGATCTCGAGTACCGACTCCGGGGCGCCCTTGACAGCCACCCACAGACGGTTACCACGCCTGACCGTCACCGACATCCGCCGGCGCGCCGAATCGAAGCTGTACTCGTCGACCAGCGAGTGCGCCGCGCGAAGGGCGTCCACGTCGACGCCTCGGGCTTGCGCCGCCTCAACCAGCGCCCGGTCTAGCGGGTCACCGGCCGCGGCGAGGCCATCGACGGCGACATCGTTGCAGATGGCTCCGGCTGTGAGCAGCCGGGTTGTGTGCTTGGCGGGCCAGAACTTCGTCGCCTGCATCCTGTTCTCCGTCAGAGTCCCGGTCTTGTCTGTGGCGATCACCGATACGGTGCCGAGCATCTCCACGGCCCGATGGCGACGCATGACGGCTCCCTGCCTGGAGAGCCAATAGCTGCCGAAGGCGAAGATCAGGGTGATGATCACGGGCAGCTCCTCTGGCACGCTGGCGAAGAACAGCGCGAAACCGGTCACGAACATCTCCACGAGTGGCTGACCGGTCAGCCAGCCAACCAGCGGGATCCCGACGCTGAACCCGGCAGCGACCCAGATCAACCATCGCACCAGCTGGCTAAGCGCCTGCTGAAGCGGGGTAGGACCCTCCTCTGCTTGTTCGGCCAGCTCGGCGATGCGGCCCAGCTCCATACGCATACCGGTGGCGGTCACCACCGCCGTACCACGACCACGAAGCACGGTCGTGCCGGCGAAGACCATGTTGAGCCGCTCCGCCAGCGGGACCCCAGCTGGCAGGACCACGTCTTCGCTCTTGTCGACGCCGATCGACTCCCCGGTCAATGCGGACTCATCAAGCAAGAGGCTGTGGCTGTCGATCAGCCGCGCATCCGCGGCGATGCGCCGGCCCGCCTCCAGCAGCATGACATCGCCGGGGACCACCTCGGAAGCGGCCACCTGCACCGGCTGTCCATCGCGTCGCACGAGCGCCTGCGGCTCGGCGATCGCATGCAGGGCAGCGATCGCGTCGTCGGCCCGGCGTTCGGTGAAGACCTCGATCCCAGCCATCGCAAGGACGATGGCCCACACAAACCCCGCCTCGACCAGCTGACCGAAGAGCACATAGAGCACCCCCGTCCCGAGCAGCAAAAGAAGCATCGGCTCGCACACTTCCTCAACGAAGTCTCGCCAAAAGGGCGCCCGTTGCTCCTCGCGGAGGCGGTTGGGCCCGTACCGGGCCAGGCGCTGACGCGCTTCAGAGGTACTTAGACCCAGGTCAACCCGTACGCCGGCTCGATCCTCGACGTCCGACACCGGCACGCTGTGCCACGTCGTCACCGCGCTCGCTACCGCGTCTTGCTGAATACTTGTCACTCTGAAATAATAACAGTCGTTAGAAACCGCGCCAGTCTGCTGTCTTCTTTTGCAACAATGAGGACATCCGGATGCATGCATCTGAGGTTGGCTGGTCACGACGTCGGGCGGAGGAGCAGGCATGAGCTCACAGCAGCAGATACTGGATCTCGTGGACGCGGTGGCCGAGCGTCCTTTCCAGATCGGAGGCGGCTATCCGAAAGTCCACGAGAATCGGCTGGGACCTCGCGCGGCGAGGGCGTTGCAGCGCAGGGTTGCGAAGGGATATCGGCTGCCTGCAAACCCACAGCCTTCGACGGTGGGCGTGCGGCCGGGCTCAGCCCCGGAATTGCGAAGGGTTCGGGTATCCGATCACGTGCCCTGGAAGAAAGAAGTTTCTTTCATGCGCCTGCGACCGTTCGGGCGGCCGGTGCCACTTGCGGACGCGACGACATTGGCGGTGGTGATGGTGGCCGCGACGGCGCTGATCCGTGCGATCGGTGCCGAGTGGGCGGTGTCGACCGCCGCAAACATGTACATGCTGTTGTGTTTCAGCGGATACCTGGTGTTGTACTTCGGCGGCATCACCGCCGCCCGCCAGGCGATCAAACGTGCCGCGGGGTACCGATGGAGCAGGGACGCTGTCGAATATGTGCCCTGGGTTGAAGGTTCGGCCGGGTATTCAGCCGGGCCAGATCTTGCGATTGTGGCTGTAGCAGAAGCCATCTGCGCTGACATGGAGTCCGGCGCAGACACCATGAACGACTGGCGGCCTGCTCCGGATGTTGGCCACGAGCTGCACGAGATCGCCTGGAGTGTTGCCGGTTTGTTGCAGCTACGCCAACCCGACGCCGAGGAAACCCCGCAGGAACGGGCCGAACGTACCAGGCTGCTCGATGAGTGCCGTACCGCCGTGTTGTCGCGCGTGGTTGCCCTCTACGACTATCGCCTCGCGGTCGAGCGGACGCGACTGGACGCCGAGGAGCTGCAGGCCCGACGGCGCGCGAAGACCTCCACCACCGCGGACGTGGCGACGGCGGCTGCTGGCGCGTTCCTGAACCGGCAAGCAGCCGAGCGCATCACTTACCTGACCGAGGACCTGGATATCACGCGCGTGGTTTCCACTCACCTGGTTTCGACGGAATTGAGCACCACCCTGGCGAAATGGGGCGAGGGCTCGACGCGCTCAAAGTGCAGCTGATGGTATGAGAACCTAGGCGATGGTGGTCACGGGCAACTGCTCGGATTGCTCTACGTCTGGCGTCCTTTCGCTGCTCAGGGCGCCGTCGTAAGCTCGTGGCGATGCTGGCGAAGTCCGAGATCCGGTTCCTCCCCGTTGGCGCCCGCCGCGTGGCGTACGACGTACGCGGCGAGGGGCCACCGCTCGTCGCTCCGGCGTGGTGGGTGAGCCATCTCGAACTCGACTGGGAGAGTGCCGGCTTCCGGCGATTCTGGGAAGGCGTCGCCGATACATACACGCTGATCCGCTACGACCGGCTCGGCGTCGGCATGTCCGACCGCACGGTGCGAGATACGGATCTGACCCTGGACGCGGAAGTCGCGATGTTGCACGCGCTCCTCGATGAGCTTGAGCTCGAGCGCGTATCACTCTTGGGCGGCTCCTGCGGAAGCTGCACCGCAATCGCTTTCGCCGCAAAGTATCCCGAGCGCGTCGAGCGGTTGGTGTTGTACGGCTCGTACGCCGACGGCTCGGCGATCACGGCCCCGGGAGTGGGCGACGCGATCATCGCGACGGTCCGCGCGCATTGGGGACTCGGCTCCCGCCTGCTCAGTGACATGTTCCTCGGTGCCGCCGAATCCGCGGAGCACGAACGCTTCGCGCGGCTCCAGCGGGAGGCGGCGACCGCCGAGGCCGCCGCCGCGTTGTTGGGCCTGGTCTATCGGCTCGACGTACGCGCGCATCTTCCCCTCGTCCGCTCACCGGCACTGGTCGTGCATCGTCGCGACGACCGTGCCGTGCCATACCGGCTCGGACGCGAGGTCGCGGCCGCGATCCCGGGTGCTGCGTTGATCTCGCTGCCCGGCAGCGCGCACTTCCCCTGGCACGGCGACGTGGATTCCGTCGCGCGCGCATGCCGAGAGGCACTGGCACCGGCGCCGTCGCCGGCGCAGCACCCGCGCGAGCCGCAGCCGGTCCTGCTCTCGACCCGTGAACGTGAGATCCTCGCCTGCGTGGCGCATGGTTTGCACGATGGCGAGATCGCCGAGCAACTCATGCTGAGCCCGCATACCGTGCACCGCCACGTCGCGAACATCCGCCGCAAGCTCGGTCGCACGTCGCGGACGGCCGCAGTCGCCGAGGCCGCACGCCTCGGACTCCTGTGAGGTAGCCGAAACGGGCCACTCGCGAAAGATGGCCGCCCCGGGCGACGCGCTCAGGACATAGTGGCCCCTATGTTTGCGCCATGACCGAAATCGCCGACACCGAGCAACGAGTGCGCCCCCCGTCCGCAGCATGGCTGCGGATCATGGCCCTGGTCTACGACCCGTTCGTGTGGCTCGGCGAGCTTGCGGGCATGCGCCGCCGGCGGCGCACGCTCCTGAGCGCAGCCCGAGGGCGCGTCGTCGAGCTCGGTGCGGGGACCGGGCTGAACATCGCGCACTATCCCGACGGCATCGACGATCTCGTACTCATGGAGCCCGAGCCGGCCATGCGCCGAAAGCTAGCGCTTCGCCTGCGGCGGCATGCCCAGCCGGCGCGGATCGTCGACGCGCCCGCGGAGCGCCTACCGCTGGCCGACGAGTCCGTGGACACCGTCGTTTCGACGCTCGTCCTATGCACCGTAGACGACCCCGAGCGCGCGCTCCGCGAGATCGCCCGCGTGCTGCGCCCGGGTGGACAGTTGCTGTTCATCGAACACGTGCGAGCGAACTCGCGGTTCCTCGCTGCGTGGCAGGACTACCTGTTCCGCCCCTGGCGCGCCTTCGCCGGCGGGTGCTGTTGCAATCGGCCGACCGGGGAGTTGATGCGCGCCTGCGGATTTGCTGTCGCGGCTGACGACGGCGTGTGGCGCGGCATGCCGCGTATCGTCCATCCGCTCATGATGGGGCGGGCGACTCGCTGAGCGTTGACTACACGCGTTTTCAGCACCGTTCCTTGACTTCGCCGCGTGAGCTGGCTCGCTAGCATCAGGTGAACTTGCCGATAATAAAACGGCCGTTGCTCCGTAATGCATAGTGATATCGCTCCCGTATGTTCTTGTCGTGCTTACCAATTAGTCACTGACGGGAAACTACCGAGCGTTGCGATGCAACAGGAGTCCGCTGTGAAAAGAGGACAATGCTGTCTGCTGGAGTTCTGTCGCGTGATCGAATCATTGCTAGCCCGGGGTGGAGCAGATGGCTTGTTCCCCCTGCTGCGCTCTCGATACACCTAGCGATCGGGAGCGTTTACTCCTGGAGCGTGTTCAAGCTTCCCCTACACGAAACGCTGGGGGCGTCAGGGCTTTTGAGCGCTATTCCGTTCACCTTGGGCATCGTCATGCTGGGCATGTCCGCGGCTGTCTTCGGCACGGCGGTCGAACGGCGAGGTCCCCGCTGGGCGATGGTCGTGGCAACCTTGTGCTTTTGCGGTGGTTTGCTCGTCGCTGCCGTTGCCGCCGAGATCGGTCAGATGTGGCTGATCATCGTCGGCTATGGAGTTATTGGCGGTATCGGCCTCGGAATCGGTTACATCTCACCGGTTTCCACCTTGATGAAGTGGTTTCCCGACCGACCGGGCATGGCGACCGGTTTCGCCATCATGGGGTTTGGTGGCGGCGCGCTGATCGCCTCTCCGTGGGCTTCGCAGTTGATGAAATGGTTTGGAACCGACCGGCACGGGCTGGCCGCGACCTTCCTGGTCATGGGGGTGGTGTACGCCGCCTTCATGACGGTAGGAGTGCTCCTGGTCCGCCTGCCACCGCCGGGATGGGAACCACCCGTCGTCAGAGTCGCCGCGTCGAAGTTGCCGCATGCCGCGGGGCCTGATCGCACCGCCAATGAGGCGATCAAGACGCCCCAGTTCTGGCTGTTGTGGATAGTGCTGTGCTTCAACGTCACTGCGGGAATTGGCATCCTGGAGCGGGCGGCACCCATCTACCGGGATTACTTTCCCCGCGCGGCTTCTCCCGCGGCATTGACAGCGGCCGCGGCGGGATTCGTCGCGATGCTGTCGCTGGCAAACTCGGCGGGACGTCTCCTGTGGTCCACGGCTTCGGATGCGGCCGGCCGCAAGAACATGTACCGGCTCTATCTCGGTCTCGGAGCGGTGCTCTACCTCGTCTTGATCGTCGCGCAAAACGCGAGCAAGCCACTGTTCCTCGTGGTGTGCATCCTGCTGTTGTCGTTCTATGGCGCGGGGTTCGCGACGGCGCCGGCCTATCTGCGTGACCTGTTCGGCTACCTCGAAGTCGGGGCCATCCACGGCAGGTTGCTGACGGCCTGGTCGACCGCGGGCGTGCTCGGACCGGTCATTGTCAACGCGATTGCCGACAACCGCATTGCCGCCCATGTGGTGGGGCCGGAGCGTTATCGATGGTCGTTCGCGATCATGGTGATCCTGTTGCTGATCGGCTTGGTCTGCAACGAGTTGATTCGCACTCCAGGGCCGCCCAGCTTCCTTGCCGCAGCGGCGGATACGCGAAAGCCGGCCGACGTGATTTCCGGTAAGGGCTGATAATGACGGATCGATCGATCGAGGCGACATCGCCACGCGACAAGCTGCTGGGCACGGTCAGTTGGTTATGGGTGGGAGTGCCGTTCGCCTACGGCCTCTACGAGCTGGTCGTCAAGATCCCGGCGCTGTTCGCGAATTGACGCTTGTTTCGGGATACACCGGATGCGGCGCAGCATTGTCGGCAAGGACATCGACTATCGCGCCCGTTCGGCCGCCTATGTCAACGTGGTTTTTCACGAATTGGCCGCCGACGATGTCTACACCGATGGTGCACCGGCCAGCCCAGTCCTGGTTAGCTGGCGCGTCCTGCCCGAGCCGGGCCAGGAACAAGCCTGGATCGCGGGCAGCTGAGGCCGGCCCGGACGGGCAACTCCGACCTAACTGCTGTGGCGTGGGGAATAGGCCGGCAACGCCGGCATGTTGCGCCCAGCATGAAAGCTTTCGGCGAAACCGAACGTCAGGAGTTCCTGGCGGCAAAGCATGTCGGCGTGTTGTCCGTTGCGGCCGACGACGGTCGTCCACCGTCCAGTGTGCCGATCTGGTACGGCTATGCCCCCGGGGGAAACATCCTGGTCAACACCGGCGCGTCGTCTCGCAAGGCCAAGCTCATCGAGCGGGCCGGGTCGGTGACGCTGGTGGTCCAGCTCGAGGAGCCCCCGTATCAATACGTAGTCGTTGAGGGCACGGTCGTCGAGACCACCACGCCAACCCCGCTGGAGGTGCGGGAAGCCATCGCGATCCGTTACCTCGGCGAGGAAGGCGGACGCGCATTCGCCCGGGGCATGGAGAGCCAGGGGACCGTGCTGTTCACCATCCGCGCCGATCGCTGGCTCACCGCCGATTTCTCCGATGACCGCTGAGCGCACTGGTATCAACCGGGCGCAGGCGGTAAAACTTCTGGTCGATGAGCGACCGTGGTGCGGCGTGGAATGCGCCCTTCGCGCCGTAGGGGAACGCGAAATCTGCGCGCTCGTCGCCATGACCGACTCATCCGTCCCGCCATTGTTCGACGTGACAGCGGCTGACGTTAAGACCGTCACCGGTGACATCGACAAATTGATTGGCCGGACAGTGCACATTTGACAGCACGGCGGGTGGGCGCGCCACCTCCCTCGCCTACTACCGGCGACGCCGTTCGGAATACGAGCACCTCGAGCAGACCCGTCCAGGCATGCGGGCAAGTCTGGCAGTACTCGGTGCAGGGTGCCTGGCGTTCGGGGTCGCCGCGCCGGCGTTCGTGCACTACGTCGCAGCCCCTGCCGCCGCGGGACTGCTGGACTCGGCGTGTTATTCCGTCGCAGCCCTCGGGGCGCGTTGCACATTCGGCGGGCTGGCAGTCGAATTCGACTATGTGGACCCGCCCGGACTACTGCTGGCCCGCGGCAGAGCTGATCACCGGAGTTGGCGTCATGGTGCTCGCTGTCCGCAGCCCGAGGATCGCGCAGTCGGTGCGGTGGCTGCGCCGCCCGAGAGTTACGCGCGTGTGCCAACTGTCTTCGGAGCGATCGCAAAAGTCAAGCCAAATTGGTTGAGCGTCAACGGTAAAGGCGTGCCGGCTGACAGCGGCGGCTCCGACTGCAGGCTGACCTGTACAAGGTCAAAAAGCTTCGCCAGCATCGAGCTGGTCACGAAAAGAACCAGGTTTCGTCCAGGGCACTCAGCTGGTCCCGCGCTGAACGGAACCAGCTGGGGGTAGCTTTGAGCGCTCCCGTCCAGCCAGATCTCCGGGACAAACTGGTCTGCGAATGGGAGTGTGTCGGGATCGCGGTGGAATGCCGGCACGCAGATGAACACCGTCGCACCGGATCCAAGTGTGAACCGCTGGTCTGCGTCACCCCAGCCGGTGTCTTCAACGGTCTCGCGCAGCAATGCCGGTGTGGTGGGCCATAGGCGGACCGATTCCAGCACGGATGCGCGCAAGTACGGACGTGTCTGCGGTGTATCCGGATCAGTTGTTTCCCAATGGCTTTGAGTCTCGGGGTGCGTTGCGAGCAGTGCCGCGGCTCGCACTGCGGCCATACCGGCGGCGTCGAACGCGAACAACCAATGCGGTACCTGACCGATAGGGTCAAGATCGGCAGCGGCGTTGATGCTGGTAAGTGCGCCCAACAGGCTGTCGGCTTCGGCGTGCTCGGCGTAGTCGTGGAGGCGTTGGAGGAAGCGGGCGCGGCGCCGAGCGTGCACCGGTGCGGCGAAAGACCAGTTGCCGGCCCGGCGCAACCGCCACAGGTCGTCTGTTACGGCGTCGTCGTCACGTGCCGCGTTGCCGAGCACCACGCGACGCACCAGGCGCCACCAGGCCTTCGTGAACTGTGCCGAGTCCAGAGTGCCTCTGTTGAGAGCGTCGGCGGTCAAGGCCGCGATTTCCTCAGAGACGATGTCGGCGAAGGGCGCGGCGAGACGGTGTAGGTCGGCCTGGGTGTCGAGTGCGCCTTCGTTCAGAGTGCGGCGGGGACCGCGCAGCGGACCACGCGTAATGAGCACCGCATGCGGCTGAAACTGTTCCAGTGCACGGCGTTTCTCCCAGCTCGCCGGATCGAACGGTGTCGGGGTGCCATCCAGGACGCGTCCGACGTCGCTCGGGTCCAGTGGGACGATAATCCGCCGTCCCGGCAAGACCAATTCGACCGGTCCACTACCGTAGGTTCGACGCAACTGACGCATCCGACTGACCGCACGGCGGTCCGCCTGGATTCGTTCCAAGAGTCCCACCACCGCGCGCCTGCGCGCGATCGCCCCCCCGGCGATCGATGCGCCCCCCAGATCGGCGAGAACCGCCAATGCCGTTACACCTGTGATTCGATTGCGGACAGCAGTCTCGGCCATGTCAACCCTTTCGCTGAACTCGGCGGTTTGGATCGGTACGTACCCAGCCGGGCTTCGGCCAAACGATTGCCGGTCCTGCCGACCGTGTCGTCGCAAAGTCAGTCTCCGCCGGGTATCTTCGAGTGGCTCGGTGCAGGTTTCGTCGTGTTTCCGCCGGGTAGCCGCTAGCCATGGCTGAAACACGACTAGCACTAATTACGGGTGCTTCCAGCGGAATTGGGTTCGAGCTGGCGCGGCAATTCGCACAACACGGTTACGATCTTGTCGTTGCCGCAGAAGACGACGGTATCCATGACGTCCCGAACCGTCTGGGGGACCTCGGATCCGCGATCCAGACGGTGCAGGTCGACCTGCGCACTCCCGACGGAGTCGAGCATCTTTACAACAGCGCGGTGGATGGCGGCCGCAAGCTCTCCGCGGCGGCCCTGAATGCCGGCGTGGGCCGAGGAGACATGTTCTTGAAGTCGGAATTGTCCGACGATTTGAGCATCGTCGATCTAAACGTGCGGTCCACGGTGCATTTGGCGAAGTTGGTATTGCGCGATATGGCCAACTATGGCGAGGGCAAGGTGCTATTCACCTCATCGGTCGCCTCGATGATGCCCGGCTCATATCAGTCCGTCTACAACGCCTCGAAGTCGTTCGTGCAGTCCTTCGCTGAGGCAATTCGCGACGAACTGCGCGACACCTCGATCACCATCACTGCCCTCCTGCCGGGAGCCACCGAGACGAATTTCTTTCATCGCGCGAAGATGAATGACTCATTGGCGGGGAAAATGCCGAAGGACGACCCTGCGCAGGTGGCCCAGCGTGGTTTCGAGGCACTGATGCAGGGAGACCAGAAGGTGGTCGCGGCCTCGCTCACGTCGAAATTCCTCGGCATCTCGTTGCGAATTTTGTCGGATAGCGTCAAAGCTGTTGTTAACCGAGTGATTTCAGTTCCTCGGGGGCACTGAGGGGCCGCGTCGGTCGACGGCGCCGGCCCTGTCGGCTTGGCTTACGTCAAGCCTTGCCGGGTTCGAGGAGCGCCATGCAGCGGGCGGTTCGATCGGGAGCGGGCAAAGGTCTGTTTGGCCGGCCGGGACGCGGGTATCAAGGCTTAGCGGCATTCTTCAGCATGAAGGAATGCATCTGCGGCCCAGGCCTATGAGCACCAACCATGCGTTGGACCTGCGGCGCTTCGGCTGATTTCTCCTTAGAGGGTGTGGGTTCCTTGCGCATTGCTTCGGTGCCAGCTTCGCATGTTTACGTTCGTCATCTGTCCGAACCGGGCGGTATTGACAGCGTTGTGCGCCTTGCAGATCCGGTTCCGGCCGATGGACGCACCGTGCCGGGCGGCTGGTGGCCGCCGCTGATGCTCGAGCCGGGCTGGGTCAGCGCCAATCACGACCGGTTCGACGTATTTCACGTGCACTTCGGCTTTGACGCGATCGGACCCGATGTTCTGACCGGGGTCGTGCAGGAGCTCAAGGTGCACGACAAGCCGTTGGTATACACGGTCCACGACCTGCGGAACCCGCATCATCGCGAGTCGCAGGCGCACACCGGGCAGCAGGATGTGCTTGTCGCGGCAGCTGACGAGCTGATCACGTTGACATCCGGTGCCGCGCAGGCGATCTGGGGCCAGTGGGGACGGCGGTGCAGAGTACTTCCGCATCCGCATGTGCTCGACAGCGATCGGATAGGGGGAATACGCGGCGCCAGCGACAGTTTCGTGGTCGGGGTACACGCAAAGAGTTTGCGGGCCAACATGGATCCACTGCCGATCGTGGCTGCACTCGTCGACATCATCTCAGAGCTGCCGCACGCGGTGCTGCAGGTTGATGTCCACGACGAGATTTTCGACCCCCTCAACCATTGGTTCGCGCCACAGACCGGCGCAGCGCTGTTGGACTACGACCGGCACGCCCATGTCCGGGTCCGGGTGCACCCGTACTTCTCCGACAGCGAACTGTGGGACTATTTGGCGTCCCTGACCGTGTCGGTGCTTCCGTATCGCTTCGGGACACATTCCGGCTGGCTGGAAGCATGCTTTGACCTCGGCACCGCCGTCATCGTCCCCAGTTGTGGGTTCTACGACCAGCAACGTCCGTGCGGGGTATTCGAGTTCGGCGAAGATTACTTCGATGCGGAATCGCTGCGTCGTGCAGTGGATGACGCGTACTGCCGGTGGGCGACCGGTACAAGCACTCCGCGAGCGACCTGGGCGGCGCGCCGTTCCGAACGTGTGGAAATTGCTGCCGCGCACTGCCATCTGTATCGGAGCGTGCTGACATGAACGACACGCTTCGGATCGCGGTGATCGCTTCGAGTCGTTTTTCCATCAGGCAGCCATTCGCGGGTGGGTTGGAAGCCCATGTGTGGCACCTGGCACGTGCGCTCGCCCAACGCGGCCATCAAGTCTCGCTTTTCGCCGCTCCTGGATCCGATCGGGATCTGGGCTGCCAGACGATTGCGGTCCGGCGTCTGGAGGTATCGGAGACTGCGCAGGCGGACGTATCCATGCCGCCGGAAGCCTTCCTGGCAGATCACCATGCGTACTTGACGCTGATGTTGCAGCTGGCCAGTTGCGCCCGTGACGATTTCGACGTTATCCACAACCACAGCCTGCATTACCTGCCGGTGGCGATGGCTCCCATGCTTTCAACCCCGATGCTCACGACGGTGCACACGCCACCGACACCGTGGTTGGAGTCGGCAATCGACGCCGCGTCCGAAGCGGGCACGCAGTTCGCGGCCGTCTCACAGCACACTGCGGCTGCGTGGCGCAGAGTCGTCAGGGATATCACGGTGGTGCCCAATGGAATTGCCGCTGAGCGGTGGCCGCTGGGTCCCGGTGGAGGTCCCCTGGTCTGGTTCGGCCGAATCACCGCCGAGAAGGCACCTCATCTGGCCATCGCCTCGGCCCGTCGGGCCCGCATGCCACTCGTGCTCGCCGGTCCGATCTCCGACCCGGACTACTTCGCTACTCAGGTGGCGCCGAATCTCTGTGACGACATTCGATACGCCGGTCACCTCGACCAGGAGCAGTTGGCACGGCTCGTCGGCGGCGCCACCGCGGCGTTGGTCACCCCGATGTGGGATGAACCCTACGGACTGGTCGTCGCCGAAGCGATGTGTTGCGGCACACCCGTCGTCGCTTTCAACCGCGGCGGCATCCCCGAACTCGTTGTTCCCCAAGCGGGTCGGCTCGTTGCGCCCGGTGACGTGACCGCAATGGCAGACGCCGTACTGGCCATGGCGAAGCTTCCGCGAATGCAGGTGCGCGAGCACGCCATTGACCACTGCTCGGCGGAGGCGATGCTGGGCGCTTACCTCGGCTTGTATCAACAGATGCTCAACAACCACAGCGAGGCCAGCAATGATCGGCTACTACATCCACCATCACGGTTTTGGGCATCTGGCGCGAGCGACAAGCATCTGTGCAGAGCTGCGCCGTCCGGTCACCGCGCTGAGTTCCCTGGACATTGCCGCGCCTCATCCGTTCGCGGGGGTGGTGAAATTACCGCGTGACGACCAGCCAGAACAGGTAAGCGAGCCCACCGCGCACGGAGCGCTGCATTGGGCACCGCACCACCACAGTGGTTTTCGGGCGCGGATGGACGCGATAGCCCGCTGGGTTACTTTGGCGCGCCCGGAAGCCGTGGTGACGGATGTATCGGTGGAGATCGCGGCGTTCGTTCGTCTGCTCGGTGTACCGGTAATCGTGGTGGCGCTTCCGGGCAAACGTGTCGACGCCCCGCATCTGCTTGCCCACCAGCTCGCAGATCACATTGTGGCGGCCTGGCCCCGAGAGTTGTGTATGCCGCCGTGGTTGCGGCCGTACGCGGATAAGACGAGTTACGTCGGAGGTATCAGCCGCTTTGACGGGCGGGCCCGCTCCACTCCAGATGGTGTCGCGACTGTCGGCACGACTTCCCTGGCAGCCGGGATGCGGGTCCTCGTACTCGGCGGTGCCAGTGAGGCTTTCGGCGTCGCCATCGGCGACTGCGCGCGAGCTTGCCCGGGGACGACATGGACGGAGCTCGGCGGCACCGCGGGTCGCTGGGTGGCTGACCCATGGCCGCAGATCTGCACTGCCGATGTCATCGTCACACACGCGGGCCAAAGCTGCATCGCCGACGTCGCTTTGGCGAAGCGGCCCGCTGTCGTCGTCCCACAACCGCGCCCGTTTGATGAGCAGTTTGCCACCGCAACTGTGTTGCGACAACATTGTCTGGCGACCGTCGCTCAGGAGTGGCCCGATGCTCGTGCATGGCCGGCGCTGCTTGCACATGCCCAGACCAGCGGGCCGCGCCGATGGGGACGCTGGCAAGTGGAGGGGGCTGCGGCTCGCGCCGCCACGGCGATCGAATCGACAGCGCGACGATGCGCGACGGAGGCGGTGGTGTGAAGACCGCGGTAATCACTACCGTGCGCGGCAGAGGGCCCCATCTACGCCGTCAACTCCAAGGATTGGTCAGCAGCACACAGCTGGCCGATTTGCACGTGGTGGTTGCGCTCGGCGACCCGGGGGTCGCAAAAATCGTCGCAGACGAAGGTTCGCCGGCGCTGGTGCTTGAGTTAGAGACTGCCGAGCCCCTACCGGTCGCGCTGGGCCGCAACCGAGGGGCTGCCGCCGCGATGCGAGAATCCGTCGATCTGTTGGTTTTCCTTGATGTCGATTGCATTCCCGGCGCAGAGCTGATCGCGCGCTACCGTCATACGGCTGGCCAGTGTGAACATTCCGGCGATCTTCTGTGCGGTCCAGTCACGTACCTAGCGCCGCCAGGGCCGAGCGGCTACGTGATGAGTGAACTGCAGGCGCAGCCCAACCCGCATCCCGCGCGTCCCGCGCCGCGCGACGGCGACGTGCGGTCTACGACCGAATATGCGTTGTTCTGGTCGCTGTCGTTCGCGGTGACCGCCACTACGTGGAACAGGATCGGCGGTTTCTGTGAGCGATATCGGGGATACGGCGGAGAGGACACCGATTTCGCGCAATGCGCTGCGGCGCAGAAGGTGCCGATGTGCTGGGTGGGTGGCGCCCATGCATTCCACCAATTCCATCCCACCGCCGATCCGCCGGTGCATCATCTCGACGACATTCTGCGTAATGCGGCAATCTTTCATGAGCGATGGGGCTGGTGGCCGATGCAGGGATGGCTAGCCGCCTTCGAGGCGCGTGGTCTCATCGCCCGTGACGTCGAAGGCCGTCCTTACCGCACCGACGAATAGCGGTGGTGAGTGAATGCCGTGTCTCGTAGCTGATCGGTGACTTGACTAGTTATGGCGTCGAGGTGGACCGCGTGATGGTCAAGAATTGATCGCAACCATTGTTGTGTTTTTGCCGTACATGTGTGCAAGTACGGTTGAATCCTGCTTCCAACGGGTATCGCCTAACAGCTTCTAACGAGGAAGGATCTGACATGTTGCACTCATTGGTTCTGGCGAGTTCGGATCCACTTGCGGCGGGGTTCATTCTCCGCGGAATTAAGGGAATTTTCGTCTTCATCGGAAGCGTGATCGCCGCGATCGTCTGTGGCCTCATTGCCGCGATGAAGGGCCGCAATCCGCTGGGATGGGGGATTCTTGGGCTCTTCTTCTCCATCCTCACGTTGATCGTTGTCATCGTTATTCCCAGCAAGAAGTAAATGCGATCGAGGCTTTTATAGATACCGCTCGCTGCTGGCTTTGACCGCCCTGAAAAGCGATCACAGGGATCCAACGGCCAATAAATCCCCGTCCTCTTACGACTCCTGCGCGCCGACTGAGCTGACGCGTTCGCGCGCGGTGAGCAGGAGATGGTCGAATTCCGCTTGCGAGGCGAGGCGCGGACCCGCGCTGCGGAAGTCTTCGCAGATCTGTTCTGCCAGCAGCCGCAGCTTCACGTTGGCCTCTTGCGATAGCCATTTGAGCAGGTCAAAGGCGGCACCATCGTCGATGCCATAGATCACCATCAACATCCCTTTGGCCTGCTCGATACTGGCGCGCTGCTCGGCGATCTCGGCCAACTTCGCCGTGACGAGGTCTTCGCGTTCCCGATCGGGCAGCGGGGAGACGTCGACGTAGAACCCGTGTGTTCCGACCACGGCACCCTGGTCGTCGTGCAGTTGATCAGCGACGACGACGACGTGGCGGATCTGTCCGCCGGTGTCGATGATCCGATGGCGGGTGCTGAACGGCTGGTGGGTATTGAGGATCTGATCGATGGTGGCAGCGACCTGTCCTCGGTCGTCCGGGTGCTTGTGTGACAGCACCAGCTCGGTGGTCGGGGTGACGCCGCCGGGCTCGTATCCGTGCATCCGTTGGACCGGTTCGGACCACTCCCAGCGCTGGTCGGCGAAATAGAACCGGAACCAGCCCGTCCGCTGCGGCGCGCCGCCGGCCAAGGCTTGTTCGACATCGGCCGATTGGCCATTGATGTTCCAATTCATCGCGGCTTCGTCTCCTCGGGTTCATTTCACCGGACGCCACCGGCCGCCGTCATGCGCGCCCATCGACCCGAACGGATGGGGTAATGCAAGAACGGCATCGGCTGTGGGGGCGCTGACTGTTCAACGCTGAGGACGATTTCAGATCATGACACAACGCTCGGCGCTCGTCTGTTACTCGCGGCGGACGGCGGCCATCGGCATCACGAACGGACGGGCGGCCGTGCCCAGCACTTGCTGGGCGAAACGGTTCAGCTCACGAGCTGGATCGGAACGCACCGGCATTGCAGCCATCTCTCACTCCAATCTGTTGCCATCGGACGTGAACTACCTATGCCCGAAAGCATAGATTTTATATAGCACCATAGAAAGTTTAGCGCAAGTGTGATAGACAGGTTTTCTGCGCGAACAAGTGAGGAGGCGCTCGATGGCCGATGCCCCAGGCGGCGCACCAGAGCCGGATCATGGCGTATACAGCATCTCTGTCGCCGCCGAGCTTTCCGGCGTCGCAGTGCAGTCGTTGCGCCATTACGAGCGCTACGGCCTCCTCGCGCCGACTCGAAGCGAGGGCGGAACCCGGCGCTACAGTGCCGATGACCTGGCACGGCTGCGGCGCATCAGCGAGCTGGTTGACTCCGGGGTCAACCTGGCCGGGATCGCGCGCATCCTCAACCTCGAGGATGACAACGCCGAACTGTCCGGGGCGAACACCGATCTGCGCTTTACGAACCGCGGCTTGCGCAATGCCGCGAGATCCAAAGGCGTGGATGCGACCTAGCTAGGCGACCACTCGGAACTGTTGTGCGGTCTTATCCGCGGGATCGGGCAGCGTCATGCCCGCTTCGACGCCCGAACGCAGGTAGTCGATCACGGCTTCGTTGAGGCGCTCGCCCGGCACGACGGCCGGGATGCCGGGCGGGTAGGGGGTGATCTGCTCGGCCGCGATCCGGCCGGCCGCGTCGGCCGCGGGCACCAGCTCGGTTGGCCCGAAGAACGCGTCACGCGGCAAGCAGACGGTCTCGAGTTGCAACTCCTCCGGCGAAGGCAACTGGATAGCCGGCGGCTGCTCGAAATCCGTTGCGGCTTGGCGCCATTGCATCATTGCATCCACCAGCCGGTCCGCGGTGTGTTTGTCATCGGCGAACGACATCGTCGCTAAAACGCGTCGGTGATCGCTCAGGCCGAGGTCGATGTGGCAGTTTTCGCGAAGCCAGTCGACGGCCTGGTATCCCGATGTTCCGGTGCCCGAGACGTCCATCAGGACTTGCGTCGTGTCGAGGTCGCAGGACGCCTCGGTGCCGAGTAATTCGTCCTCGAGCACCTTTACGTCCGGAATCTCTGCGAGACGGGACCGCAGATAGCCGGCGAGATGAAGCTCGGCGCTGAGCAGGTCGTACCCGTGTTCGACCATCTGGCGTCGCCAACCGTCGAGCGCGGCATAGACCATCACGTTCGGGCTGGTTGTCATCAGCAGGTCGGCGCACGCCGACAACCGTGTCGGGTCGACAAGGTCGCCCTGTAGGTGAAAAACGGACCCCTGCTCAAACCCCGCGCCCATCTTGTGGACGCTGACCACGCAGACGTCTGCTCCGGCATCCATGGCCCAGGTGGGCAGGTCCTCGTGGAACGGAAGGTGTGCACCCCACGCCTCGTCGACGATCAGCGGTTTGTTGCGCTCATGGCAGACCTCGGCGATGGCCGCGATGTCGGCACAGGTGCCATACGGGCTGGGGCTCACGATCAGGGCTCCGGCTGCGTCGGGGTGTTTTTCCCATGCGGCCCGCACCTGTTGCGGCGAGGGCGGATGGGAGAAGTGGTGCTCGCTGTCCCATCGCGGGGTGATCCACCTGGGCTGCACTCCGGAGAAGATCAAGCCCGCGACGATGGATTTGTGGCTGTCGCGGGCAACCAGCAGCCCGCCCTTCGTCCCGCCGGCGACGGCCATCATTGCAGCCTTCACCGATAGCGAGCTGCCGCACGTGGAGAAGAAGGCGGTCTGGGCGCCGACGGCGTGGGCCATCAGTTCTTCGGCGCGAGCCAGAAACTTTCCACGTGTTCGTCGATCGTCGAGTCCGCCGGTGGCAAGGACGTCGTCGCGGAACGGTTCCTTACCCATCACCTCCAGGACGCGATCGTCGACGCCCTTGCCCTGGCGGTGCCCCGGCGGGGTGAAGCCGTAGCGGTTTCTGCGGTGGTAGTCGGCCAGCGCGTCGAGCAGCGGTGCTTGCGACTGATCCATGGTCAACCGGGTACCCGAAGCCGACGACTCCAATCCCCTTCACCGTATTGTCCGGCGTCGGCTTTCTTCAGCTTGCTCACGCTACGGCGCCGCAGTCAGCGGAAAGATAAGCAGTACAGTGCGTTTCGAGCCAGCGGCGCGCTCACTTCTCGATGTTGAAGAAGGATTCGCCGTCCTCTGGCGTCCCGTCGATCTGACCCTTGTCTCGCCCGTAGGCGGTCGGGTCCATACGGTCCAGTTCGTCGTCGCTGACCACGTCAAGCGCACCGCCCTCATCCGAGCCGTGAGTCTCGCTGGAAGGCTCGCCAGCGCGCGGGTTGTCCGGAACCTCCGCGGCCAGTTTCTCATCGAGCGACTCGTCGTCGTCGGCCTCGATCCACCGATCGGGCGGGTCTACTACCTCGTCGCCGTCGTCGTTGCGAACCTCGTCGGAGTCCAGGCTTTCGGACTGGTCCAGCATTTCTTCGAAGTTGTCGCTTTCCACGCTGGCCGGTTGCCCGACATGGCGGCAGGCTAAACAGGGTCAGCCGGTCTTCGGCATCGGGATGCCTTCGCTGGCCGTGAATTGCGCGTCCTCCTGCGAAGACAACCCGATCGACACCACGGATCGGTTGAACAGCAGATCGGTGAGGTAGGCCAACGACACGGCCCACCGGTTGACCGGCCGCGGTATCGCGTACAGGTGGTAGGCGCGCGTGACGAACTTCGCGGGCAACCCCGACAGATGCACGTTGAGGGGATTGGCGACCGCGTACCCGGGCCCTAGGTCGACGACCAGGCCGAGATTGCGATGCTTGTATTGCTTGCTCGTGCCGTAGCCGAGACTGGCGGCCACGTTGCGCGCCAGCACTTTGCCCTGTCGGGTCGCGTGTTGGGCGGTGGGCGGCGTGATCTTTCCGGGCTGAGTCAGGTCGGGCACCGCGGCCGCGTCGCCTGCCGCGAAAACGCCCAGGTGGCCGGGTACTTGAAGGTCGGGCTGCACTTTGAGCCGGCCCTTTTCGGTAGGCAGACCCAGCTGTTCGATCAGCGGCGCGCCGGTTACGCCCGTCACCCAGGCGATCGTGTGCGTGTCGATGCGCGAATCATCGCTGAGCACAACATGATCGGCATGGGCTTCCTTGAGCGTCGTGCCGAGCCGGACCTCGATGCCGCGGCGGCGCAACACTTTCAGGGCCGCGTCACCGAGCTTCTTACCCACCTCGGGCATGACCTGATCGGCTGTGTCGAGCAACAGGAACTTCACCTCGGCGGGGTTGAAGCCCATTTGCTTCGCGGCCGCGTCGGCCAGCGCTCGCAGCTGTGCGACCAGCTCGGTACCTGAATAAGACGCGCCGACCACCACGACCGTGCGCCGCGCCGCCGCCACCGCGGGGTCTTCGTCGATATCGGCCAGCTCAAGCTGCTCGACGAAGTGGTCTCGCAGGTAGAGGGCCTCCGCGGTGGTTTTCAAGCCACGCGCGTGCGTCGCTAGCCCT
>DASYJS010000049.1:0-15295 GCA_035996225.1 Mycobacterium sp. | reverse complement strand
CGATCTCGACAGATGTCGACCCCGATGCCGACACGATCAAACCCGTATGCCCGCGCACCCACAAGGGCTGCGAAGAATGCCTGCGGCTCGGCACACAATGGGTGCATCTGCGGCTATGCCTGACCTGTGGACACGTCGGCTGCTGCAATTCATCACCAATGCGGCACGCTTCCGCGCATTTCCATGCCACCGACCACCCGATCGTGCAATTACTGGAACACGGAGAACCCTGGCGATGGTGCTACGTGCATGAGAATTATGTCTAGGGTCGCCAAGGGCGCCCGGACGAGCCCTCGGCTGGCGAGACTCCCAACACGGGTCGCGTCTGCTGTCGGCGAGGGCTCGATGACGATCCGCCAGATCACTGACTACCTTTTGGCCTGAGCCCACGCCCACTCTGAGAATCTGGCATGGCGTGCCAAGCTGGGCGTGTGGACCTAGCAGCACTCGAGGAGCTTCCGCTGAGTTACTCCGAGGTGGGCGCAACCGCCGCGGGCGAGCTGCCCACGGGATACGGCCATCTTCACGTCGAGAAGCAGATCGGCACGGGCCAGCAGCGTTTCGAACGGGCCGCCGAGGCGGTCATGCGCTGGGGCATGCAACGCGGAGCGGGGCTGCGGGTGAAGGCCAGCTCGGAGGTCGCCGCGGTGGACACGGTGGTGTTGGTGCGAATGGGTTTTCTGCCTGCGCCGTGCCGGGTCGTGTACGTCATCGACGAGCCCGACATCCGCGGTTTCGCGTACGGCACGCTGGAAGGCCATCCCGAGTCCGGCGAGGAACGCTTCGTCGTGCGCCGGGACCCGGCCACCTCCGCGGTGTTCGCGGAGGTGTCGGCCTTCTCCCGGCCCGCGACCTGGTGGAGCAAGCTCGGTCACCCGGTGGTGTCGGTGGCTCAGCGTGTCATCGCCAAGCGCTACCTGCGCGGGGTGTGAGGGCCGGGCCGGCCGCTAGGAACCCCAGCCGGTAAGCAAACTTTCCGCGCCGGCGCACATCCCGTCGATGACCTCGGCAACCGATGCGTCGTCATGGATCATGCCGACCCCCTGACCGGCATCGACCGGGGCAATACTGCGGTCGTCGGCGGCGATCGCGGCGGCCAGCTCGTCGCAGGCCGGCGCATCCAGCGCGTCCTCATTGCCCGTCCAGCGCGCAACGAAGTCGTTGGTCAACACGCGCGCCGGGAAGCGCGCCGGCCACGGCAGACCCTTGGCGACATCGAAGGCCCGGGTGATCGCCGTGTCGGTCGACCGGGCCGCGATCAGCGCCTGGCGGCTGGCGTCGCCGGTCAGCGCCTCCGGACAGGCCGCAAGGCGGGTGCCCACCCACGCTCCGCTTGCCCCGGCGGCCAGCACGGCGGCCAGGCTGCGCGCCGAGGCGATACCGCCGCCCGCAAGTACCGGCACCGAGACGGCATCCAAGACGCTGTCGAGCAACGGCAGCGTCCCGAGCTTCGTATCACCGTGCCCGCCGCCCTCGGAACCGCGCGCGACCAAGAGGTCGACGCCCGCGTCAACCGCCTGGGTGGCCCCCAGAGCGTCGTATACCTGTGTGGCAGTGGCGATTCCGGCGTCGTGCGCCTTGTCGACCCAGGACCAGTCGGTACCGAAGCTGACGGACAGCAGTACGGGCCGTGCGGCCAGGGCGTCGTCGAGCAGCCCCGCCTCGGTGCGCATCACCCAGTCCACCAGGCCGATGCCGAACACGCCGTGCACGTGTTGCAGCTGGGTCTGCAGCAACTCCCGGGTCGCGACGCTGCCCATCCCGACCATGCCCAGACCGCCGGCGGCGCTGACGGCAGCGGCCAGCCGGCCGCCCGCGACGCCGCCCATCGGTGCGTTGACGATGGGCACCCGCAGGCCGAACTCCCTTGACCAGGGCGTGGATAGCATCGGCGTTAGTGAGACTGGGAGGGGATGCTCTTCAGCACCGTCAGGATGATCACCGAATCCTCGACCGCGTGCAGGGCATGCCGTTGCGGCGGAATCGCGACATAGTCGCCGCTTTCGCCGTCCCAGGCGTCGCCCCCGGTCGTCAGTCGCACATGACCCTGCAGCACCTGCAGCGTCGCCTCGCCGGGGCTGTCGTGTTCGGAGAGGTCGTGGTCGGCGAGCAGCGCCAGCACAGTCTGCCGGAGTTCGTGGGTGTGACCCCCGTGGATGGTGTGGGCGGCCCGTCCGCTGTGCGACTGCCGGGCTTCGGCCAGTTTTTCGGTGGCCAGGCTGTTCAGCGAGATCGATTCCATTGGTGAGTCCCCTCGGTCTGAAGGTGGGCTGTGCGGTCTCAGGCGGTCAATAGGAGTATCCCCGCCACGATCAACGCGGCCGCCTTGACTACCTCCAAACCGACATAGGCGTAGTGGCCTCGGGAGCGGGGCGCATCCGATCCGGCGAGCACCATGTCGGAACGGCGAGTCAACCGGGGGCGCACCGCGATCAGTTGGACGGCCAGCGCGGCGAAAGCGACGCCGAACGCGATGACGATCCGCGTCGGCATCGGGCCGGCCACCGCGAGCACCAGGATGACGATGGCGAGACCGAGCTCGACGGTATTGAGTGCCCGAAACACCAGGCGCCCGATACCGATGCCGATCTGCAGCGTCACGTTGGGTGCCCGAAATTTCAACGGCGCTTCCAGGAACGAAATGGCCAGCACCATGCCAAGCCAGACGAAGGTGACCGCGACGGCGATCGCCGGTCCGGTGCCCATCTTCAGGCCTCTTGCAACTCGAGGTGAGCCAGACACAGATCCGGTTCGACGAAAGCGTCGAGGCGCTCGACGGCCACCGGGGCTCCCCAGGTTTCCAGGACTCCTTGCATGAGCCCGAGGTGGACGGGACAGACGACGGCGGTTCGGCTTTCGGCGAGCTCCAAGAACGGGCAGTGCCGCAGGCCGACCTGTTGCTCGCCGTCGGCTCGCCGGTGCTCAGGGGCAAAGCCAAGCCGGTCGAGCACGTCGATCAGGCGGGTGATGGCCCGCTCCGGATTCTTGGCATCTCGCGGTGACGGTTCCACGCCCGGATCCAGCTGCCGTCCCCAGGCCCGCCCGGCGGCCAGCGCCTTGGCGGCGGAATCCTTCTCGCCGGCGAACGCCATCGTTAGTATCTCGGCGAGCAACCGGTAGTGCCGCGTACCACCGCGATCCATCTGCCGGACCGCCCGGAACATCAGCGGCGGACGCCCCGGCCCCTTGCGACTCGGCTCAACCCGTTCCACTTGGCCGTCGCCGACCAGGCCGTCGAGGTGGAAGCGAACGGTGTTGGGATGCACGGCCAACAGATCGGCGATCGCGACGATGCTCATCGGATCCCGAGACGTCCGCAATATTCGCAGCACCTCGCGTCGGCGACTTGCGGATTCTCCCGTTGGCGTGGCCTGGAATGGCACGGGGTCCTCACGCTCCTTCGGAAACGTCGGCTTTCGGCTGGGCCGCCACCAGGGGTGCGTCGGCGCCGAGCGCACCAAGCTTGGCCGCTCCGCCCGGTGATCCCAGTGGAGCGTCGCGCCCCGGCAGGGTTTCGGAGAAAAACGCCTCATTGTCGGCCAGGTATGGCTGCAGTTCCTCGGGCAGGTCGTCTTCGTAATAGATCGCCTCCACCGGGCAGACCGGTTCGCATGCGCCGCAGTCCACGCATTCGTCGGGATGGATGTAGAGCGCCCGGCCGCCCTCGTAGATGCAGTCCACCGGACATTCGTCCACACATGCCCGATCCATCACGTCGATGCAGGGCTTTCCGATAACGTACGTCATGCGATAGAGTTTACACAATCATAGTTGTGAAAACCACGAAGGACGGGAAAGACTATGGCTCCCATGTCAAGTCGCGCCGATGACAGCCTTCAGGGTCACTGGCTGCTGGCGCGGCTGGGGAAACGAGTCCTTCGTCCGGGCGGCGTCGGCCTCACCCGCACGATGCTGGCCGGCGCCGGCGTGACCGACGCCGACGTGCTCGAGCTGGCGCCGGGCCTCGGCCGCACCGCCGCCGAGATCCTCACCCGGCAGCCGCGGTCGTACGTGGGCGCCGAACAGGACCCCGACGCGGCCGACGCGGTTCGAAACGTCATCGCCGACGCCGGGTCCGGGAGCGTCCTGGTCGCCGACGCGGCGGACACCGGATTGCCCGACGCCAGCCGTGACGTCGTGATCGGCGAGGCGATGCTGACGATGCAGGGCGATGCCACCAAGCACGCCATCGTCGCCGAGGCCGCCCGCGTGCTGAGGCCGGGCGGTCGCTACGCGATCCACGAACTCGCGCTAACGCCGGACACCGTCTCAGAGGAGATCAGCACGGAGATCCGGCAGTCGCTTGCCCGGGCGATCAAGGTGAACGCCCGCCCGCTGACCATTGCGGAATGGTCGCGATTGTTGGCGGAGCACGGACTGGTCGTCGACCGGGTCGTGACCGCGCCCATGGCGCTGCTGCAGCCACGTCGAGTGATCGCCGACGAAGGGCTTTTCGGGGCGCTGCGGTTTGCCAGGAACCTGCTCGTCAATCGTGACGCACGCAAGCGGGTGCTGAGGATGCGCAAAACGTTCCGCAAGCATCGCGAGCGACTGACCGCCGTCGCGATCGTCGCCCGTAAACCGGGCGGCGAGTAAGGTCGGTTGCCGCACACCCGACTATCGCGGCCGGAGTCCACCGAGTCGGCGATGGTTCGACAGCGTTGAACTTAATCGACATTATCGTTGGTTTTCATCAACAATTTCCCCGGCATATATCGAGGTACCCATAAGGTATGTGCCGTGTCCGACCCCTCGATGCACACCGGGTACGCGCATGCCTCCCGTGGCCGCCGTTCGTCGCATCACTCGGGTGACGACCGCGAGCAGGCGATCCTGGCCACCGCCGAGCGGCTCTTGGAAGAGCGCCCGCTGGCCGACTTCTCCGTGGACGATCTGGCAAAGGGCGCGGGCATCTCCCGCCCCACCTTCTACTTCTATTTCCGGTCCAAAAACGCGGTGCTGCTGTCGTTGCTGGACCAGATGAACAACAAGGCACACGCCGCCCTCAACACGCTTCGCGCCACGCGACCCGGCGACCCGGCGACGCTGTGGCGCGACCGCATCGAGGCGTTCTTCGAGGTGTCGGGATCCCACCGTGCGGTCGCGGTGGCCGGTGCGGCGGCCAAGGCCACCAACCCCGAGGTCCGCCAGCTGTGGTCGACACTGATGCAGAAGTGGATCGCGTTCACCACGGTCGCGATCAAGGCCGAGCGCGACCGAGGCGCCGCCCCGGACACCGTCTCGGCCGAGGATCTGTCCATCGCGCTGAACATGTTGAGCGAGCGGGTGATGGCCGCGACGTTCACCACCGAGGAGCCGGCGATCCGCGAAGACCGGGTGATCGACACGCTGGTGCACATCTGGCTGGCCAGCATCTACGAGCACGGCTACGCCTCCGCCGGCCATGCCGTCCTGGCACTACGGGATACCGCGACTTCGCTTGCCGAGTATCCGCTCGGCGCGACCTAGGCACTCGTCGATCAACCGGTCGACGGCGCCGAAATATGTTGGCGACGGCGGCTTTCCGGTCAGGTCGGCAATTGCGCGCTGTTCGCCGAGAACGTCTGCCGCAGCGAGGTTCTCGGCCATCCGCGCAGCATGAACCTGGATCCCGGCCAGCAGCTCGCCGCACTGGGAACCCGCGATCACGGTCCGCCGGGCCAGGATCCGCAGCGTGTCCCATTCGGCATGCCATGCGCCATCTGGGCGTTCGTCGTTGGCCAGGGCCGCCGCGGTATGCAGGGTCGCCGCCAGTTGCGGAGCCGATATCGCAGTTCGCCGTATCAAGATGGCCAACACCGGATTGCGCTTGTGCGGCATCGAGGACGAGCCGCCACGCTGTGCGGCGGCCGGCTCGCCCAGCTCGCCGATTTCCGGACGAGCCAGAATCACCACGTCCGAGGCGATCCGGCCCCAGCTGTCGCTACACCCGACGAAGGCATCCGCGGTCGCGGTCACCGGCGTCCGGGTGGTATGCCATGGGGGCCGCGCGCCGAGACCCAAAGCGGCTGCGGCAGTTTGCATTACCCGATCCGAAACCTCCGCCGGGTCGGCCGCGCCCGTGAGCAGCGTCGCAAGTTCCGTCGTGGCGGACCATGTTCCGACCGCGCCGCCGACCTGAATCGGGGTGGCCAGCCCGCGAAGCCGCTCGTACGCGTCGACGACACCATTGCACCACCCGGCCACCTTGGCGCCGAACGTGGTGGGGGCAGCCTGCTGGGTGAGGGTACGGGCCACCATCGGGGTGGCCCGATGAACCTCGGCAAGTGCGGCCAGCGTTGAAATCTGTTCGGAAAGCTGCGTTCTGAGCTCGCCGACGACGGCGCGCAGGCCCAGCATCAGCGCGGTGTCCACGACGTCCTGACTGGTGAGTCCGCGGTGGATCCACGGGGCGACGGTAGGCGTGGCGCGCTGGCGCAGCAGCTCGACCAGTCCGACGATCGGGTTGCCGCTGTTCTCGGCGGCGACCGCGAGCGCCTCCATGTCGTCGTGATCGACCAGGTGTGACAGGTCGGCATTTGCCGCTCCGGCGGGCGCCAGGCCGGCGGCGGCCAGCGCACTCAACCACGCGGATTCCACCGCTACCATCGACCGCAGCAGCGCCTGATCGGTCATGTGCAGGCCGGCCCGGTGGTCTCCCGGCCACAACAGATTGGTCATCGCCCAATGTCCCGGTACGCCAGAAACACGGTCTCATGCGGTCCCTGCAGGTGGATGTCGAAGCGGTAATTCGTTTGACCCGAACACCTTTCGGTGACGCACAGCAAGGTGGCCCGCCGCTGCGCGTCGAGGGCGGCCAGCAGCGGGTCGGCGTCCAGGTCCGCGCCGGACAGATAGGCGCGAGTGAACAGCCGGTTCAGCAGTCCGCGAGCGAATACGGTAATGGCGAAAAACGGGGGCTGCCCGGCGCTTCCCGAACCGGGTGTCACGGTGGTGAAGCTGTAGCGCCCGGCGTCATCCGTTGCGGCCCTGCCCCATCCGGTGAATCCGTCACGTCGCAGCGAGCCGGCCCGGCGGGAAATGCGGCCGGCCGGGTCGGCCTGCCAGAGTTCGATCAGGGCGTCCGGGATCGGTTCGCCGGTCCCGTCATGCACCGTGCCGTGCAGTCGGACCGCTCCGGCGTCCGAATCGCCGACCAACTCGCTGTCACCGGGATATGGCAACCCGAGATCGAGGAAGGGCCCGACGGTTTGCCCTGCGGTGCAGGCTAATTCAGTCATGTCAGGTCTCGGTCCAGGTGCGGGTGCCACCGGCCAGCACGATGTCCCATCGATACCCGGTCGCATACTCCGGCTCGGTGAGGCCGTGGTCATAGGCGGCGATCAGCCGTTGGCGCGCGGCGGGATCCAGAATCGATTGGAAAATCGGATCCAGATCGAACAGCTGGTCGCCCGGGAAGTACATCTGGGTGACCAGGCGTTGGGTGAACGCGGTACCGAACACCGAGAAGTGGATGTGCGCCGGGCGCCAGGCGTTGTGATGATTGCGCCACGGATACGGGCCGGGTTTGACGGTCAAGAATCGGTATGTCCCGTCGGGCCCGGTCAAACACCGGCCGGACCCGGCGAAGTTCGGGTCGAGCGGAGCCGGGTGCTGGTCGCGCTGATGCCGGTAGCGACCGCTGGCGTTGGCCTGCCAGACTTCGATCAGCTGGCCTGCCAGCGGTCGACCGGATTGATCGAGCAGCCGCCCGGTCACGACGATGCGCTCACCGATCGGCTCGCCCGGAAATCCTGCCGTCAGGTCGGCGTCGAGCGGGTCGACGTCGCGCTCGCCGAAGCACGGCGCGCAGCGCTCGAGCTCCTCGGGATCCACGAGCAGCAGTGGTTGTTTCGGGTGGCGCAGCATGCTGCTGCGGTACGGCGGATAGTCCAGCCGCGGCTGAGTCTGTGCGCCCGGGACGCCTTTCGAGCGCCGGTAGTCGGCCGCGATTCCGGCGATCTCCGCCGAGATGTCACCCTGCGACGCGACGCGCTCCGGTGCGGCCCTCACGAAGCGTGAGGCTACTCGTCAATTGGCCCGCGGCTAGAGAGCGCACCAGTGCGGCGCGCCCCTTGGTGCGAAGCTTGTGCAGCGCGCTCGCGCGTCGTGATTGACCTGGTCGGTCGGTCTGCGGGATTCTACTTAGCGGAAGGTATTTCTGTAGAGCAGAGTTAATGGGGGTCCCGTGCCAGACGACGCCACCGACATTGAGGCCGGGCTGCTCGACAACGTGCGCCGAGGCATGATCCCCGCGCACATCTATAACGACCAGCAGCTGTTCGCGCTGGAAAAGGAGCGGCTGTTCAGCCGGGCGTGGACGTTCGTGGGCCACGAGTCAGAGATCCCGCAGGACGGCGACTACGTCGTGCGCCGGGTTCTCGACGATTCGTTCATCATCACCCGCGATGCCAACGGCGATGTGCGTGCCATGTTCAATATGTGCCTGCACCGCGGAATGCAGGTGTGCCGCGCGGAGATGGGGAACGCCTCCAACTTCCGCTGCCCGTACCACGGCTGGACCTACCGCAACGACGGCCGGCTGACCGGTTTGCCGTTCCACCGCGAGGCCTACGGAGGCGACGAGGGTTTCGCGAGGAGCGCCCACGCCTTGCTGCCGGCGCCGAACTTCGCCAGCTACAACGGCCTGTTGTTCATCAGCATGGACCCGGGCGCCGAGCCGCTGCAGGACTTCCTCGGCGACTTCCGTTTCTACCTGGACTTCTACACCAAGCAGAGCACCGCCGGCCTAGAAGTGCGGGGGCCGCAGCGCTGGCGGATCAAGGCGAACTGGAAGATCGGCGCCGAGAATTTCTCCGGCGACATGTACCACACGCCGCATACGCATGCCTCGATCGTCGAGATCGGCCTGTTCCGGGAGCCGAAGGCGCAGAAGCGCAAGGATGGCGCCACCTACTGGACGCAGCGCGGCGGCGGGACAACCTACAAGCTTCCGCCGGGCAGCTTCGAGGAACGGATGCGCTATGTCGGTTACCCCGACGAGATGATCGACCGGATCAAAGGCGTCTGGACGCCGCAGCAGCAGCGGGTAGTCGGCGAGGACGGGTTTATGTTCTCGGCGGCTACCTGCTTTCCGAACCTGAGCTTCGTGCACAACTGGCCGAAGGTGCACGACCGAGATGACGAGGTGCTGCCCTTCATCTCGATCCGCTTGTGGCAGCCCATCAATGAGAACGAAACCGAAGTGTGCTCGTGGTTCGCGGTGGACTCCGCCGCTCCCCCGCAGTACAAAAAGGATTCGTACAAGGCATATTTGATGTGCTTTGGTTCCACCGGGATGTTCGAACAGGACGACGTGGAGAACTGGGTGTCGCTGACCACCACCGCGGGCGGCTCGATGGCGCGGCGGCTGCTGCTGAACAGCCGAATGGGCCTGCTGTCCGACGATCGCCCGGTGGTCGAGGCGCTACCCGCCGAGTCTTTCCACGGCCCGGGGCGCGCGCAGGTCGGCTACAACGAGTACAACCAGCGCGAGTTGCTCAAGTTGTGGGCCGATTATCTGCAGCTGCCCAGGGTGGCCACGGCATGAGAAAAGCATTGCCGTTCAACGACACCCGCCATCTTCAGGCGCATCAGTTTCTGGTAGACGAGGCCTACCTGCTGGACGCCCAGCACTACGAGCCATGGCTGGAAACACTGACCGACGACGTCCGCTACGTGATGCCGGTCCGCGTCACGACGGCACGCGGCGCCGGGTTCGATATCTCACCGGGGATGGCACACTTCGACGAGGACAAGTACTCGCTGACCCAGCGGGTCGCGCGGATGGGCACCGAACACGTCTGGGCCGAGGATCCACCGTCGCGGCTGCGCCACTTCATCACCAACGTCCGCACCTTCGAATCCGACGACGCAGCACATCTGGTGGTCGAATCCGCCGAATTGCTGTTCCGCAGCCGCGGCGACGTCAACGAGAGCGCCGTGTTGTCCTGCGGTCGCGAAGACCTGCTGCGCTGGTGCGACGATCGATGGAAACTCGCCCGGCGCAGGATCATTGCCGACGAGGCGGTATTGCGGATGCAGAACCTGGCGGTGTTCCTGTGAACGACGAACTCGAGCAGTTGATGGCGGGGGCGGTCGGCGAACCGCTCACGTTCGCTAACGAATTCACCGAAGTCGTGGTGCGCCGAGTCGACACCCGCAACGGTTCGAGACTGTTGATCGGCGCACCCAGGACCGGGCGGTGGATCAGCCTGGACGCACTAGAGGTGGAGGCCCTGACGTGGCAGAACCCGCGGACGATGGCGGCGATGGTGGGGAACGCCGGCGCGCCGTTGCTTCCCGACCCCGAAAGCCCCCAGCCGTGACCGCCTGGTTGCACGGCAAACGTGCCCTGGTGGTAGGCGGTGGATCCGGAATCGGGCGAGCCGTTGTCGAGTCATTCCTCGCCGAGGGCGCCAGAGTGGCTGTGCTGGAATGTGATCCACAGAAGTGCGAAGCGCTGCGCGCGCAGCTGCCCGAGCTACGGGTGGTCGAAGGAGACGCCATCACCAGCGAGGCCAACCACCGTGCGGTCACCGTCGCCGTCGATTCCTTCGGTGGGCTCGACATCCTGGTCAACTGCGTAGGGGTCTTCGACTTCTACACGGGCGTAGCGGATCTCGAGACCGACAACCTTGCGGACGCGTTCGACGAAATGTTCCGCACCAACGTGCTGAGCCATCTGCAGTCGGTCAAGGCGGCCGTTCCAACGTTGCGGAACGGGACCGAACCGTCAATCATTCTGACCGAGTCCGCGTCGTCGTACTACCCTGGTCGCGGCGGCGTGCTGTACGTGTCGTCGAAGTTCGCCGTACGCGGGCTGGTGGCGTCGTTGGCCCACGAACTGGCGCCGCAGATCCGGGTCAACGGGGTGGCGCCGGGCGGCACGGTCAACACCGATCTGCGCGGCCTGTCCAGCCTGGGGCTAAAGGACACTCGCCTCGACGACGCACCCAACCGGGCGCGTGACATCGCCGCACGCACGCCGTTGAACGTCGCGCTGACCGGGGCGGACCACGCGTGGTCGTTCGTCTTCTTGGCCTCCGGCCGATCCCGCGGCATCACCGGTGAGACCATCCACCCGGACGGCGGATTCGGCGTCGGCACACCGAAACCAGAGCGCCGATGACCGACGAGCTGGCCGACCAACGCGCCCTGGTGGCGCTGGGCTGCCGCGTCGCCGCGGCCCGTGGCCTGGTCGACGGGATGCTCGGCCACTTGAGTCTGCGCGTCGATGACGACCACCTCCTGGTCCGCTGCCGCAGCGACTCCGATACCGGTGTGGCTTTCACCCGGCCCAGCGACATCCGCCTCATCCGATTTGACGGCGGTGCAGGGGCCGACGGCGAACTCGACGGCTACAGCGTTCCTAACGAACTGCCCATCCACCTCGAAACCATGCTGGCCGATTCGCAGCACCGGGCCGTCGCGCATCTGCATCCGCCGGCCGTCGTCGCCGCGGATCTCGCCGGCGTCACGATGCGGCCGATCTACGGGGCCTACGACATTCCCGGCGCCTGGCTCGCACGGGCCGGCGTGCCCGTCTACGAACGCGCCGTGCTGATTCGGAGCAGCGCGCTGGGCAAGGAGATGGTAACCGCGATGCGTGGCCGGCCGGTGGTGATCTGTCGCGGACACGGAATCACCAGTGCCGCAGCCACTGTGCCGCAGGCGGTGCTGCAAGCGATCAGCCTCGACGCGCTGGCCCGGATGTCGTTGCGAGTGCTGTCGACCGGGGGCACGCTGCGCGACATCGACGAATCCGACTGGGCGGACCTGCCCGATTTGGGGCCCGCCTTCACCGCCGATGCGGCCTGGCGCCACGAAGTCGCCCGGCTGCGAACCGACTTGCCCTAGCAAAGGTCACAAGTTCGTATCTACCGGCGACACTCGACACATGTGCAAAGAATCGCGGCGCCGCGGGCTTAGCGTGCACACGTGACCGAACTGGACCGACGGCGGTTCCTGGTCGCGGTGGCAGCAACGGTCGCGGTCACTGGGATCTCATGGTCCTCCGCTAACGGACCCAAGGAGACGGTGGCGCACGCCGACGTTCTCGGATCCGCACCCAACCCGGTCGCTCCCGTGCCGCCGAAGTTGTTGCCGCCACCGGGCCCGGCGTCACGTGTCTCGCTGCCCGGCGGCGCCGTACTCAAACTGCTCCCTGGCGACGGCGATCTTTTGGCATGGACGGTCGATGACGGAGTCGACACCGATGTGGTGCGGCTCTACACGCAATTCGCCAAAGACAGCGGCGTGCGGCTCACCTATTTCGTGACTGGCGTCTTTCGCTCCTGGACTGAGAATGCCGCCTTGCTTCGACCGCTGGTCGAATCAGGGCAGATTCAGCTGGCCAACCACACCTGGACGCATCCGGACTTGACGAAGCTGTCGCCACGCCAAATCGCCGAGGAACTGAAGAGCACTGACGTGTTTCTGCGGAATACCTTTGGCGTGGACGCCGCGCCGTACTTCCGCCCGCCATACGGCCACCACAATGCGACGGTCAACGCGGTGGCCGCCGATCTGGGCTACCACGTTCCCACGCTGTGGAGCGGCGACCTGCGGGATTCTGCAGTCCTGACCGAGGACCAGATCGTCAGGATGGCCTACCAGTTCTTCACCCCGCAGAACATCGTGATCGGTCATCTCAACCACGCACCGGTCACCCACGTGTACGGGCAGTTGGTCGACATCATCCGGGCCCGCCGGCTGCGGACCGTCACGCTCAACGATGTTTTCCTGCGACCGGAGATCTCTTATCGGACATCGGGATCCGTCGGCTGAGGCGGCGCCTCAACCCAACTGATCGCCAATCTCCTTGGCCGCCTTGACAAGTACGGCCGCCACCGATGCGTGCTGCGCGCTGTCGAGCCGGTGTGTCGGCGCGGCGGCGTTGAGCGCGAGCCACAGGCCGGGCGCGCGAGTCGGTATGAGCACCGCGACCGACGCGACGCCTTCCTCGCTCTCCTCCCGGTTGATGGCGTAGCCCCGCTCGCGGATGCGCGAGAGCTCGGCCTCCAATTCGGAGCGGTTGCCGATCGAGACAGCGGTGATGCGCTCCAACTGCTCGCCCGGCAGCAGCGCACGCAGTTCCGGCTGCGACAACTGGGCCAACATGACCTTGCCCGTCGAGGTGCAATGCGCGGGCATCGTGCGCCCTAACCGGGAGACGACCCGGACCGCGGCCGGGCCCTCGACGGCGGCGACAAAGCGGACGTTGGCGCCGTCGAGCATCCCGACGTGAATCGTTTCCCGCAGCTGGTCGGACAGACTACGCATGATCGGTGTGGCGAAGCCCTGAATGTCGATGCGGCTGAAGATCGCAAACGCCACACCGGTTAATGACGGCCCGGGCAGGTAGGCCTTGGACACCGGGTCCTGCCGGACGAACCCCCGGTAGGTCAGCATCGCCAGCAACCGGTGTGCGGTGGACGACGCCACTCCCAAATAGCGGGTCGCTTCGCTCAGCCGGATTTGAGGCTGCTCGCCCAGCAGGAGCAGCAGCTTGAGCGCGTTGTCGACCGATTCGATCGGATACTGCGGCGCAAGCGAATCGGCGGCCGGCTCGTTGGCGGCCTGCTGCCTCTTCTTTTGCATGTGTTCACGGTAGTCAGTGGTCGTAATCGCCACAGCCGTCGCTGCCCGACAGGGCGTTGTCGCTCGGAGGCGGGCGCAACGGGTGGTGCTTCCGGCGGGGGCCAGTGTGGCGGATGGGACGAGCGGGGCCGACCGCGCGAGATCGTTCAGATATTCTGTGCGGCTTGGACTTTCGCCCACCGATAGTCGGCCTTGCCGGACGGTGACCGTTGCAGACGGTCGCGGAAGAACACCGCCTTCGGCAGTTTGTAGCGCGCGAGATGGCGGGCGGCCTCGGCGATGATGCTGTCGGCCATCCCCTGCTGTAGCGCCTGTTCACCGTCGGCCAGCGCAACGATCGCGACGACTTCGTTTCCCCACCGGGCGCTGGGCCGGCTCGTTACCACGACGTCGTACACGGCGGGGTGCTCAGCGATCGCGGCCTCGACCTCTTCGGCGAAGATCTTCTCGCCACCGGAATTGATCGTGACCGAATCGCGGCCCAGCAACTCGATCTGCCCATCGGCAAACCAGCGTGCGCGATCGCCCGGCACGGAATGCCGGATCCCGCCGATGACCGGGAAGGTCCGCGCGGTCTTTTCCGGGTCCCCGAGGTAGCCCAGCGGTATCAGGCCCTGCTGGGCCAGCCAGCCGATTTCGTCGTCGCCCGGCGACAGAATCCGGGTCATGTCCGCACTGACCACGACCGCGCCCGGGTTCGGCGCGAACCGGCCGCTGGCGCCCTGCTGGCGACTGGAGGCTTGGATCATCTGAGCACCGGATTCCGACGAGCCGCCCGCGTCCAGGACCGTCAGGTGTGGCACGAGGTCGACAAATCGCTGCTTGAGCGGTGCGCTCAGCGCGGCCCCGCCGGTGACCAGCACGAACAGCCCGGACAGGTCGTAATCACCGGACTCGAGCTCGTCGGCCAACGGCCGCCCGAAGGCGTCGCCGACCATCGACAGCGACATCACGCGTTCGCGGCTGGCCAGCGCCAACGCCTCGGCCG
The DNA here is from genome assembly GCA_035996225.1 of Mycobacterium sp. Lineage (GTDB taxonomy): Bacteria > Actinomycetota > Actinomycetes > Mycobacteriales > Mycobacteriaceae > Mycobacterium. The sequence goes on along the minus strand of DASYJS010000049.1, from coordinate 726 downwards.
GATCGAAGTGGGTGGTCGTCGGCGGCATGACGAATGGCCGCCCACCACACAGGCTGATGAAGGCCGCCCACTGCGCCGCCCCGTGCATCAGCGGCGCGAGTGTCATCGAGCCGGGCCCCTCGAGACGCGATCGTTCGACGATCTCCTGCAGGCTCCCCGCCGTCTCGCCGGTGCCCAATGTTCGCCCACCCATGGCGTTCACGTAGATGTCGTGCTGGCGCCACAGCACCGCCTTGGGCATCCCGGTGGTGCCGCCGGTGTAGAGGACGTAGAGATCGTCGGGTGACAACGCGAGGTCGAGCGGCTCATCGGACACCGAAGCCAACAGGTCCTCGTAACGCACCGCTCCGGGCAACGGATCGTTTCCGGACTCGTCGTCGACGTGGATCAGCCACATCGGCGGCCGCTGAGATTTCTCCAGCGCCTCGGCAAGGGTCGGGGCGAACCGCGCCTGGTACATGACCGCTTCCGCGCCGGCATTGCCCAGCAGATAGAGCAATTCATCGGCAACGTAGCGATAGTTCACGTTGAACGGGGCCACCCGCGCCATATACGCCCCGAGCATGCCCTCGAGGTACTCGTTGCCGTTGGCCATGTACAGCCCGAGGTGGCTTTGACCGGATTCGTGTGCCGCCAGCTCGCGGCGTTCCCGACGCGCGCCGAGGCCCCACGAGTGCAGCGCCCGGGCGAGCCGGCGGGCACGTGCATCAGTTTGCGAGAAAGTGA
>DASYJS010000048.1:0-8273 GCA_035996225.1 Mycobacterium sp. | reverse complement strand
ATAGCCGGGTGTCAGGCCGCGGGACTGGTGCGCGGCCGACAACCGCGCGAGGTGGCCGGCCCGCTCTGGTCGCTCGTGCACGGCATCGCATCCCTGGCCATCGAGGGTGAGCTGCGAAATGTCGGGATCGATCAGGACCCCGAAGACATGGTCGCGGATGCCCTGTCCGGCCTGTTCGTTCGTTGAACCGGGGCGATGGAACTGTGTCCTCGGCGCGCAACCCAGCAAACAAGTGCTCCCCCGCAACGATCCACCGTCAGCCCATTGGCTCACAACATGTTCCGTCTCTCGATCGCCTGCCCGCGACTCGGAACAGTTATCCAGCCGACCTCGTCGACGAACGAATATGGCCGAAACCTAGTATTGAAGGGCACCGATGGCGCGTTGCGTCGATTAGCTGATCGAACTATAGTCTGGACACATGTCCAGTTTGCAGTCGCGGAGTTCGAGAGCCCGTTGATCGCAATGGATTCGGCGCCCTCCCGCGTTCGTTAACCAGCAAAGAAGAGTTGAGTATGCGTATTGCCTTGCTGTCCTACCGTAGTAAGACCCATTGCGGCGGGCAGGGCGTCTACATACGACATCTCAGCCACGGTCTGGTGGAACTCGGTCACGATGTCGAAGTGTTTTCCGGCCAGCCGTATCCGGAACTGCTCGATCCTCGGGTGCGATTGACCAAGGTGCCTAGCCTGGACCTTTACCGTGAGCCCGACCCGTTCCGGGTGCCGCGCCCGAGCGAGATCCGCGACTCGATCGACCTGTTGGAACTCCTGACCGTGTGGACCGCGGGTTTTCCCGAACCGCGGACCTTTACGATGCGTGTCGCGCGGCTGCTGGCCGAACGTGCCGGCGAATTCGACGTCGTCCATGACAATCAGAGCCTGGGCACCGGCCTGCTGACGATCGCCGGCACGGGGATGCCGGTCGTAGCTACCGTGCACCATCCCATCACTCGTGACCGGGTGCTCGATGTTGCTGCCGCACGTTGGTGGCGAAAACCGCTGGTGCACCGTTGGTATGGATTTTCCACCATGCAGGAGCAGGTGGCACGCCGAATCCCGGACCTGTTGACGGTCTCGTCGTCGTCGGCTGCCGACATCGTCTCCGACTTTGGTGTGTCGGCGGATCAACTCCATGTTGTGCCGTTGGGCGTGAACACCGAGCTGTTCAAACCGGGCTCGGGCCCACGGCAGCCGGGCCGCGTTATCGCGATCGCCAGCGCCGACACCCCACTGAAGGGCGTCAGTACCCTGCTGCACGCGGTCGCCAAGGCTCGCGTGAACCGCGATCTCGAGCTGCGACTCGTCGCCAAAGTGGAACCCAATGGCCCCACTCACAAACTCATCGCTGAACTGGGCATCTCCGACATCGTCCACATCACCAGTGGACTTTCCGATGCCGAGCTGGCCGCATTGTTCGCCTCGGCCGAGGTTGCCTGTATTCCGTCGCTCTACGAGGGGTTTTCGCTGCCCGCCGTGGAAGCGATGTCGAGCGGCACCCCGATCGTCGCGAGCCGGGTGGGCGCACTGCCCGAAGTCCTCGGGACCGATGGCGCCTGCGCCGAGCTGGTGCCGCCGGCCGACGTCGACGCGCTGACCCGCGCACTGGGCGCGCTCCTCGACTCGCCGGAAAAGCGCCGCAGCCTCGGGAAAGCGGGCAGGGCGCGCGCAGTCAACGTGTTCAGCTGGGAAGCCGTCGCCGCGCAAACCGTACGGATCTATGAGCGGGCGATCGCACGAAGAGCCGCCGCTGCAGGCGAACCGCAATGCTGACGGTCGATTTCGATCGGCTTGCCATTGGGCCGTCCAGCAAGGTTATCGACGTGGGTTGTGGAGCCGGCCGCCATGCGTTCGAGGCGTACCGCCGCGGCGCCGACGTCATCGCATTCGACCGCGACGAGGCCGAATTGCAGTCTGTGGAAACTATTCTGCGCGCGATGGCCGAGAACGGCGAGGCCCCTGCCGCCGCATCAGCGGAAGCGGTCGTCGGTGATGCGTTGAGGTTGCCGTACGCGGACGAGACATTCGACTGCGTCATCGCATCCGAAATCCTGGAGCACATCACGCAAGACGACGCCGCGATCGCAGAGCTGATCCGGATTCTCAAAGTCGGTGGCACACTTGCGGTCACCGTGCCGCGATGGCTGCCTGAACAAGTGTGCTGGCTACTGTCCGACGAATATCACGCCAACCCGGGCGGCCACATCCGCATATACCGGGCCAGCGAACTTCGGGACAAGATCGCCGACAGCGGCCTGGGATTCACACATGCCCATCATGCGCATGCACTGCATTCGCCATTCTGGTGGTTGAAATGTGCTGTTGGCGTCGCGAACACGGATCATCCGGCGGTGACCGCCTACCACAAACTCCTGGTTTGGGATCTTATGCAGCGGCCAACGCTCACCCGGATTACGGAATCAGTGCTCAATCCTTTCGTCGGCAAGAGCGTGGCGATGTATTTCACCAAACCGCACACGGTGGAAGCCGAAGCGACTCTGAGGTATTCACTTGCGTCGATTTAACCCGCCTGCAGTTCCGGGTGTCTTCAGTCCGGAGCAATGCCGCCAGACAGCCCTGTCCATCGCCGCCGCGCAGGAATCATCGGGTGCCATCCCTTGGTTCGGGGGTGGTCACACCGACCCGTGGGATCACGTGGAATCGGCCATGGCGCTGACCGCGGCCGGACTGCTGGAGCCGGCCCAGGCGGCATTCGAGTGGAGTCGTCGTACTCAGCGGTCCGACGGCTCCTGGCCTCTCCAGATGCGTGCGGGGACAATCGAAGACGCCAACAGCGACAGCAATTTCTGCGCCTACATCGCCACGGGTGTCTGGCACTACGTGTTGGTCACCGGTGACGAATCATTCGCTGCGTCGATGTGGCCGACGGTGCACAAGGCGATCGATTTCGTCATCGATCTACAGATCGGGTACGGCGAGATCTGCTGGGCCCGAAGCGAAACCGGGCCGGTGCGAGAAGCTCTGCTAACCGGTTGTGCGAGTGTGTATCACAGCATTCGGTGTGCATTGGCGCTGGCCGCGCTAATGGGGGAAGCGCAGCCGGAGTGGGAGCTGGCAGTGGGCCGGCTGGGCCACGCGCTCGTCGCGCATCCGGAGGCGTTCACCGAAAAGGACCGCTACTCGATGGATTGGTACTACCCCATCCTGGGTAGTGCGCTACGGGGTCCGGCGGCCGCCGCGCGAATCAGGCAGCGCTGGGACGACTTTGTCGTCGATGGTCTCGGTATCCGCTGCGTGGCCGACCGGCCCTGGGTGACCGGCGCCGAAACATGCGAGCTGGTCCTGGCGCTCGACGCGATGGGCCAGCGGTCTGTCGCGCATCCGCAGTTTGCCGCGATGCAGCACCTGCGTGAAGAAGACGGTTCGTATTGGACTGGTTTGGTGTTCGCCGACGGGAAGCGGTGGCCCGAAGAGCGCACGACGTGGACTGGCGCCGCGGTGATCCTGGCGGCAGACGCGCTGTCGGACACCACCGGGGGCGCGGGAATCTTCCGCGGTGACGACCTGCCGATCGGTCTGCAGACCGACTTCGATTGCGAGTGCGTCGTTACCGGGACCGGTCGATGACTTCGATCGGCTCGCCTACCTGACCGCTGGTGCGCTCGAGCACCCGCAGCGACCCCAGTGCGGAGATCTCCCGGAATTGACCGGAATCTATTGCACGGCAATAGATGTAATACGGTGGCCGCCCACCGTCTTTCGGGTCGGGGAATACGTCATGAATGACGAGCGCCCCGCCGATGTTCACCCACTTCGCCCAGCCGTTGAAGTCCTCGGTGGCCGCGGCTTCGGAGTGGCCGCCGTCGATGAACAAGAACTGCAGCGGTGACCGCCACCCCCGGGCGACGATCGGCGATTTACCCACGATTGCCACCACGTGGTCGTCCAGCCCTGCGGCGTCGAGTGCGCGGCGAAACGTCGGCAGCGTGTCGAACAGCCCGGTGACCTCGTCGACCAACGAGGCGTCGTGGTATTCCCAGCCGGCCTGGTGTTCCTCCGAGCCGTGGTGATGGTCGAGCGTATAGAGCACGCCATCCGTTTGTTGCGCGGCTGCACCGAGCAGCAAGGTGGATTTGCCGCAATAGGTACCGACCTCGACACCGACGCCGCCGTTGAGATACCGCAGCGCCGCGTCGTACAGCGCGCGCCCCTCGTCGCCCGGCATGAAACCCTGCACCTGTTCGGCCAGGGCGAACAAGCGCTCGGGTGCACTCGCGTTGGTGTGGCTCATCAGCTGAACCTATCGTTAGCCCTGCCCAGCGGCGACGGCGCAATGGCTCTAACATCTTGCTGTGCGCTCTTTACTCGTTCGCAAATTGGTTGTTCTCCTCGCGGCGGTGCCGATCGCGACCGTGCTGACGTTGACTACCGCCGTGTTGCCGACCGGCACGCCGGGGGTCGCTGGGTTGGCGGCGGCCAGCTGTCCCCAGGTCCAGGTGATCTTCGCCCGCGGTCGATATGAATCGCCGGGGCCGGGCGTACTCGGCAATGCGTTCGAAAACGCGCTCGCATCCAAGGTCAACAAGAGCATCAGCAACTACGCGGTGAAGTACCCCGCCGACACCGAGGTCGACATCGGCGCCAACGACATGAGCCACCACATTCAGGACACGGCCAACAACTGCCCGGACACCCGAATCGTGCTGGGCGGCTACTCGCTCGGCGCGGCGGTTACCGACGTGGTGCTCGCCGCGCCCATCGGCGCGTTCGGTTTCGACAGCCCCCTGCCGCCGGGCATGGATCAGCACATTGCCGCCGTAGCGTTGTTCGGCAACGGGAGTGCCTGGGCGGGTCCGATCACGAACTTCAGCCCGGTCTACAACGACCGGACCATCGAGCTGTGCCACGGCGCCGATCCGATCTGTAACCCGGCCGACCCGAACACGTGGAAAGAAAACTGGCCACAGCACTTGGCCGCCGCCTACATCGACGCGGGCATGACCAATCAGGCCGCGGACTTCGTCGCGGGCAAGCTGTAGCTACAGCGGCGACCACTCGTCACGGGCGATGAGCACGTCACGAAGTAGGTCGGCGCGATCGGTGATGATTCCATCGACCCCGATGTCGAGAAGTGCCCGCATCGCCACCGGGTCGTCGACCGTCCAGGCGTGAACCTGACGCCCCGAGGCATGAACAGCCCGGACCAGGGCCGGCGTGATCACCGGTACGCGACCCAACCGCGGCGGCAGTTGTAGACAGTCACTGTCGTGCACCATCCGCCATGCGTACGCCCGGCCGGCCGGCGTTCTCGCTGCCGCGAGCGCCACGAACGCGGCCGTGCCCGCCGAACTGGCGACCCGTTTGGACAGCAACCGCAACGCGCGACGGCGACGCCGGTCGGAGAATGACGTGACCAGCACCCGGTCGTGCGCGCGTAAACGCTCAATCACCCTGACGGTCGGCTCGACGGCAGACGCGGCTTTGATATCGATATTCACCCGCATGGTCGGCAGTGCGACCAAAAGCTCTTCCAGCGTCGGGACGGACTCCCCGGCGCCTAGTTCCGCCGTGCGGACATCCCGCCAAGAAAGCCGGTCGATCGCGCCCGGCAATCCCGACTGGGCCGGCAGCCCGCGGTCGTGCAGGATCACGGCCACTCCGTCGCGGGTCGCACGAACGTCCGTCTCGATGTAGCGAAATCCGAGCTTCGCCGCCTCGTGAAATGCGCCCATGCTGTTCATGGGAAACCTGAACGACGTGAATCCCCTGTGCGCCATGGCAATCCGCCCGTTGACACGAAGAAACTCAAGGGTAGCCGCGCCGCTATCACCCATGGGGTCCACCGCCGATCCGCCGCCGCGCTCATTGCCAGCTCTCGCAAAGGCTACGGCGCACGAGGCCGACGCATCCGGATTTCTAGCGCAGGTTGGTGGGGTTGAGGTCTTCGGGCATCTCGGCAAGCGCCTGATCGCGGGTCGCGGCGAGGTGTGCGCGAATCACCAGTCGCCATTCGTCGTGGCGCAGTTGCTTGCCTCTTTCGGCGGCGGCGTTCTACCCCAGCGCCCAGCGCCCAGTGCGCCGCTGCCCACGTTAGGGCTGCGAGGGTGCGCTCCGCGAGCTACCTCAGGCTTCGTAGGTGACTTGATACCAATGCCGGACCGGCTTATGGCTTTTGTCGGCTTGACCCGTGTCCGTCGCACTCACCACGTTGGCGTCGGTCACGTCAGGATTGTGGGCCTCGATATAGCGCTCCAGCTCGTGCACGAGCGCGCTGTGCGGCTGATCTGGGTTGGCTAGGGCCTTTGCTCGGTGTGTTGGCGGCACACCGAGAATTATGCCGACGTACTCTTCGATGTGCAGCATTCGCTATTACCTTGTCCCGCAGGCCGGTTGGTTACCCTTCGCCGCGCCCGTAGGCCGATGTAGCCCAGTACCAGTCCAGCTCCGATCTCGGCAGCTGCGGTGAGCCACGAGAACCATGTGACGTTGACGCGCGGCCCGGAGGTGAAGCTGTCTTGATAGCCGGGCAGAAAAGTAGGCAGCACGTGCGCGTAGGTGAACAGTGCGGCACTACCGAAACCCACAATCAACGCGGATTCGGGAGCCCATCGGTGTCCTCGTAGCACCAGCACGACCGCCACGACCACGAAAATCCCCTGGATCATCCCGCCGACCATGATTGATGGCGGAGATGCCGACATCCCCCGTCGAAGGTGATCGATCCCGTGCAGTCCGAATGCCGCGGCGAAGACGATCGTTGCCGCAGTCATGAAACGGTGCGCTAGCAGCGGATGCGAGTTGTTGGACATCTGCTTCTCCCAGCCTCATCTACTACGAAGGGTAGTAGATGAGGCTGCAGATGTAAATGGGCATAGCCGAAATGAACGCAGAAGAGTTGGTTCCGTGTCCGGGAGGCTCCCGCTCAGCAAACATCATTCGGGTGCGATGCCACGTGTGGGCGAACAAGCCAATTGGGGATCGTCGGAAAATGCCCGGTTGCGGTTAAAACAGCGGTTATAGGCTAGTTATAGCGCTGCGGCGTAGCCCAATTCGCAGATCATTGGGTCCGATAAATGCCTACGCAGGTGTGTCGTTGGTTGAGTAAACCGTGAAGTGCCGGCTACCAGCGGCGACCGCATGACTCACCTCGGGAGCGCCCCGCCGAAACCGAGATGACGGGTGGCGACGCATCGATTCGTTGCGCTCTCGCTCGCGCCGCTGGGCTGCAATCCAAGCTGGGTGTGACTGAAGGAAAATAACCGTCGCGCCCGATGCATTCGCCATAATTGTCATCTCCCCTCAAAGCAACCGATTCACCCGCAAAATTCCCGACGTGTTATGTGTTCGTGTCCAGGATGCCCAGCCAAACCTGAGACCAAACCACGCGTAATCATGAGAATTGACCGTGAATTCATCCCAAAACCCGAGCTAGTACGGTGCCACCGTCCGTTTCGGGCCGGCTGCGTTCCAAATGCTAACGACGGTCACTGACACAATTTCCGTTTCGACCCCGTACGACCCGGGCTGCTATCGTCGCTTGCTTATGCCAGAGATGGACCGTCGCCGCATGCTGCTGACGACAGGGATCGGCGTGCTGGCGGCCGCGCTTCCCCTCCCTGAGGCCCAGGCTTACCCACCCCGGCCGGATTCGCCGGCGGGGCGGACGCCGCTGCCCAGTGCGCCCAGCGGCCAGGCCGGAAGCTACATATTCTCCGACGAGTTCGATGGTCCGGCCGGTTCGGCCCCCGACCCGTCGAAGTGGACGGTGGCGAAAGCCCGCGAGCAAATCAAGGACCCGACGTATTGGGAGCTGCCCGAGCACATCGGGCAGTATCGCGACGATCGCCGAAACGTGTTCGTCGACGGCAATTCCAACCTCGTCCTGCGCGCCGCGAAAGACGGTCCCACCTACTTCAGCGGCAAGGTGCAAAGCAATTGGCGCGGCGGCGTCGGCCACACCTGGGAAACCCGGGTCAAGCTGAACTGCCTGACGCCCGGCGCGTGGCCGGCCTATTGGCTGGGCAATGACGATCAGGGCGAAATCGACGTGATGGAGTGGTACGGCAACGGCAGCTGGCCGGCGGCCACCACCGTCCACGCGAAAGCCAACGGCGGCGAATGGAAGACCCACAATATCGCTGTCGACAGCGCCTGGCACACCTGGCGATGCCAGTGGGACGACGGCGGCATCAGGTTCTGGAAGGACTACGTCGACGGCGCGGCACCCTACTTCGACGTGCCGGCGAGCTCGCTGCCGGATTGGCCGTTCAACGGCCCCGGCTACACGGTGTATCCCGTGTTCAACCTCGCGGT
>DASYJS010000047.1:0-3988 GCA_035996225.1 Mycobacterium sp. | reverse complement strand
GCTATTTCGGCTGGTGTACTGAGGTCCGGCGGTTCCTCGCTTGCTGTGACTGACCGGGCGACCCGTACGATCAGCGTGGGTCATGTACCGCCTCGCTGACTGACGAAAAGATCTCGAATAGTTCGGTCATGTGTTCGGCGGCGAGAGCAGCGCGGACTCGACCTGCCTCCCCGTCCACCAGACAGAACGGGTGATCCGACTCGCCGGCGACGGCGGCGGCGGACGCGGACGCATGAACGCCGATGGCATCGATGCGTGTGACCGCGGACAGGTTCACTATCAATCGTCTCGGCGCACGCGACAGTTCGTCGACTAGGGTCCGCTGCATCGCGGCGGCGGCGGCGTCGCCAATCAAGTCGCCCATCAGGTGTACGACGGTGTCGCCGGGCGCCAACTGCCTCACGTTGATGGCGATTGAATGTGCTCGCCTTCCCTGGCCGTCTCGGCTCACGTCGCCTCCCGCGGACGTAATCCGGTTCAGTGAAAAGCACCGCAGTAGTCGTGAGATATCCGTAAAGCGCCCCTATGGCGTCCGTTTGGCGCCGCTGCACTGGGGCCCGAAGGGACGGCCCAGGAACCGGCACAACAAGATCGATGCCAGATCCCCTGTTCGCTTTGTGGATAGGTGACGGGTGGTGGTTCGTTTGACGGGCTGTTTGGCGAGGTCCGCGGTGGGATGATGGTTGTCTACCGCTGGTACCACGAGCTGGTACGACGGGGGAGCGTAGCGGTGGGGAGTTTTCTGGTGCCGCAGTTTGTCGGCACCACGGGATGTCCCATCCGTTCTCGCGTATGCACGCGTGTCCGCCGCCAGATCGTATTGGTTCGTGTCCGGACAGGCTGGTGCACATGGTGGAGTACGGGTACGTCCCGGTGTGGGCGCCCCAGTGCTATCCGGCAACGAGTTCGCAACGGCTACTCGCCGTGGGTGTCGAACGCTGGTCGTATCGCAGAAATCTGCTCGGTGGTCGTGGTGTGGCGGTTTTGGCCGCTGTCGGGGGCCGGTTTTCGGGGTGGGGGTTGGTGTGAGCGGCGTGTCGGTTGGTGCGGGTGACGGGGTGGTGGCTGCGGAAGCGATGTCGTCGAACTTGGCTGCGTTGTCGCGGATCGAGTGGGATGACCGCGACGCGACGGAGATTTTGCGGGTGGCCGCCGAGGCGGTGGGCACGGTGTCGCCGTGTCGGGTGGAGGCGTGTTACTGCGCCAGCAAGGGCACGTTCGCGCGCTGTGTGTCCTCGGATCCGGTGGCGCCGGATCTGGAGCGGCGGGTGCGCGAGGTGGGCTGTGATGGTCGGGTCGACACCGGTAACCGGCGGTGGGGGTGGGCGTTGGCGCTGCGTCATCAGGACGTGGTGAATGGGTGTGTGGTGGTCAGTGCGGCCAGTGAGCCGCGCACCGATGAGATGTTGTTGCTCAAAATTTTGGCTCAGCAGACCGGGTCGGCGTTGGCGAATGCGGCGATGCATGACCGCCACGAGGGTCGGGCCGCCCAGTTGGGCAATGTGGTCAGCGAGTTGGAGGCCACCAATCGGCGGCTGGCCGCGACGGTGGGGCGGCTGCAACGCCAGACCAGGGCGCACGAGATGCTGGCGGCCGCGGCCGCCGCCGGTAGCGGTGAGCAGGGCATCGTGGAGGCCTTGCATGGGTTGACCGAGCTGCCGGTGGCGTTGGAAGACCGGTTCGGCAACCTGCGCGGTTGGGCCGGGCCGGGGCAACCCGAGGACTATGCCAAGCAGGCCAGCACCGAGCGCGACGGCTTGCTGCACGAGTTGGCCACCCAGCCCGCGCCGGCGCGCATCGGGGACCGGTTGCTGATCTTGTTGCAGCCGGGGGCGGAGATTTTGGGTGTGTTGGCGTTGATCGATCCGGACGACCGCGCGACCGAGGACACTGTGTTCGCGTTGTGTTACGCCAGCACGGTGTTGGCGTTGGAGCTGTCTCATCGGCGCAATCTGGCCGAGATCGAGCTCAACGTGCGCCGCGACCTTGTCGATGACCTGCTGGTGGGCACCGACGGCGACGGCGCGTATGCCCGCGCCGACGCCTTGGGCCATGACCTGCGGCGCGCGCATTATGTGGTGGTGGTGCAGTGCGCCGGGCGCACCGAGCGGGCGGTGGCGGCCGCGGGGGCGCGCGCGGTGACGATGTTGAGGCTCAACCATCTGCAGGGCCGGCATGCGGGTTTGGTGGTGTTGCTCGTCGATGGCCGCCCCGATCCGCGGGCGTTGCACCAGGCGATCAGCGACAACCTGGGCCAGAGCGGCAGCGTGATCGGTATCGGCTCGCGCTGCGAGGTGCCCGCTGATTTCCCGCAGTCGTTCATCGAGGCCCGCCGCGCGCTGAACATCCGGCTGCGTTCGGCGCGCCCGCAGGGCGCCTCGGCGTTCGACGAACTCGGTTTCTACCGGCTGCTCGACGCCGCCCACAGCGCAGACGCGGTCGAAGGGTTCGTCGGTGAATGGCTGGGCGCGCTGCTGGACTACGACCAGAAAAAGAACTCCACGCTGGTGCTCACGCTGAGCCATTACCTGGAATGCGGCGGCAGCTACGAGGAATCCGCGGCCGCCCTCCACATCCACCGCAGCACCCTGCGCTACCGCCTCGACCGCATCCGGCGCATCACCGGCTGCGACCTCAGCGTGGTCGATGTCCGGTTCAACCTGCACGCCGCGACCCGCGCCTGGCGCTTCCTCAATCCGGTTGACTAACCACACATTAACCACCCACCCCCACAAAACCAACACCACCGCCACGCGCCGACACGCGCATGCCCGTACCCGAAGGTCTGACTGGTTGACCTTCTTTCGCCCTGGAGGGTCGATGCAGCGATCGGGTTCGGATTGGCAGAGTGTGCCCTCAGCATGAACCGACCCGGTGAATGGAGCGAAACGATGAACACCTTCACATGCGCGCTGGACATCGATGAGCAGCATGCTGTCGCCTACCTGAACGGCGAACTGGACATGAACACAGTGCATTGCCTCGTCGATCGACTACGACCCGTAGCAACGGCCGGCCGCGACATCGCCATCGACCTTGCCGGCATCGATTTCTTCGGCACCGCAGGACTGATGGCGCTTGACGAGCTGGACCGCCATGCCACCGCGGCCGGTGGCTCGATCCGGTTGTCTCAACTCCCCGCCCCCGTGCGGCGGCTGCTCGCGGTGACCAGATCGGCGAATCGATTCGACATTCTGGACCACGGGTCGGACTTACCAGCTCCGCACCGGTGAAACACTCGGACGGTCAGTCACTTTGACCCGATCTGTTTCGATGGCGCCTCCGTCGGCCGCGTATCTCCCCTGCCGGCTGTTGATCCCGGCGAGTGAATTCACGGGGTCCGATTCATCTCGTCAGCGCGAAGCGCCGGTCGGCTTCGATAGGTCAATCTAGGGGCGCAACCATCAGATGAGAGGACTTGACATGTCTCTGCCCGTGCGACGTTCCGCCGGCCAGGCGGACAACTGGCGCCCCGTTCGTGGGTTCGAGGACCTGTATGCGGAAATGGACCGCCTTGTGCAGTCGGTGATCGGCAGTACCGGAGGTGATGGCACCTGGATCCCCTCGGCCGACATCTTTGAGACTGATGACGCCTACGATATCGAGATCGAATTGCCGGGCGTGCGCCGCGAAGACGTCGACGTCAGGCTCAACGGCAATGAATTGGTGGTAACCGGGGAGCTCAAAGAGCGCAAGCGCGAGGGCCTGTTTCGCCGCCGTACCCGGCGGCGTGGCGAGTTCGAGTTCCGTGTCACGCTGCCGGGTGACCTTCGGGCAGACGACGTGGAAGCTTCGCTGGCTTACGGGGTGCTGAGGGTTCATGTGCCCAAAGCGCAAAGCGGCAAGCCCGGCAATATCCAGGTGACCGAGTCGGGCGACGGCTCACGCTGACGGCTGCTAGCCCAGGCATTCCCGCTCTCCAGGTCGATTCTCCGATTGCATTCGGCCGGGCAGACACGTTGCCCTGCACCCGCCGGCCGCGACCTTG
>DASYJS010000046.1:0-2458 GCA_035996225.1 Mycobacterium sp. | reverse complement strand
CGTGTTGTTGGCGGTGATACCGTCAGCAGCAAGGCGGGTGAAGAACGTGTCAAAGGCGACGTCATAGCTTTGCAAGACGGAGACGTAGCCCGCCTCGCCTGGGCCATAGGTCGGTGCGCCGGGCGGGGCGTCGTGCGGATCGTGCGCATCGCTGAGGTAGCCCCAGGTGATCGGTACGCCCTTTTCCTGCATGGCCGCGATATACGACAGCGTCACGGCTGGTGACAGGCCATCGAAACCGGGAAAGCCCAGACGCCCTTTCGCATCCTGAATCGGTCGACCGTTCAGGTCGGCCAGTGGACCGTTCGGCGAAATCAACGGCGCGACTTCCTTGTGGCCGAACAGACCCTTGAAGCCGTTGTATCCGCCCGGTTCCTGCGGCAGCACATCGGACTGGCCGCTGGCGCACATCGACGAGGCTGAGGCGCAATGGATCCCAACACCGACGTAGTCGGTGAACGCCTGGTCGACATCGGCTTTGGCCGCGTCGGCTTGCGGTGAATTCGGGCCAAAGACCGTCAAGATGTCGGACGTTGCATTCTCGAGGACGGAATTGGCCAATCCGGCGATGCCCACGTCACAGCCGGCGCGGGTGAACGCCACCCAAGGTGCGGGTGCATTGCGACCATCGGGGCCGACCATGTTGAAGGAGGTGTCAGACGGGGCGGGCTGCCCCGGATCGAACAGCGGATCGGTCCAATAGGTGAACGCGACGGCGGTGCGCGCTGGACCGGCTGGCGTGAAGTAGCGGTACGTGTTGCTGACGGCTAACCCATGACGATCGGGGTACAGACCGGATTCGACTGTGACGATGTTGCCGCCCGTGTGCGCGATCAAGGGGGTGTGCTGCTGTGACAGCAGCGTGCCGTTACTTGTCAGAAAGTTGAGCAAGTGTGGCATCTGCTCCACGTCGGATGGCACGTTCGGGTTGTCGCGCGCGAAGTGGACGTTGTCGAACTGCAGGTAGATCACGTGCTGCACCGAGCCAGCGGGTGCGCCGAGTAGACAGGGACTCGATTGCGGCTGTTGCGCCACGGCAGTGGGCGTCAGGGGCACGAGGCTGCCGATGAGCGCGACGCACGCCACCAGGCGAGCGATGGTCCTGCGAAATGGTTCGCACATGCGGTGAATCACCCTCCGAGCTATGCCACCGAGCCCGCAGCTCACCACATACTCCGGCGGGCGCGCTCGGGCCAGGCGCGGTCGTACGCCTCGGCGTCGATGCGACACCCCGTCACAGCGGCCAGCATCTGGCCTGACGTCGGTACGCTGGCTGCTGCGACGTGGGCGGCGGGATTCCACAGGTCGGAGCGGGCGATGGCGCGGGCGCATTGAAAGTAAATTGCCTCGACCTGCAGCACGATGACCGAACGCGGCATCTTGTCTTCCACGGCGAACGAGGCGAGCAGCTCGGGGTTGATGCTCAAGTGCGCTCGACCATTGACGCGCAAGGTCGTCCCCGAGCCAGGGATCAGGAACAGCAGCGCGACGCGCGGGTCGCGAATGATGTTCCTCAGCGAATCGGCGCGGTTGTTGCCGCGGCGGTCCGGCATGAGCAGCGTCCGCTCATCGCTGACTCGGACGAAGCCTGGCTTGTCGCCGCGCGGCGAACAGTCGAGCCCCTCTGGACCGCTCGTGGCCAGGACGGCAAAGGGCGACAGTTCGATCAGGGCGCGGTACTGCGGGATGATGTGGTCCATCTCTTTGACCAGCGACGCTTCACCGGGCTGGCCATACAACGCTTCGAGGTCTTCGACGGTGGCAATCTGGTCGGCTGGCATGGCCCTCGGATGATAGCCTCACGGCTATGGCGACAGAGGTGGTGGGGACGACGGCGCCGAGCACCGAGCTCGAAGAAATGCAGACGATTTTTCCGTATCGCGCCTGGCAGCAGCGCGAGGGGATGCAGCGGACCGAGGGGTATTACGTCGAAGATCTGGCGACACTGGCGGTACAGCCCTGGGCGCGCAAAGGGGCACGGGGGGCGTTCATCAATCTCGAAGGCACCGGTGGGGTCAACGATCTGCAATTGCTCGAGGTGGCGGCTGGCGGAGCGACGCACCCGGATCGACACATGTTCGAGTCGCTCGTCTACGTCGTGGCGGGCAATGGTTCGGCCCAGGTGTGGTACGACGAGCAGCACAAACAGACCTTCGAATGGGGCACGGGCAGCCTGTTTGCCATTCCACTGAACGCGCACTACCGTTTCTTCAACGGCAGTGGTCTGCGACCCGCTCGGCTGGCGATGGTTACCAACGCGCCAACGGTGATGAACCTGTTCCACAATGACGAGTTCATCTTCGATAACCCGTTCGTCTTCCGGGATCGCTTTTCGGAAGAGCCGGATTATTTCGCGGGCGACGGCAAACTGTGGAAGCGGGCGCGAAACAAGATCTGGGAAACGAACTTTGTCCGCGACGTGAGGACTATTGAGCTCCATTCATGGAGTGCGCGGGGT
>DASYJS010000045.1:0-20266 GCA_035996225.1 Mycobacterium sp. | reverse complement strand
GCTCGGTTGGGCGACGGTATACTTCTCGTCCTTCATGGTCAACCACTTCGACTTATTCGGCTTGCGTCAGGTATATCTGGCCTGGCGCGGAAAACCCTACCGCGACTTGGACTTTCGTGTTCGGTACCTCTACCGGCTGGTGCGCCACCCGCTTATGTTGGGCTTCCTCGTCGCGTTCTGGTCGACACCGACGATGACGGCCGGGCACCTGCTGTTCACTGTCGCCACAACGGGTTACATCCTGGTCGCTGTGCGGCTGGAGGAGCACGACCTGGTCGCGTCGCTGGGCGACCAGTACTGTGCTTACCGCCGCGAGGTTCCGGCGCTGCTGCCGTTGCCACGCCGGCATCCGCACGCCACGGCGCGCCAGCACTAGCCCTCGAGAAGCGTCGCGATCCGGACCAGGGTGCCGGCGGTGCCTTCCGGGGCCGGACTCAGCTCGTAGCGCCAGATGCGGCCACCGACCAGACCGCCGATCGCGGTGCTCTGCCATGCGATGCGCTGGTCCGGCTCGTACTCGATGACGGTGTTGGTGGTGCGGTAGGGGATGAACAGCGTCTCCTTGCGGCCGCGCATCGCCATCCCGAATTTCGAACCCATCGTCAGGGGAACCGACTTCTGCGTAGCGCGATCCACCGACTCCGAACCGTCGAAGCTGGCGTGTTTGCCGGCGTCGGCCAGTAGCGCGAAGATCCTGTTCGGCGGTGCCTGGATGACCCGCTCGACACTGACTGTGTCGCCGTCCATTCGGTAACACTAGCGCCGTTGCGCGGATATGAGATCGCTCTGTATAGCGGCAATCTGTGCTGAATTTCGTTGCGGATCCCCGGTATGTTGCGGATATGGATGTCAAGGAGGTGTTGCTGCCGGGCGTCGGTCTGCGATACGAGTTCATCAGCCACAAGGGTGATCGGATCGGCATTATCGCGCGGCGTGGCGGCGACTTCGACGTCGTGCTGTATGGCTCTGACGATCCGGACCAGGCCCGGCCGGTGTTCCACCTCACCGACGAGGAGGCCGAGACGGTGGCCCAGATTCTGGGCGCTCCCCGCATTGCCGAGCGGTTCACCGAACTGACCCGCGAAGTGCCCGGCCTCGAGGCAGGCCAGGTCCACATCGAGCCGGGCAGCCCGTTCGTCGACTGTCCGTTGGGTGACACCCACGCGCGCACCCGCACCGGGGCGTCCATCGTCGCGATCGTGCGCGACGAAGATGTGCTCGCCTCGCCGGGTCCGGCTGAGATGCTGCGCGAGCGAGACGTTTTGATCGTCATCGGTACCGAAGAGGGCATCGCCGCGGTCGAGCAGATCGTCGACAAGGGCTGAGCCAGTGCAGGTTTCGGGGGAGCTGCTGTTTCAGCTCGGCGCCCTCCTGACTGCGCTCGCGGTGTTGGGCGCCATCTCCCGGCGATTCGCGCTGTCTCCGATACCGGTTTACCTGATGGCGGGACTTTCGCTGGGCAAAGGCGGCATTTGGCCGGTAGCCGCCGCCGGCGAGTTCATCGTGACGGGTGCGCCCATCGGCATCGTCCTGCTACTGCTGACCCTGGGTCTGGAGTTCTCCGCGACGGAATTCGCCGCCAGCTTGCGCCATCATCTGCCGTCGGCCGGTGTCGATGCGGTCCTCAACGCCACACCTGGGGCGGTAGCCGGATGGTTGCTGGGGTTCGACGGTGTCGCGATCCTGGCCCTAGCCGGCGTCACCTACATCTCTTCCTCGGGCGTGATCGCGCGCCTGCTGGAGGACTTGCGCCGGCTCGGTAACCGCGAAACGCCGGCCGTGTTGTCGGTGTTGGTGCTCGAGGACTTCGCGATGGCCGCCTACTTGCCGCTGTTCGCGGTGCTCGCGTCCGGCGGCACCTGGTTGGAGGCCGTCGCGGGAATGACGGTCGCGATCGGCGCTCTCTTCGCGGCGTTCACCGCGTCCTATCACTGGGGCCATCACGTGGGCCGGCTGGTGGCAAACGCCGACTCCGAGCAGCTGTTACTGAGGGTCCTCGGGGTCACCCTGATGGTGGCGGCATTGGCCGAGTCGCTGCACGCCTCGGCGGCCGTCGGCGCATTCCTGGTCGGGCTCACCCTGACCGGCGACACCGCGCAGCGGGCGCGCAAGGTACTGGGTCCGCTGCGTGACCTTTTCGCCGCGATTTTCTTCGTGGCGATCGGTCTGTCGGTGGACCCGCACGAGCTGGTTCCGATGCTTCCGGTGGCGCTGATCCTGGCCGTCGTCACCGCGGCGACGAAGGTGGTCACCGGGATCTTCGCCGCCCGGCGCGACGGGGTGGCCCGGCGCGGGCAGTTGCGTGCCGGCACCGCGCTCGTCGCGAGGGGCGAGTTCTCGCTCATCATCATCGGACTGGTCGGCGCGGGGATACCGGTCGTGGCCGGGCTGGCGACGGCGTATGTGTTCATCATGGCGATCGCGGGTCCGGTGCTGGCCCGATTCTCCGGCGCCCCGCCGCCCGAAGGTGCCGCAACGCCGGCCTAACGCCGCGCGCGTCAACCGATATGCAGGGCCACCACCTGCCACCGGGCTCCACCGCTGGTGGGCAGCTTCTCTACCCGAGCGGCGATGGCATGGATCCGGTCCCCGCGACTGTAGGAGCCGAACACCTCGGCGGCGGCTTCCAGATCCCGGTACCCGGCGGGCTGCAGTCGCATCCGGCGCAAGACCGCGGCGCCCTGGCGTCCGGCGACCGACTGGCTGACCGACAGCACGGAGTCGACCAGGCCGGGCACCAGCAGCCCCCGGAGCTGGGTCACCGGACGGCGGTGGTCGATGACTTCCAGCACCCGGCGCAGTGCGGCGTCGGCGAAGATCGCCGCCTGGCGCATGGCCACGGGCCAGGCCGCCGCCGTCGGCTCCGGTTGCCTGACGGCTCGCCCGCTGTAAGGCCGGCGGGCACCGTTGCCGGTCCGGCGCTGCAAGGATGACTGGCGGCACGGGGCGTCGTGGCGCGACATGTCTCGCGGCGGTGGTTCGTACTCGACGACGGGCACGACGGCGAAAGCGTCACGGTGAGCCGGGTTTACGGGGCTGATGGTCAACGCGCACTCTCCAAATCGGCGGCGAACGAGCAGCCTGCAGGAGAGTGGCAGACAATTGGTCTTTCAATTGCCGGTCATCATCGCACAATTCGACATCGCGCGTACCCGCGCCGTGTTTGGCCGTCGCGGACGATTACGGTGGGCGAGAATATCGGGGAACGCGAAGGATTGACCAAGGAGGCCAGGCCCGCAATGGTGACCCGGTTGTCCACATCGGACGCGTCCTTCTATCGGCTGGAGAACAGCGCCACCCCGATGTACGTCGGATCGCTATCGATCCTGCAGCGTCCGCGCGCCGGACTGAGCTACGAGACTCTGCTTGCCGCCGTCGAACGCCGGCTCCCGCAGATACCGCGTTACCGCCAGAAGGTCCGCGAAGTAGGGGTCGGCATGGCCAGGCCGGTGTGGGTCGACGACGCCGACTTCGACATCACCTATCACGTGCGGCGCTCGGCGCTGCCGTCGCCGGGCAGCGATGAGCAGCTGCACGAGCTGATAGCCCGGCTGGCCGCGCGGCCGCTGGACAAGTCGCGGCCGCTGTGGGAGATGTACCTGGTTGAGGGTCTGGCGAAAAATCGAGTCGCCCTGTACACCAAGTCGCACCAGGCCTTGATCAACGGGATGACCGCGCTGGAGATCAACCACGTGATCGCCGACCGGACGCGGCATCCGCCGCCGTTCCCCGAAGACATCTGGATTCCGGAACGGGAACCCGGCTCGACCCGGCTGCTGGTGGGCGCACTCGGCGACTGGGTGATGGGGCCGGGCACCCAGCTGCAGGCGGTCAGCTCCGCGATGGCCGGGGTAGCAACCAACTATGGCGAACTGCTCAACGTGGGCCGCCGGGTCTTCGACATCGCGCGCACGGTCACGCGTGGCACCGCGCCGAGCAGCCCGCTCAACGCGACCGTCTCGCGTCATCGGCGGTTCACCGTCGCCCGCGGAAAGCTCGAGGACTATCGCGCGGTGCGAGCCCGCTACGACTGCGACATCAACGACGTGGTGCTGGCGGTCGTGACCGGCGCATTGAGTAACTGGTTGATGTCGCGCGGGGAGGGAGTGTCATCGAGCGCGACGATCCGGGCGATGGCACCGCTTTCGGTCTATGCCGAGAACCAACACGACTCGACCGGCCCCGGCCAGATGATCAGTCAGGTCACTCCGTTCCTGGTTGACCTGCCGGTGGGCGAGGGCAACGCGGTGGTGCGGCTGTCGCAGATCGCGCACGCCACCGAATCGAATCCGGTCAACGGCCGCCTGGTCGACGCCAGGACTATCGTCACGTTGTCGGGTTTTGCGCCACCCACCCTGCACGCCATGGGTATCCGGGTCGCCACCAACTTCTCGGCGCGGTTGTTCAACTTGTTGATCACCAATGCTCCGGGGGCTCAGTCGCAGATGTACATCGCCGGCACCAAACTGCTGGAGACCTATGCCGTGCCGCCGCTGCTGCACAATCAGGCGCTGGCCATCGGTGTGACGTCCTACAAGGGCACAATTTATTTCGGAATCAACGCCGACCGCGAGGCGATGAGCGACGTCGAGCTGCTGCCGGCCTTGTTGAAGCAATCACTCGAGGAACTTCTCGAAGCTTCCCGCTAGTTGTTCGGCGGTGAAAATTGGTGCGTGGAGATAGCATTCGTTGGTGTGAGTACCTCGAATGACGGCGGGCCGGCGAAAGCGAAGAAAAAGAAATCGGCTGCGCGGGACGCACCCAAGATCTCCGATGCCGTCTATGAGGCCGAATTATTCCGGCTACAAACAGAATTCGTGAAGCTGCAGGAGTGGGTACGGCATTCCGGCGCGCGAATCGTGGTCCTCTTCGAGGGCCGGGACGCTGCGGGCAAGGGTGGTGCCATCAAACGGATCACCGAATACCTCAGCCCTCGTACCGCCCATATCGCCGCCTTGCCGGTGCCTACCGATCGGGAACGCGGTCAGTGGTACTACCAGCGGTATATTGCCCATCTGCCCACCGAAGGCGAAATCGTGCTGTTCGATCGGTCGTGGTACAACCGCGCCGGTATCGAGAAAGTCATGGGATTCTGCACACCGCAGGAACTAGCGCTGTTTTTGCGGCAGACGCCGATCTTCGAGCAGATGCTGATCGACGGCGGGATTCTGCTGCGAAAGTATTGGTTTTCGGTTTCCGAGGCCGAACAGCTGCGCCGTTTCAGGGCGCGCCGCAACGACCCCGTCCGGCGTTGGAAACTGTCCACGATGGACCTGGAGTCGGTGTATCGCTGGGAGGACTATTCGCGCGCCAAGGACGAGATGATGGTGCACACCGATACCCCGGTAAGCCCTTGGTATGTCGTGGAATCCGATATCAAGAAACACGCACGGCTAAACATGATGAAGCACCTGCTATCCAGCATCGAGTACCACGACGTCGAAGAGCCGAAGGTTGACTTGCCGGAACGCCCCATTGTGACCGGCAGCTACCAGCGCCCGCCGCGCGAGCTGTCGAGGTATGTCGACGACTACGCGGCCACCTTGATCGAGAACTAGCCGCGATGCAGGTCTACATTCCGGCCACTGTGCCGATGTTGCAGCGCCTCGTCGCCGATGGTTCGCTGAGGCCCGTCAACGGCACCGCCTTTGCGGTGACGCCGACATTGCGCGAGGCCTACGCGCAGGGCGATGACGATGAGCTTGCCGATGTGGCGTTGCGGGAGGCCGCGTTGGCCTCGTTGCGCCTGCTGGCGGCCCATGAGGCCGAGGGAGCCGACGAGACGCCGCGGCCGCGGCGCGCGGTGCTGGCCGCCGAAGTCGACCTCGGTGAATCCGGGGTCACCTTCCGTCCCGATCTCGATGACGCCGTGGTCAGACTCGCTGGGCCCGTCGCGATCGACCGGGTGGTCGCCGCCTACGTCGACAACGCCGACGCCGAGCCGGCAGTCGTGAACGCGATCGAGGCCATCGATGCCGCTGACCTGGGGGATGAGGATGCCGATCTAATTGTCGGCGATGCGCAGGACTTCGATCTGGCCTGGTACGCGAACCAGGAGCTGCCGTTCCTGCTCGAGCTGTTGTGACCGCTACGACACACCCGGCGCTGTGATGCATTCCGAGCCGTCGCGCCTGGCTACGGTACCGTAAGTTACGGTAACGTGGACGCCAGTGGAGGAGCTCGAAAACCTCCCGGGCCTCGTCCCCCAAACGTGAGCGGAAGCCACACCCCGCATCGTGAGCAGGAGCTTCCTATGGGCAAGAAATATCAATCGATCACCGCCAATGTCGGCGAAACCAGGCCCGCCACCGTCGCCGGGGCGGAACGGCACCCCGGCTGGCATGCGCTGCGCAAAATCGCTGCGCGCATCACGACGCCGTTGCTGCCCGACGACTATCTGCACCTGGCCAACCCGCTGTGGTCGGCGCGGGAATTGCGGGGCCGCATCGTGCAGGTCCGGCGGGAGACCGAAGACTCCGCGACCCTGGTGATCAAACCGGGCTGGGGCTTCAGCTTCGACTACGAGCCGGGCCAGTACATCGGGATCGGATTGCTGATGGAGGGGCGCTGGCGCTGGCGGTCGTATTCGCTGACCTCGAGTCCGGTCGCGCGATCCGGAGTTGGCCCCGAGCGCACGGTGACCATCAGCGTGAAAGCCATGCCGGAGGGCTTCCTGTCCACCCATTTGGTGGCCGGTGTCGAGCCGGGGACGATCGTGCGGCTCGCTGCGCCCCGGGGCAATTTCGTGCTGCCCGACCCGGCGCCGCCGTCGATGCTGTTCATCACCGCGGGATCCGGAATCACGCCGGTGATGTCGATGTTGCGAACATTAGTGCGCCGCAAGCAAATTGGTGACATCCAGCATGTGCATTCGGCGCCCACCGATTCGGATGTGATGTTCGGTACCGAGTTGTCCGCGCTGGCGTCGGTTCATCCCGGGTACCGGCTGCAGGTACGGGAGACCCGCGTCCAGGGCCGGCTTGACCTGGGTCGGCTCGACGACGAGGTGCCGGACTGGCGGGAACGCCAAACCTGGGCCTGCGGGCCGGAGGGCATGCTCGCCCAGGCCGAGAAGATCTGGGCGTCCGCGGGCATCAGCGACCGGCTGCACCTGGAGCGATTCGCGGTGGCCAAGGCCGCACCCGCCGGGGCCGGCGGAACGGTCACCTTCGGGCGAAGCGGGCGTACGGTGGCCGCCGATGCCGCGACATCACTGATGGACGCGGGGGAGGGCGCAGGAGTGCAGATGCCGTTCGGCTGCCGGATGGGTATATGCCAGTCGTGCGTGGTTCCCCTAGTAGAGGGCCACGTCCGTGACCTGCGAACCGGCCAGGAACGCGAACCCGGAAGCCGCGTGCAGACCTGCATCTCTGCCGCATCAGGCGATTGTGTGCTCGACATCTAGATGCTACTCACAGGTAACCTACGGACTCGTAGGTTACGATAGCGTAGGTAAATAAGTCACCGAATAACGACCGCAGAGGAGATGAAGACCATGGCGATTACAGACGTCGACGTGTTCGCGCATCTGACGGACGCGGATATCGAAGGCCTGGCCGTTGAGCTGGACGCCATCCGCCAGGACATTGAAGACTCACGCGGCGCGCAGGACGCCCGCTACATCCGTCGCACGATCGCAGCCCAGCGCGCGCTGGAGGTAACCGGCCGGCTGGTGCTGGCCGCCAGCTCACGGCGCTCGGCGTGGTGGGCGGGCACCGCGACCCTGGGCGTGGCCAAGATCATCGAGAACATGGAGATCGGCCACAACGTCATGCACGGCCAGTGGGACTGGATGAACGACCCGGAGATTCACTCCTCGACATGGGAGTGGGACATGAGTGGGTCGTCCAAGCACTGGCGGTACACCCACAACTTCGTGCACCACAAGTACACCAATATCCTCGGGATGGACGACGACGTCGGCTACGGCCTGTTGCGCGTCACCCGTGACCAGCGCTGGAAGCGCTTCAACATCTTCAACCTGTTGTTCAACACCATGCTCGCGCTTGGCTTCGAATGGGGCGTCGGCCTGCAGCACGTGGAGATCGGCAAGATCATGAAGAAACGGATGGACCAAGAAGAGCTCCGGCAGCGGACAGAAGAGTTCTTCGCCAAGGCCGGTCGTCAGATCCTGAAGGACTACGTCGCGTTCCCGGCGCTGACCTCGCTGTCACCCGGCGCGACCTACACGTCCACACTGAAGGCCAATGCCGTTGCCAACGTGATCCGCAACGTGTGGGCCAACGCCGTCATCTTCTGCGGCCACTTCCCTGATGGCGCAGAGAAATTCACCAAGACCGACATGATCGGCGAAACAAAGGGCCAGTGGTACCTACGCCAGATGCTGGGCAGTGCCAACTTCGAGGGCGGATGGCTGCTGCGATTCATGAGCGGCAACCTGTGCCACCAAATCGAGCACCACCTGTACCCGGATCTGCCCAGCAACCGGCTGCATGAGATCTCGGTCCGGGTGCGCCAGATGTGCGACAAGTACGACTTGCCTTACACCACAGGTTCATTCCTGATGCAGTACGGCAAGACCTGGCGCACGATCGCCAAGCTGTCGTTGCCCGACAAGTACTTGCTCGACAGCGCCGACAACGCGCCGGAAACCCGCAGCGAGCGGATGTTCGCCGAACTGGAGCCCGATTTCGCGGGTGCCGATCCGGTGACCGGTCGGCGGCGCGGACTCAAAACCGCTATCGCCACCGTTCGGGGTTGGCGTCGCAACAAGAAGGCGGGAGCGGCAGTCCGCGACGCGCAGGACGGTCTGGCGGCCTAAGTTTTTGCGCCGAGCGCGCACCGCGCTTCGCCGGCGACGCCAGATTCACCGCCCGGGTCTACCCTCGATGAGGTACGAGGAGAGGTACGCGATGCTCGCAGCATTCGGATTCGAAACCCTGGGTGTAGTCGTCGGGGACATGTTTTTTGTCGACCCGACTCCGAACACCGGTCAGGAAAGCCCGGAACGGGGAGTGAGACTGGAACTCCGCCTTATCGACCGGGCCGAGCCTCAGGGATCGATCTACGCCGGCATCCCGATCGCCTTTAACCGGCCCGTATGGCGGGTGGACCTCTTCGGATCCACCCAGAGCCCGCCGGGCACACTGGACCGGGCCCATCACCACCCCCGTTTCAACGGTTGGGAACCCGGACGTCGCAACTTCGTCCCCGAGCTGTCAGCCGATCCGGTGGCCTGGCTGGCCGGGGAGCTGGCCGACCCGGCCGCCGTGCTGGCCCGGGCCGGCGTCGATGCGGATGAGGTCACCACAGCAGATTTGACCGGACTCGCCGCGGCAACGCCGGAGATTGTCGCCGCAGTGAAACGGATGCTCGACGGCGTGCGGGACGGGGAGTTAGCCCCAGCTCCCGCCGAGCCGGTTGCCGCCGCCCGTACCGGCTGGCTCTGATTAGATCCGGCGGTCCTCGTTGACGCTGGAGGCTGCCGCCGTTAGCGTCTGAACAAAGATTTGGTCGCCTGGCCAAGACTCGTATTCCCGGCGCTTGCAGGGGGCAGGTTTGACACGCACGCGGTCCACGGCGCGCCCCCTCGCCCTGACTAACGCTGCGCTTCGCGTCGGCGTGAAGGTTGTGCCCTGGATTCCGCCTTGGATAAAGCGCATGCTCGCCGGCGGGGGAAGGGTCACTATTGACGGCAATACCCTTGACCCCACGCTCCAACTGATGCTCGCCGCCCAACGACGCACCCGCACGGGGGGTCTGTCGGCTGGTGACGATCTGGAAGCCGCGCGCGCCCTGATGCGTACCTCGCATTCGGTGATGGCGACCGACATTGCCGTCCCCATAAGGGATTTCACGATCCCCGGTCCCGACAGCCCTCTGCGATGCGGCACTACCGACCGGCCGTTCAGGGCAAGGCGCCGCTGCTTGTCTTCTTCCATGGTGGCGGTTTTGTCGTGGGCGACATCGAATCCCACGACGGACTATGCCGGATGATCTGCCGGGACGCCGCGATACATGTGTTGTCGGTGGACTACCGGCTGGCGCCCGAACACAAGGCCCCAGCCGCGGTCGATGATTGCGTCGCTGCTTACCGATGGGCACGGGGACATGCCGCCGAGTTGGGCGCCGAGCCGTCCCGAATCGGCGTCGGCGGCGATAGCGCGGGCGGAAATCTGGCGGCGCTGGTCGCGCTGCGCAGCCGCGACGAGGGTATTCCGCAGCCGGTCCTGCAGGTGCTGCTCTATCCGGTCCTCGACCTGTCTGAGGAAACCCAGTCACGAAAGTTGTTCTCCGACGGGTTTTTCCTATCCAAGCGCGACCGCGACTGGTTCACAGAAATGTATCTGGGGGGCACAGACGCTACCGCAGACGATGCGCGAATATCACCGCTAAAGGCGGGCGATCTATCAGGCCTGGCGCCGGCTCTGGTGCTCACCGCGGGATTCGATCCGCTGCGTGACGAGGGCAATGAATACGCCGCCGCATTGCGCTCGGCCGGTGTTGTGGTGGATCACCGCCAGTTCGATGCGCTTACACATGGCTTCGCCAGCGTCGCGCCGTTCGGCGGCGGTAGTGCCGACGCGATCACCGCCACCGTCTCGGCGATCCGCGCCCACCTTAGTCGAGAGTGCTAGTAGCGGGAGCGACTTAGCCATAACGCCACAGTAGTAAATTGCATGATACGTCAATCAAGCGAGCTTGACGCGAACTGACCGCGCCGGTCGCCAGGTCTTCATTCGTCGGGCTTCGCCCCACCGGAAGGCGTGAGTGCGACGACTGGGATGGCGCGTGTCGTCATGCGCTGGTATTCGGCGTATTGCGGATACCGTTGAGCCTGGTCGGCATACTTCGCATCGCGCTCTGCGCCGGTCACTTCAGCGGCATGTACGTTGAGCTGTTCGTCTCCGACTTCGATGCTGGCGTCGGGGTTGGCGATGAGGTTCCAGTACCACGCGGGGCTGCGGTCCACACCGCCGGCCGAGGCAAACAACAGGTAGCGATCGTTGTCGGCCAGATATATCAGAGGGTGCACCCGTTCTCGGTTACTTCGTGCTCCGGTCGTGTGTAGTAGCAAAACCGGTGCGCCCTCAAACGGTCCACCGAGGCGACCATGATTGCTGCGGAACTCTTCAATGTTGCGGCGGTTGAACTCATTCACCTCTGTCATGTTGCCTTCTCCTTACGTATCGCTCTGAGTGGGTGAGCACGCAGGTGGCTCTCGCCTGGGCGCCGCTCGGCATCGACGCGGCGAGATGATCGATGAGGCCCGGTCTCGGCAATATGCGTGACTTATCATGCAAAGTCATAGTAAGGTCAATTCACGTGAAGTGTCAATCGGGTGACAGTTCAGAACATGCGAGAAACTAGGAGAATCCGGTGACCGACCAATGGGTGCTCCACGGCACGGAGCTCGAGAATTGCAACTGTGCTTGGGGCTGTCCGTGCCAGTTCGGTGCGAAGTCAACCCATGGACGCTGCGAGGCGTTCATGGCCGGCCACATCGAGGCGGGAAACTTCAACGAGACGAATCTCGACGGGCTGCACTGGGCAATGCTCATGTCCTGGCCGGGTGAGGTCCACGAGGGCGGCGGCACGCAGCAGGTCATCATCGACGAACGGGCGGACCCCGCTCAGCGAGAAGCACTGCGCAAGATCCTTCACGGCGAATCGACTGCCCCGGGAGCCACGCATTTCTTCGTGTACAACAGCATGGTGTCGACCGTGCTCGACCCGCTCTACGCACCCATCGAACTGTCGATCGATGTCGATCAGCGGACGGCCAGTCTCACGATAGAGGGACTGGTCGAGTCACGCGGGATGCCGCTCCCCAAGCGGTTGAACACGGCATTGCCGCCCAGAATCCGCCTCAGTACCCCGGAAGGGCCGCGCTATCTCTATGCCGAGATGGGCACCGGCAACACCACCGCCCGGGCGGGAATCAAGCTTGACTTCACGGACAGCTACTACCAGTTCAACGTGCTGCACATGAACCAGGACGGACTGATCCGCTGACCGCATCTCGGATCTTCCGCCACCGAGACCGTCTAGCCGTATTGGCCGGGCTGGGCGGCATCACCGTCGCAGCCTGGGTTTACGTCGTGATGACAGCGCGCCGAATGGTGACCGAGTCCGCGGGCATGAGGGGTCAATCGATGACGCCGATGATGGACGCGATGACCGGGGTGCAGCCTTGGACGGCAACCGAGTTCGGCCTGAGACTGGCGATGTGGGCCGTGATGATGGTCGCCATGATGGTTCCCACCGTGGCGCCAATGACCCTGATGTACGCCGCAGTCGCCCGCAAGGCCGCCGCCCAGCACAACCCGCTGGCACCGACGTTCGTCTTCGTCACCGGCTACGTCACGATGTGGACGGTCTTCAGTCTGGTGGCCACCATCGCTCAGTACGCTGTCGATCGAGCCGCATTGCTCTCCCCGATGATGGTGTCCAGAAGCGCCATATTCGGAGCGGGTCTGCTAATCGTGGCTGGCATCTACCAGCTCAGCCCGTTCAAGAATGCCTGCCTGAGGAACTGCAGGGCCCCAACGCACTTCGTGTCCCGCTACTGGCGTACCGGCAACCTCGGCGCCTTCCGCATGGGGCTGCAGCTCGGCGCGTACTGCGTGGGCTGCTGCTGGATCCTGATGGGGCTGCTGTTCGTCGGGGGCGTAATGAATCTCCTGTGGATCGCGGCGATCGCCATCTTCGTGCTGCTGGAGAAGACGATCCCACTCGGTGACGTGGGTGGAAGGTTCGCAGGCGCCGCGATGATCCTGGTTGGCGCGTTGAGTTTGGCGCTGTGACCCGCGTACGTCGCGCGGGACGTCAAGTGTTGCGCGGCCGAACAATGGGCGGTGGCAGCTCAATACGGGCCATCATCCCGGGTGGCTAGGCGGGCGTTGCCGTAACCTTCGCGGCCAATGCCGCCAGTTTGGTATCGAGTTCGGTTGCCGCACTGAGTAGTTCCGGATTGGGCTCGACGACCATCAGCGAGGACGGCTTGACGTAGGTCAGGCTGCTGCGGCCGTCCCTCTCGTCGGCGATCAGCAACTCGACCGGGGCGAACAAACCTGCGGTCACGTCGTGACGCAACATCGTGATGGCGATCAGCGGGTTACCGAGGATAACCCGCAGCACCTTTCGGTCGATGCCGGCCTTGGTGATCCAGCCGCCATGGTTGAACAGACCGAACAGCATGAATCCGCTTGGCCCGACGTAGGATTGGACCTTCTGCTCATACGAATCCCAGGTCTTGAACGCCTTCGGGAACTCGTCGATCGGGACCGGCTGTTCGCCGATATCGGCCAAAAGCGCGGCCACCAACTCGTCGTAGCTCGTGGCGCTGTCGTAGCGCACCCGCACGCCTTGAAAGGGGATGTAGCGGATTTCGTGGGGATCAGACGTGGGCATGCTCGGCCTCCTCGGTAGCGACGCCGGCAAGTTGCTCGATGTGCTCATGCATGTACAAGCGGGGCGTGCGATCCACCGCCAGGCTGAGCAAGTCAGGTCGGCCGTAGTGGCCGACGGCATCCATCAGGACCTTTCGGCCGTTGATCAGCGACAAGTCGAGATCGGCGATCACCTCGCCCTCACCGGAACGCAACGGCTCGCCCAAGTACTCACCCTGAGGCGTGATGATCGCGGTGAAATGGCCACCCGAGATCGGGCCAATCGGACCACCCGTGTCGGCCATGATCTGCGCTTGCTGATCGGCGTCGAGCCACGCGGTGGCGTTCACGACGAAGGCGCCGGACTCGAGAGCGTGATTGCGCACGCTGACTTCCATCTGTCGCGCGAACAGATCGCCGCCAAACGACCCTGGAAACATGCTCGCGTGGATCTGCTCGCCGTCGGCGATCATGGCATACCGCGCCAGCGGGTTGAAGTGCTCGTAACACGCCAACTGCCCAATGCGCCCGACCGCGCTGTCGACGGCCCGTAGTCCGCTGCCATCGCCCTGGCCCCAGATCATCCGTTCGTGGTAGGTCGGCATGATCTTGCGCCGGCGCTGCAGCAGCGTGCCGTCGGCGTCGAACAGCAACTGCGTGTTGTACATCGAACCACCGTCACGCTCAGTGACGCCGATGGACACCACCAGGTGGGCGGCTCGCGCCGCCGCGGCAATCGCGTCCACGGCCGGCGACGGTATCGTCACGGCCTGATCGAGCAGCCTGAGGTGTTCCGTCGGCCGCATCTCGAACGGGCGCTGGATAAAAGAGAAATACGGGTAGTAGGGGACCACGGTCTCCGGAAAGACAGCGAACTGCACGTCTTGGCGGCCCAGCTGTTCGATCTTGTTGACTACCCGCTCAACGGTGCCTTCCCGGCTGTAGAGCACCGGACTGAGTTGCACTGCGGCGGCTCGGATTACGCTCATTGTCGTGCTCCTTCATCCTGCCGGGCCCGGCTAGCCGAGCCGCTCGATGATGGTGGCATTGGCCATTCCGCCGCCCTCGCACATCGTCTGCAGTCCATACCGGCCGCCGCGCTGCTCGAGCGCGTTGACCATCGTGGTCATGATACGGGCGCCACTGGCGCCCAACGGGTGACCGATCGCGATGGCCCCGCCGTTCACATTGGTCTTGGACAGATCCGCCCCGGTGTCATGAGCCCAGGCCAGTACCACCGGTGCGAAGGCCTCGTTCACCTCGAACAGGTCGATGTCGGCCAGCGTGAGGCCGGCCCGCTGCAGCACCTTCTCGGTCGCCGGGATGACGCCGGTCAGCATGTAAAGCGGGTCGTCGCCCACCACGGTCGTGGTGTGGATGCGCGCCAGCGGGCGCAGGCCCAGCTTCTTGGCGACCTCACTGGTGGTGATCAAAACCGCGGCGCTGCCGTCCGAAAGCGGCGACGAGTTGCCCGGTGTGATCTCCCAATTGATCTGCGGGAAGCGCTCTTTCATCTTTTCGCTATAGAACGCCGGCTTGAGTGCGGCCAGCGTCTCCACCGTGGTGGCGGGGCGGATGATCTCGTCGGTGTACAGCCCGGCGATCGGGATCAGCTCGTTCTCGAACAGCCCGTCCTTGGTGGCGCGGGCGGCCTTGTCGTGGCTGCCGGCCGAGAACTCGTCGAGCTGGGTGCGCGAGAAGCCCCACTTCGCGGCGATCAGTTCGGCGCTGATGCCCTGCGGCACAAGGCCTTCGGGGTAGCGCGCGTCCATACCCTCGCCAAACGGGTTGCTGCCCGGCAGTACCTGGGTGCCCATCGGGACGCGGCTCATCGACTCCACGCCCGCGGCGATCACCAGGTCGTAGGCGCCGGCGATAACGCCCTGGGCGGCGAAGCTGATGGCCTGCTGGCTGCTGCCGCACTGGCGATCGATCGTGACGCCGGGAACCGACTCCGGGAAGCCCGCGCCCAGCAACGCGTTGCGCGCGATGTTGACCGCTTGATCGCCGACCTGGGTGACCGCACCGGCGATGACGTCGTCAACCTGCGCCGGGTCCACACCGGTGCGAGCCACCAGTTCGCGCAGGCTGTGCGCCAACAGGTCGACGGGCAGCACATCGTGCAGCGCGCCGCTGGCCTTGCCTTTGCCGATTGGGGTGCGAACGGCGCCGACGATGACAGCGTCGCGGCCTTGCAAACTAGCCGGATAACCGGTCATGACTCCTCCTTGAGCCCTGGGTACAGCTCTATATACCCAGCAGAACGCCTAGGTATACTAAAATCAACCCAGACAGGAGGTGATTTACATGACATTTCTGCAGGGCACCCTGGCGGACCGGGAGAAATGGTCGCCGATCGGTCACTGCGCGATCGAGAAGACGATGTCAGTGGTCGGCACCAAGTCCGCGATGTTGATCATGCGCGAGGCGTACTACGGCACCACGCGGTTCGACGACTTCGCCCGACGGGTCGGCATCACCAAGGCAGCCACCTCGGCGCGCCTGGCCGAGCTGGTCGATCTCGGGCTACTGGCGCGGCAGCCCTACCAAGAGCCCGGCCAGCGTAGCCGCGAGGAATACGTGCTGACCGAGGCCGGCATCGACTTCATGCCGGTGGTCTGGGCTTTGTTCGAGTGGGGACGACACCACCTGCCGGGTCGTAACCGGCTGCGGCTGACTCATGTGGGTTGTGGGGCCGAGGCGAGCGTCGAAATTCGGTGCACCGAGGGTCATCTGGTGCCGCCCGACGAGCTCGGGATGCGGCTCGCTAAGTCTCCGAAGGCTTGACGTGAGTTACGGCGCCCGTCGCGGTCAGTATCGTGCGCGCGACTAGTGCGGGATCGTCGAACATTGGAACGTGGCCGACGTCGGCCAGGATCTCGAATGTCGCACCGGGCAGGCGCTCACGTGCAACTTTGCCGTATGTGCTGACGGGAAAGATTGCATCTTTCTGCGACCACGCGAGGGTAATCGGGCATGGCAGTGGGTCCAGTGGGGCGACCTGTTCTGCGTCGGTGGAAAGAACCTCCTTGTCGACGGAGCATTCTGCGACTACCCGGGTCAGCTCGACGAGCTTATCTGCGGCCACTCGATCGCCGTGACGGGCGCTGTTGAAGAATCGCAGTGAAAGCCGGCGCACGACCGCGGGCTTGAAGGCCAGCGGACCGAGCGACGTGGTGAGCCGAGACACCACAGCGATCTTGCGGATCTTCCTCGCAGCTGAGGCATGCGTGTGCCCGGTGGACCAGAAGCCAGCCGGCGATAACGCGGTGACACTGGATGCCCGGCCGCGCCGGGCGAGCTCGATAGCCACGAATCCACCCAGCGAGTTGCCCGCAAGATGGGGGCGCTGCAGACCGTTCTCGTCGAGATAGGCTTCGGCCGCATCGATCACATCCCAGACCGTGGCCGGACGACGCTGGACCGGCGGCCCTCCGCTGTGACCGAGCAAGGTGGGTGTGAACACCTGGTGGTAGCTCGAGAGCGCGAGGGCGACGTCCTTCCACACGAGGCCTGACACGAGAAACGGATGCAGCAGTACCAGTGGCGGTTTGTCGGAGACCATAGAGAAGTCTTACACCGCGGTTGGCGGCGTCATTGCTCCCTGAGCAACGCCAGCAGCCGCCGGGCCGCCTCGACGCGGCGAACGGCGGGTCCGGAGAGCGTGTCGAGCACGCACTCCGGGTCGGCAGGCGGTCCCATGTGGCCGCAGCCCCGCGGGCAACCCTGCACTTTCTCAGCCAGATCGGCGAAGGCCGAGAGCACGTCGTCGGGCCGGATGTGGGCTAACCCAAACGAGCGAATGCCCGGGGTGTCGATCACCCAGCCGGAACCCGGCAGCGCGTCGCCCAGCGGCAGCGCCACCGATTGCGTCGAGGTGTGTCGTCCCCTGCCGATATCGGTGACCACGCCGACCGCCCGATCCGCCTCGGGCACAAGGCGATTCACCAAGGTTGACTTGCCCACCCCGGAATGTCCGAGCAGCACGGTGATCTTGCCGGGGAGCAACTCTGCCACGGCGAGCAGCGGGTCGTCGACGCCGGCGGCGACAATCGTCAGGTCCAG
This sequence comes from Mycobacterium sp., assembly GCA_035996225.1. GTDB lineage: Bacteria > Actinomycetota > Actinomycetes > Mycobacteriales > Mycobacteriaceae > Mycobacterium. The sequence continues at coordinate 2,849 of DASYJS010000045.1, read as the reverse complement.
GTCGACGAACTGCTCGGCGAACGGTTCGGGTGGGGCGAGGTCGGTCTTGGTCAGGCACAGAATTGGTTTCAGGCCGCCGGCGTAGGCGGCGATCAGCTCCCGGTCGACCAGGCCGGTGCGTGGCGGCGGGTCGGCGAGGGCCACCACGATGAGCAGTTGGTCGGCGTTGGCGACCACCACCCGCTCGGTGGGATCGGTGTCATCGGCGGTGCGTCGCAACACCGTTCGTCGCGGACCCCGGCGCACGATGCGGGCCAGGGTGTCGTGGCGTCCGGACAGATCGCCGACGATGTCGACATCGTCGCCGACCACGATCGGCGTGCGGCCCAGTTCACGGGCCCGCATGGCGGTGACCCGTCGATCGGGGCGGCCACCCAGCACGCACCCCCAGCGGCCACGGTCGACGCTGATCACCATGGCGGACTCTGCGTCGGCGTGTTGCGGACGGGTCTTGGTTCGGGGCCGCGTCCCCTTACCGGATCGGACTTTGACGTCGGATTCGTCGTAGTCGCCGTAGTCGCCCGGCCTCAAACGCTGGACTCCAGATCGGCCAGCATCCGCGCCCACAGCTGGGGGAATTCCGGCAGTGTCTTGCTGGTGGCGCCGACGTCGTCGATCTGGACTTCGGCTACCCGCAGCCCGACGATCGCGCCGGCCATCGCCATCCGATGATCGGCGTACGCGCGCCAGATGCCGGCATGCAGCGGTGTCGAGGTGATCACCAGACCGTCGGCCGTCTCCTGGCAGTTGCCCCCCAGCCGGTTGATCTCTTTGCTCAACGCGGCGAGCCGATCCGTCTCGTGACCCCGCAAATGGGCGACACCGCTCAACCGTGACACCGATCCCGGGGTGGCCAGCGCCGCCAACGCCGCCACCGACGGGGTGAGTTCGCCCACGGCGCGCAGGTCGACATCGAAGCCGTCGTAGCCCGCTGAGCCCCGTACTTCCAGAACTGAATCGGTCTGGGTGACAACGGCATTCAGCTTGCCCAAGACGCTGAGAATGTCGTCGGCAGGTTGCACGCTTTTCGCCGGCCAATCGGTGATGCGCACCGTCCCGCCGGTGACCACCGCCGCCGCCAGGAACGGAACGGCGTTCGTCAGATCGGGCTCGATATCCCAGTGCCGGGCCGCGACCACGCCGGAGCGAACCTGCCACCGGTTGGGCACCAAATCGTCGATATCGACGCCGGCCTGCCGCAGCATCACGGTCGTCATCGCAATGTGCGGCGCCGACGGTACCGCCGACCCGGTGTGTTGCACGGTCAGGCCGTCGGTGAACGACGCACCGCAGAGCAACAGTCCCGAAACGAACTGTGACGACGCCGACGCATCGATGGCGACGGTGCCACCGGGGACCGATCCGCTGCCCAGCACCCGGAACGGCAGACCGGTGCCGTCGATCCGAACGCCGAGACCGCGCAGGGCATCCAGCAGTGGCGCGATGGGCCGGACTCGCGCCTGCTCGTCGCCGTCGAATTCCACCCCCGCGTCGGCCAGCGCCGCCAACGGCGGAACGAAGCGCAACACCGTGCCGGCCAGGCCGCAGTCCACTTGTGCGCCCGCGGCCGGTTCGATCCGGCCGCTGACCTCCAGTTCGGGGCCGGTTCCGTCCACCCGCAAACCCAGGGCCCTCAGCGCGCCGATCATCAGGTCGGTGTCGCGGCTGCGCAGTGCTCCGCGCAGCCGCGAGGGGCCTTGGCCCTGGGCGCTCGACAGTCCCGCGAGGATCAGCGCCCGGTTGGTCTGGGATTTCGAGCCGGGAATGGTCACGGTCGCGTGGACCGGGGTCGGCGCGAGTGGGGCCGTCCAGGGCTCGGTGGTCACCGTTTCATCCTGCCGTGTCGGCGGGTGTCGTGGGTACCGGGCACCATGGAGGTTATGTGTGGACGGTTTGCGGTCACGACGGATCCGGCCCTGCTGGCCGAGAAGATCAAAGCGATCGACGAAGCCACCGGTACCTCAGAGCGCGCGGGGGAGCCCAACTACAACGTGGCTCCTACTGCCACGGTGGCGACGGTGGTATCCCGCCACAGCGAGCCGGACGACGAGCCGACTCGCCGGGTGCGGCTGATGCGCTGGGGACTGGTTCCGCCGTGGGTCAAGGCCGGTCCCGACGGTGCCCCGGATAACAAGGGTCCGCTGCTGATCAACGCCCGGGCCGACAAGGTGGCCACTTCGCCGGCGTTCCGCGGTTCGGCCAAGAGCAAGCGCTGCCTGGTGCCGATGGACGGTTGGTACGAATGGCGGCCCAATCCGGCCAACGCCGCGGGCAAGAAAACCGCCAAGACGCCGTTCTTCATGCACCGCGACGACGGCGACATGGTGTTCATGGCCGGCCTGTGGTCGGTCTGGAAACCCGGCAAGGAGGCGGACCCGCTGCTGAGTTGCACAATCATCACCACCGACGCCGTAGGCGAGCTGGCCGAGGTCCACGATCGGATGCCGTTGATGCTGGCCGAGCGCGACTGGGACGCCTGGTTGAATCCGGACAACCCGCTGGACGCCGAGTTGCTGGCGCAGGCGCCGGATGTGCGCGGCATCGAGTTGCGCGAGGTCTCCCGATTGGTGAACAGCGTGCGCAACAACGGGCCCCAACTGCTCGAGCCGGCAGAGCCGGAGCCCGAACAGATCACGCTGCTATAGCCGTTACGCCACCTCGTCGTCGTCTTCGTCGAGGAGGAGTTTTTCGGGGTGGTGGAAGGTGTTGGTGCGTGGTTGGCCGCGGTCGAGGTGCGGTGGCGGGATCCATTCGGTGTCGCCGTTGGCGCGTTTTCGGGTAGTCCAGCCGCGGGGTCGCAGGAGTCGGTGGTGGGCGCCGCAGGTCAGGGCGAGGTTGTCGATGTCGGT
>DASYJS010000044.1:0-4756 GCA_035996225.1 Mycobacterium sp. | reverse complement strand
GGGCGGGGCGGTTTGCTCATCAAATCGTCGCGGTACAAGGTGATGTCCAAAGCGCCGTGGCCGACGTCTATACCGCTGAATTCGCCGATGTGGGCAGCCAGTCGGTTGGCCAGGATCACGCCGCGGGTTGGGATGCCCAACAGCACCACCCGTGGCGCATCGGCGCCGTCCAGGGCGGTCTTTTCGATGATCTGATGTGCAATACGGGAAATAGTGCGGCCGACGTCGGCCGTAGACATCAATTCCCTGCCGGTGGCGGCATCCTCCGCGGCACCCATGCGAGACATTGACCTCCTTCTCCGCCTCTCCGGACGGATCGTTAAAGGATGTCGACTGCCGGGCAGCGTATCATTCCGCGGCGCGCCCGACGATACCGGCCACGCCGGGTCCACACCGGACCGTGCGCCGTCGCGCAGCGGCCCCGGCCGTCGGGCAGTGGCCGGCCGCCGAGTACGGCCGGCCCCGAACGGCGCTTCGGCGTCTACGCTGGCGGAAATGACGGGCACAAACCCCTCCGGATTGCAACGCATGGACTTCGACGCGCTCTACCGCGGTGAGAGCCCGGGCGAGGGCATCCCGCCGATGACCACACCACCATGGGATACCAAGGCGCCCAAGGAGAATGTCATCGGCTGGCACACCGGCGGCTGGGTCCACGGCAGTGTCCTGGACATCGGCTGCGGGCTCGGCGACAACGCGGTGTATTTGGCCAAGAACGGCTACACCGTGACCGGATTGGACATCTCCCCGACCGCGCTGATCACCGCTGAGCGGCGGGCCAAGGACGCCGGCGTCGACATCAGCTTCGCAGCAACCGACTCGACCAAACTCGAGGGTTACACCGACGCGTTCGACACCATCGTCGACAGCGGAATGTTCCACTGCCTGGACGACGACGGCAAGCGCAGCTACGCGGCCGCCGCGCACCGTGCTGCAAGACCGGAAGCCACCCTGTTGATCAGCTGCTTCTCCGACGCCAACCCGCCCGATCAGGAGCGGCCACGGCCCGCCGTGTCCGAGGACACGCTGCGCGACGTCCTCGGTGGCGCCGGGTGGGAGATCGAAGCGCTGGAGCCCGCCACGGTGCGACGCGACGTCGACGGGAACGAAATCGAAATGGCGTTCTGGTACGTGCGCGCGCAACGACGCTGACTCGCCGCGGGCATCCGGCGGATCTTCGGGTAAGAAGATTTCAAAGTCTCATGACAACGGGTTCCCAGCTAATCTGGCTCGCGTGAGTGACAAATCAAACGGGCCGGGCCGTCCGTTGATCGGGTTCATCACCGGTGATAACGCGCCGCAGATTGGCCCGGCACCGATTGGCCGGGCGTGGATGTCGGCGCAGTCAGAGGCGGGTAAAGGGTGGCCTAGTCGGTGTTTGCCGATGCTCGTCGCCAACCAAGGCGGATGGGAGTTGCGCAACCCGTGCGCGTTCACCGCCACGTGGTTCGGTCAAGAAAACGGCGTGGATGTGCTGATCGAATCCGATGAGTACGTGGCAAATCAGTTGCTGCCCGCCAGCCATTTCGGTAACGGCATTCTGACCTGGCGTATACCGATGCTGTTTCGCACTCCGCCGGGCTACAACCTATTGGTCCGCGGGCCGGCAAACTATCCCAAGGACGCCGTGTGTCCGTTAGAGGGCATAGTCGAAACCGATTGGGCAAGCGCGAGTTTCAGCATGAGCTGGAAATTCACCCGCAAATTGCTGCCGGTGCGATTCGAGGTCGACGAGCCGATCTGCATGATCGTCCCGCAGCGCCGAGCCGAGCTGGAAGAATTTGTCCCCGAACTCAGGCTCATCGAGTCTGACCAGGATCTGGATAGCAAGCATAAGTTGTTCCTTCGTGAACGTGACGGAGCAAAGCACGCCGAGCAGATAGCAAGGGTTGCCGCCGGTGACCGAGTGGAGTGGCAAGGCGACTACACGCGAGGCAAACACAGAGATGGCGAGGCCGGGGCACCGGACCACCAAACCCGCCTTCATCTTCGCCCGTTTGCTCAGCCACAATCCGAGAAGCCGCAATAAACGTCCGACGGGCGCAACGGGCTAAACGAAATCGTCACGGTGCCCGATGGCTGTGGCGCAGAGCACATCTGGTGCGGTCACCATGGCGTCGACATCTCGACAGGGACTGACAGCTGGCGTTGTCACGGACATGACCAGGTGCAATTCCCAGCCTGGGGCAGACGCCAAGTTTCCGCAACTAACCTGGCTCGGGTGACTGATAGGCCCAATGGGACGGCCCATCCGCTGATCGGGTTCGTCACCCGTGATAACGCGCCGGAGATCACTCCGGCCCCGATCAACCGCACCTGGATGCGGGAGATGGCGCAGACGCGTACGGGTCGGCCCAATCGCTGTTTGCCGATGCTCATTGCCAACCAGAGCGGCTGGGAGCTGCGCAATCCGTGCGCATTCACCGCTACCTGGATGGGTCAGGAAAATGGCGTGGACGTGCTGATCACACCGCATAAGCGCGACGCCGGCCAGCTCCTACCCGTCAGCCATTTCGGCAACGGCATCCTGACCTGGCATCTGCCGATGCTGTTTCGCACGCCGCCGGGCCACAACCTGTTGGTCCGCGGGCCGGCAAACTATCCCAAGGACGCCGTCTGCGCGCTGGAGGGCATAGTCGAAACCGATTGGGCAAGTGCCAGTTTCAGCGTGAACTGGAAATTCACCCGCAAATTGATGCCAGTGCGATTCGAGGTCGACGAGCCGATCTGCATGATCGTCCCGCAGCGCCGAGGCGAGCTCGAAAAATACCACCCCGAACTCAGGCGCATCGAGTCCGACGAAGAGCTACACCGTAAGTACGAGTTGTTTCTTTCCTCGCGCAGTGGGGCACAGCAAATCGAACAGATCGCGAGGGCAACAGCGGGCGAGAAAGTGGAATGGCAGGCCGACTACACGCGCGGCAGGCACACCGACGGCGAGGCCGGTACACCGGATCACCAGACTCGCCGTCATCTTCGTTCATTTGTTGAGTTACAACCTCGGAAGCGGGCATAGGGCTCCCCAGCAGGTCGCTGCCGTAGGAGCCGCTACCCTGACCTGGTGAATCTCGACGGCAATCAGGCCTCCATCCGCGAGGTCTGCGACGCGGGCCTGCTCGCCGGCGCGGTGACGGTGGTGTGGCAGCACGGAGAAGTACTGCAGGTCAACGAGATCGGCTATCGGGATGTCGACGCGGGCCTGCCGATGCAACGAGACACGCTGTTTCGCATCGCGTCGATGACCAAGCCGGTCACAGTGGCGGCGATCATGAGCCTGGTCGACGAGGGCAAGCTGACGCTCAAAGACCCGATCACCCGCTGGGTGCCGGAATTGGCCGCAGTACAGGTGCTCGACGACCGGCACGGCCCGCTGGACCGCACGCACCCGGTGAACCGGGCCATCCTGATCGAGGATCTGCTGACCCATACCAGCGGCCTTGCCTACGGGTTCTCGGTGTCCGGGCCGATCTCGCGGGCCTATATGCGGCTGCCGTTCAACCAGGGCCCGGATGTCTGGCTGACCGAGCTGGCAAAGCTGCCGTTGGTGCATCAACCCGGCGAGCGGGTCACCTACAGCCACTCGATAGATCTGTTGGGCGTCATCGCTTCTCGTGTCGATGACAAGCCGTTCCACCAGGTGCTCGACGAGCGGGTCCTGGGCCCGGCGGGAATGCCCGACACCGGATTCTTCGTCTCCCCCGAAGCCCGCCGACGCGCCGCGACCATGTACTCGCTCGACGACAATCATCGGCTGCGGCACGACGTGATGGGGCCGCCGCACATCACGCCGCCCGCGTTCTGCAACGCCGGCGGCGGGTTGTGGTCGACCGCCGAGGACTACCTGCGGTTCATCCGGATGCTGCTCGGCGACGGGACGGTCGACGGCGTGCGGGTGCTGTCACCCGAATCGGTGCGCCTGATGCGAACCGACCGTCTCACTGACGAACAGAAGCGACATGACTTCCTCGGGGCGCCGTACTGGATGGGGCGCGGGTTCGGGTTGAACCTGTCGGTGGTGACCGATCCGGCCAAGTCCACGCCGCTGTTCGGGCCGGGCGGAGTGGGAACGTTCAGCTGGCCCGGCGCGTACGGGACGTGGTGGCAGGCCGACCCGACGGCGGAGCTGATCCTGCTGTATCTGATTCAGAACCTGCCCGACCTGACGGTGGACGCGGCAACCGCGGTCGCGGGTAACACGTCGCTGGCGAAACTGCGCACGGCGCAACCGAAGTTCGTCCGCCGCACCTATCGGGCACTCGACCTGTAAGCGCCATGGCCGATTACCCACCTGACCGTATCGCCGGGCCGCGGCTGCTGCTGCGCCTGCCGGTCCTCGACGACGCCGGCGCGCTGTTCCAACGAGTCGCCCGCGACAGCGAGGTCACCAGGTATCTGCTGTGGTCACCGCATCCCGACGTGAAGGCAACGCGGCGGGTGATCGCCGAGAAACTCAACGCCCGCGCCGACGATCGAACCTGGGCGATCACGCTGCAACACAGCGGCGACATCATCGGGCTGGCCAGTTGCCGGCGCGCGGCGCCGCATTCGGTCGAAATCGGTTACTGCCTGGGCCGGCGGTGGTGGGGCAAAGGTTTGATGGCCGAGGCACTCGACATGCTGCTGGGCGCACTGGAAGGCGACCGAGCCGTGTACCGCGTCTGGGCCACCTGCAATGTCGACAACGATCGTTCGGCGCGACTGCTGGAACGAGCCGGGTTCACGCTCGAAGGCCGGCTGGCGCGCCACGCCGTCTACC
>DASYJS010000043.1:0-3617 GCA_035996225.1 Mycobacterium sp. | reverse complement strand
GTGGTGCAATCGATAACGGTGACTGTCACCCGGCTGAGATCGGCCGGCGGAAGGTCGGCGACGCAATCGCCGACTTGAAGGCTGATCCACTTCTCGGTGTGTGAGCCAAGTGGTGCCACGCTGGTGTTGACGGCCGCTGTGGTCGGTGGCGGTATCGCCGACGTCGGGCTGGTTTGGACCCCGTTCGTGGCGCAGGCGCCCAGCAATGCGACTGCGGTGACGCCGCACACCGCATGAAGCCGTCGCGTCCGCATGGCAGCCTCCTTGATCCCTCGCTTAGCGGTGGAGTTTAGGCATCCCGTGGGCCTGTCAGGAGCGAATCCGCAGAAGTCGCGGTGCTTTTAGCCCGCTGCGGTGAACGCCGGCGGCACGGTATTGGTCAGTGCCGGGTCCGGCTTTTCCGATGCCATCGACAGCAGCCCCCGCACACAGCGCGCGGCCAGCAACCAGTTCGACGGCTTCTTCATGTCCAGCCCGCCCAGCAGCTGTTTGATCATGGTCAGCGTGTCGAAGTAAATGCGTTCGCAGACAAGTGTTTCCGTGTCATCGAAGACGAAGTAGGCGGTGATGCGGACCCGGAACCGGCTGCCGGTGGGCGGAACTTTGCCCAGATAGCCGCGATGCGTCCCCATCAACCAGAACTCGGCGATCACCGCGTCGGCGCTGTGCCGCAGCGCGATGATCTCGTGGTCCTGATCGGGGAACGCCGTGCGCGTGTAGTCGTAGTAGCCACGCACCGCGTCGTTTCCGTCGTGGATGACCATCTGCGGGATCAGCTCGTAGTGGGGGTGCGGAAACGTCGACAACACGTCGTCCCAGTCTTGGCGGACCTCGTCATGGAAGTGGTCGAGCACGAGTTTCTGGCGTGCCGCCAGCACCTCGAGAGTGGGAAACGCGGGAATGGTCACGGTGCTTACGATAAGCCGCTCTCTCGGCGTGAGCAGACACAGAATCGCATTGCATCATGCGAAATCGTGCGATTTTGCGTCTGCTCGCGGGAAGGGCTGCTCGCGGGAAGGGCTGCTCGCGGGAAGGGCTACCCGGTCAGGACCCCGCTGGCCATGACTTCGGTAGCGGCCCGTTCACCGGAGCGGATCGCGCCGTCGATCCAGCCGCACATCTGCGGCGAGGTCTCGGTGCCGGCCCAGTGAATTCGGCCGCACGGTTCACGCAGCGCATGGCCGAACTCGGTGAGCACCCCGGGCGGCGCGTGGCTGAGCATCCCGCCGCCGGAATACCGTTCGCGGGTCCAGTTCTGTTCGTGGTATTCGACCGGCTTGCCGGCCTTCGCGCCGAATCGCTCAACGAGGGCATCGAGTACCGCCTGCCGGCGTTCACCCTCTTCGAGGCGCTCGTATTGCCGGGCGATGGGGCCCTCGATGATGACGCACAGGATGCCCGGCGTGCCGGTGTCGGTGCAGGCGTCGATGGTGACCGTCGCGATCGATCCCGGCGCGGCGGACTGGCCGCACAAACCGTCGGCCCGCCAGAACGGCTCGTCGTAGACGATCGAGATTTTGACAATCGCACCACTGGGCATCCGCTGGTGCAGGAAGGATCGATCGGTGGGAAGCATTGGCTCGTAAATGATTTGGCTTGCTATCGCGAGCGGGACCGCGACGATGGCTTGCCGCGCCCGGATGCTGTCAGTCTCGGACCGCACGGTTACCCCGTCGGCGTCCTGCGTGATGTAGCGGACCGGTTGCGAGAGCTGGATCGCATCGCCCAGCTCGGCGGCCATCGGCTGGTAGATCGCACCCACGCCGCCGACGACGCGGGAGTCTTGGGAGGCGTCCTTGCCGCCGAGTACCCAGCTGGGACCGCCGGCGGATCCCATCTGATAGAGCATGAACAGCATCGACACCTCGGAAGCGGCCGACGTGTAGCAACCGGAGATCGCCGTGTCGAGGAGGGCGTGCGCCGCCTTGGATGCGATGTTCTTTTCCAGCCACTGGGCCAGCGTCATGCGATCCCACTTCTGGGCATTCTTGGCTTCCCAGGGTGCGTCCAGCGGGATCGACTTGCACATCTGGCCCAGCTCGAGCATGGCCGCGCCCAGATTCAATGAGGCCCACGGGCTCATGGTCCAGGGGATCATGCCGCCGTAGCGATGCTGTTTGCCGTCGACGACCATCATGGCCTCGCCGTCGGTGTACTGCCTGAAGGTCTTGACGCCGAACTCGTCCATCATCGCGTGGATCCTGTCCTGGGTCGGCCCGACCCAGGCGCCGCCCCTGTCGATCCACGACCCGTCGTCGCGCGGCACGGTGAAGGTCCGACCACCGATCCGATCGCGTGCCTCCAGCAACGCCACCGAATGGCCCGCCTGTTTGACTCGAAGCGCCGCGGTCAGACCCGCGAAGCCGGCACCCACCACGCACACATCGACGTCAGTCATGGTGACAATGCCTACCCGCAAAGGGCAGGGCCGTCAATCCAAAACGCTTGTGTCAGGCCGGGGGAGTCCAAGCGACCGGCAGGCTCTTGATGCCGTGAATGAATTGCGACAGCAATCGCGCTGGTTTGCCGGTCACGGCGATGTCGGGGATTTCACGGCGCAATTCATCGAAGATGACCCGGATCTCACGACGAGCCAGGTTGGCCCCCAAACAGAAATGCGCGCCTCCGCCGCCGAAGCCAAGATGCGGGTTGGGGTCGCGCGCGACATCAAAAGCCCACGGATTGGCGAACTTTGACTCGTCGCGGTTGGCTGAGTTGTAGTACAGCGCGACCTTGTCGCCGGCCGCCATCTTGACGCCGCTCAACTCGAAGTCCTGAGTCAGGGTGCGGCGCATGTAGATTACCGGTGAGGCCCACCGCACGATCTCCTCGACCGCGGTGGGTGTCAGCTCCTCGAAGTTGGACCACCACTTTTCGCGTTGCTCGGGAAAGCGGGACAACGCCAGCACGCCGTGGCTGATCGCGTTGCGCGTGGTTTCGTTGCCGGCCACCACCAACAGGATGAAGAACGACGCGATCTCCTGGGAGGTAAGCCGGTCACCGTCGACCTCGGCTTCCACCAGAGCGGTGGTCAGATCGTCGTGGTGATTGGACCGGCGGTCTTCGGCCAGCGCGGTGGCATAGGTGCCGATGTCCATCGAAACATGCATGAACTCTTCGAAATCGGTGGTCAGATCGGGGTCGCCAAACCCGAGAATCACGTTGGTCCAGTGGAAGACTCGCTGATGGTCCTCCTCGGGAATCCCCATCATGTCGCAGATGACCTGCAGCGGCAGCGGCCCGGCGAGCTCGGTGACGAGGTCGGCTTCGCCGTCGGGATGATTCGCGATCAGCGAGGTGACCAGCCGGTGGGCCCGCTCCCGCACCGAAGTCTCAATGCGGGCCACCACTTTCGGGGTGAAGGCCCTGCTGACGATCGAGCGCAGCCGCTGGTGTCGCGGGTCGTCGAGCACGATCATGGAGCCGAAGTACTCGGCCAACTCCGCCGTCTGGTCGTTGATCGTGATGCCCCCGGCGGAGCTGAAGATGTCGGGATGACGGCTGGCGAAGTGGACGTCGTCGAGCTTGGTCAGCGCCCAATACCCCGCGCCCGATTCGAATCCCTCCATCTCGATCGGGGGCCAGAACGAGATCGGGGCTTCCCGGCGCAAGGTGGC
>DASYJS010000042.1:0-21208 GCA_035996225.1 Mycobacterium sp. | reverse complement strand
TGTGTTTCAATGCCACGCAACAGCAGCAAGCACGTCCGATATCGGACAGAAACGTGCGCGTGACAAGTCGATTCAGCAACAATCGGATCGTAGGTGGACCACGCTCGAAGCCGCGCAACTGACCGGCGTGCACGACCGGACAATCCGCAGATGGATTGTCGCCCAACGGCTACCGGCCACGCGCCAAAGGCTGCCGGTATTGATCGATAGACTAAATCTAAGCATGGCCCAGCGCTCATCGCCGCTTAACCGAAGGGAACAAAGTTTGGTTTTCAGGTGTCCGTCCCTCCTGATAAGCGGCCAATCCGCCGCTAACTCTTCCGTCGCTCATCTGAATGGCATGACAGTCAACACCGGTGCGCGCTGAGACTATTCGACAGTTTCTAGAGCAGCGTTATGACTAAAGCTCTGCCGATATGGTCCTCGGCGGTCGACACTCCGATGAGGTCCGATGGGATCGATCCGTTCGGCAGTTCTGGAGGGACGGAATGTGTTCTGTTGCATGACCTGTAAGTCGTGACCGCGCTCACTATGAGGAAACCCGCAGGTCGATAGCGGGGAGGCCAATTGGCAGGAAACTGCCAGGAAGAAACGCGGGCGTCTATAGTTTCGACACAGATTCTTTGGGTAGAAGTGTGGCCTATGAAGACCTCTTTACGTTTGGCTGCAACGACTTTCGTAATGGTCGCCGGCTTGGGGCTGGCAGGACTGGGCGTTGCAACTGACGCTCAAGCCCAGCCCGGGCCCTTCCCACAATGGTGCCCAGGCGACTTTTGGGACCCTGGCTGGGGCGACAACTGGGATGGGGGGAATTGCCACGACAACTGGCGCGGACCTGGCGATCGTGGTGGTTATGGCGATCACGGTGGGTATGGCGGCGATCATGGTGGGTACGGGCGTCCTGGCGATCATGGTCCTGGTGGACCTGGCGATCATGGTGGGCCTGGTGGACCTGGCGGTCATCGCTGACCACCTGTAAGGACTTTGAGCGCATCCGCCGTCGCGCAACCGCAGCCAGGAACGATTTCTGTGCGTTGCCAGCTGTCGCAATGTTTACTGGCCTGCGCCGACAGCAGTTGAATCATTTTGCAGCACAATCGACTTCGCAACCATGCTGCGCTCCTCTCGGGTCGTCCGACACCTAAGCGACGAACGCTAAAGCCCGGGTATCGGCGATGCGTGCTCTCGATGGCCAGCTGCTCTGCCGCCACCGCCAGCGCGGCATCGCCCCTGATGTGTGCACGGACGGCACAGAACGCTTCTGGCCGTCGCGCTGGCCGTCGCCGCCCTCGGGATTAGACGGGCTCACTCCATCTTTCGCACGGCCGAGACCTCGCAACCTTCTGTGGATAGACAGGGCCAGCGCTCCGCACCACGCGGTCCGGCGATTCCCAGTTTGTGACGAGCGTCACGTGGGTAAGCCCTGTTCATGATGAAGCACGTCGCTGCTGCCGTTGCTTTGCTAGTGATGCCTGTCGTCACAATGAGCGGCTGTTCGAACGAGGGTTCCAAAAACTCGTCGACAACAACCTCGCCCGGGTCGTCGACCGCTGGAAAACTGACTACACAGCTGAATACCGCCGACGGCAGACACGTCGCCGATGCCACCATCGACTTCACCAGCGGGTACGCCACCGTGACCGTCGAGACCATTACCGCCGGGATACTCTCGCCCGGCTTCCACGGCTTGCACATTCACGCGGTCGGCTCGTGCGAGGCCAACTCGGTCGCGCCCAGCGGTGGTCAATCTGGCGACTTCGCGTCGGCAGGCGACCATTTCCAAGCACCCGGGCATACCGGCCAGCCGGCAAGCGGTGATCTGCCGCCCCTGCTCGTGCGTTCGGACGGCTCCGGAAAACTCGTCGCCACCAGCGACGCCTTCACCGAGGCTCAGCTCAAAGGTTCCCAGGGCTCATCGATCGTGCTGCACCAAGGCGCCGACCTGGGCAGCCAAAGCCCCGCCGACTCCGACAAGCGCATCGCCTGCGGCGTACTCAGCCCAGCGAGCACCGCGAGCACGACTGTCTCGACGTCGACTTCCACGTCGATCGTCACCACGACCGCCGTCACCCCAGTTCCGCCCGCCACTATCACCCAGACGCCCTCGTCGACGTCATCTACCACCAGCAGCGGCGCCAGCACGAGCACGAGCACCGTCACCATTACTCAGCCGACCCGACCCTGACGATTACCACGTCATCCCCGCCGAGCATTCCGCTCGGCTTGCACGCCAGGTGACCTACGACATCACGATCTCGGGCAGCGTTGCGAGTGCATCACGACGCACTCAGCGACTTGGCGCGGACGCCCTCATCACAACACTCATCGACGGCCCCGTTTTCGCCGCCGGGGTCGGTTGGACTTTCAGGACGTTGAGTTGACCACCACTTCTAGGTTGTGGGGCGACCGTACCGGTTGGGCACGATGACGTGGGTGCGCAGGTGCGGATCCCCACACACCGAAACCACCGAGCCCGTAGTGAACTCCCGCCCGCTGGCTCCGTTCGGGGCGATCCCGTCATCGAGCCACCGCGCGGCCACCGTGTAACGCGGCGTCATCCAACCCGTTCGCGATAGCGGCCCCGTCCTCTGGAGTGGACGAGAAAATCGCTTGAATCGCCCCTTAAGCAGCCTCTCACTGATGAAGACTGGTCGTAGGCCGACGGATCGTCGTTGCTTGGTCGGACCACACGGAAATACCACGAAGCGGGGAGACCCTCCCCGCTTCTCACAACCAAATCAGGAGGTACTTCCATGGCCATCAATATTGCCGTTCGTGACGTAGCCGGAGCCCAGCACCTCCGCTGCCTTGTGCGCGGTCCGGTCAAACCCGATGACTCGACCAACATTGTCGATCTCGTGATGGACGTCTACACCGGCTGGCTTACGTTCACCTATGAAGCCGGCCTACCTCATGAGAATGTCATCTCGTTCGTCCCGCTCGGCACCGGAACGGGAACCAGCCAGAACATCCAGGGATACGTTGGAGGTGCGTCGGCGATCGTATCTGCATCAATCTCGAGCTTCGCGGACGATCCGGAGCTCGCGGCGGTCGATAGGGCCACAGTGAAACTGCAGACCAAAAGCTTTCCTGGCCTGCTTCCAGCGCAGGTGCTGATTCTCAACGCAAGTGTCGCGGTTTCGGGAGGGAAACTTCACCGGATCGCCTACCAGGTAACAGTGCTCGTTACCGCGAAGGAACCGTCGAGGGCCCTCGCTGAGCTCGCCGAAACGGTGCTGTCAATCGACCGGGCGTCAGCCCCCTGAGGCGGTCACAGCATCAATTTCGGCGGAACCCTGGTCGCTGTCCGCGAGAAAAAATCACTCCGGTCGGGCGCTGCCGGGAAGCTTTTAGCCCGCTGACTTTTGGCTTGCAGTTCGCAGGCCTGTTCACTAGCTGTCTGAAAACGTTCCTATTTTGAGACGGCGTTCAGTTCCCCACCCGCAGTAACCGTCACGGCGCGGCGACCGTGTGCCGTCTGGCGCGATCGATGTCCAAACCTTGCGGGCACGGTGGGTGCACCAACGTAAATGAAACGCAAGTAATCGAGCCGTGGAAAGGCAAACCGTGTCGCCAGTTGACTCAGCTGCTGTTTCGTCAGCCGTCGATGATCGATCGGCGGGCGGCTGTCACCAAATCGGGTCGCCTGGGTCTAGTCGATCGCGACTGGGGCTCACCCAAACTCTTTCCGGTGCGAGAATGAGCGTGCAGCGATCGAAGGGGCGACGGCATGGATTCGCAGGGCGGTGACGGCGGTCGCAGGCAGCTGCAGATCCTCGCGGCAACGTTGGCAGCCATCCCGTTCGTCTCCGGTCTGGCGGGGATGATCGCAGGCCCGGCGACGCTGCCCGGCGACAACAGTCGATTCGAATCCAGCGCCGACAGCGAGTACCGCTTCGCCAGCACATTCTGGTTCGCCACCGCGCCCATCCTCTGGTCCGCGGTGCCCAACATCGAGAAGCGGGGCGGCCGCTTTCGCACAGTGTGCGGCGTGGTGTTCCTCGGTGGCCTGGTGCGACTGTTGTCTTGGCGGCGCACCGGCCGCCCACACCCGCTGTTCGTCGCTGCGATCGGTCTGGAGCTGATCGGGATGCCAGCGTTGGCGGCCTGGCAGGCCAGGGTCGCGAACCGCTCGTTGAAACGTAAGTCAATGTGAGTGTTCGCCAGCCGATAGCAATACCACCGCGACTATCAGACGGGTACACCGGAACGTCGTGCCGGCCGCCCCGAAGATTTAGTTCTCCCCGACGCGCGAAAACGATGCCCTCCCCGTCGTTCTCGTCTGTGGGCGTCAGGAGCATTTCGGTTCACCCGAACTCCGGTAGCCAGACCCGGCTGGCGACCTGGGTGGCACTACCGGGCCATACACCGACACCCACCGGCAGCATTTCGACGCCGGTCAACCAGATCGCGGCGGTGCAAGTGCACTTGGCCGACCAACGGCCAGGTGATGATGCAGCGCTCGGTCTAGAAATGCCATGCGGCGGGAACTGAAGTTACACGCCCATAGTGTTATTGGCATCGTGACAAGCTAGGTGAGCAGACGCCAAGGAAGCACCGGGTGGTGGACCAGATCGTCGGTGTAGACGTTCGACAAGAATCAGTCCTGCCTATGCCATTTCGCCCACGCCAATCTGTCGTGTGGATTCCCACTACGCACCGGTGGACATACTGCCGAGCAGGATTCCGGCCCCAAAGATGGTGTCGTACAACCCGTTATCAGTACCCACCATGTAATTTTCAAATGGATGCGACGGTGAAGGCTGCGCCCAAAGTTGCATTGTTCAGGTGAAGGTTGCGCGTCGTTGCCGTGACCGGCTGGCGCGGCCTTCAGCGTGATTGCAGTGGTTGACCAGTGTGTTCGGCGGCGAGCTGCTCGACGGTGGTTCCCTCGAGGAGGCGATCCAGGGCGGCGATCATCGTGGCGCATTCGCGAGCGGGATGCTCGGTCGGGCAGTTCAGCACGTGGGACAGGAGCATTTGGGCTCCCTGCGCTTGGGCGATCACCTCACCCAGCTCCGCGATCTTCTCACGAACGGTCTGGCGCCACTGTGGGCCCGGGGCGTCGAGGACGGCCGCCGCGGTGTCCAGCCGCAGCCCCAGGCGGTGGGCGAGCTTGACGAACGCTAGCCGACGTAGTTCCTCGGAGCCATACATTCGCCGCCCGGCTGCCCGTACCGGGCGCACCAACCCACGTTCGTCGTAATAGCGCAGCGCCGAGGCACTTAGTCCTAGCCGAGCCGCAGCCTGACCGACCGGAATCAAGTCCATATCTTCATTTGACTTCAAGCCGACTTAACCCCGCAAGATGGAGAATTCCACACGATCCACGCCAGAGCAGGAGGAGGGACCACCCATGAACGGTTCGCAAGCGCGCCCAGTCAACCATCACGCCGAACAGCCGGGCTTTGCCGGGGTGTCCGGCGTGCTTGCGGGGCTCGCCATGCTCGCCGCGGGCCGCGCTAGCGCGCGCACGGCGCTGGACCTGGCTTGCGTGTCGGATGCAGATCGTGTCGTCGACATCGGTTGCGGCCCGGGCGTGGCTGTTAGGGCAGCCGCCCGCCGTGGCGCTCGGGTCACCGGCGTGGATCCGGCACCAGTAATGCTGCGGCTCGCCCGCGCCTTGACTCGCGACCGACCCGGCATCACCTGGGTGCAGGGCGCCGCGGAAGATCTACGGCTGCCGGACGGTTCCGCGACAGTTGTGTGGTCGCTGGCGACGGTGCACCACTGGACGAACGTCCGCGCGGGACTCGCCGAGGTACAGCGAGTGCTGTGTCCTGGGGGCCGGTTCCTCACGATCGAACGCCGGGTGCGTCCCGGTGCCACCGGGCTGGCCAGTCACGGCTGGACCGACCAACAAGCCGAGTCCTTCGCGGCTCAGTGCTGTGCGGCCGGATTCGACGACGCGCGCACCGACACACAGCGGTCCGGCCGACGTGCCGTCAAGGTGGTCAATGCCGTCCGGTCATGAAACGCATCCCGACCGCCCAGAGCCGGTAACGGTCTGCTCGCCGAAGCAAGCACACTGCGAGCTGGTACCGCGAATATTCCGCCGCGCCGCACCCCTCGCGCTCCGGACCGGCCTGTTTCGGGCTCGGCACCGCGGTCGTACTCCCGGTTGCGGCACCTATCGGCTTATCGAACATTCGACCACGCGCGGCGAGCGTGCATGCCTTGCCCACGCGCAGAACGAGGGCACAGCCGTGACCCCGATAGGGATCCGAACACGCCACGAGTGATCGGTCCATACTGGAGGGGTGTCGACGTTTCATCGGCTGTAAGTCGCCCGCACTCGCCGAGAAGTACCGAGGGGTCTTGCCGAGGCGGAAGTGGAGAACATCATGATCATCCTTTACGCACTGGCCGCAGCGTTCGGCCTTGGCGTGCTCTGGCTGGGCACAACCGTTCGGGTCGTCAAGCAATTCGAACGAGGCGTCGTCTTTCGTTTCGGAAGGGTGCAAACCGGGGTCCGTGGACCGGGGCTCACGCTGCTGATTCCAATCGCCGATCGCCTCGAGAAGGTGAACATGCAGATCATCACGATGCCGGTGCCCGCCCAGGATGGCATCACCCGCGACAACGTGACGGTGCGGGTGGATGCTGTCATCTATTTCAATGTTGCGGATCCGGTGCGTGTGGTTGTCGACGTCCAGGACTATGTGTCCGCGATTGGCCAGGTCGCGCAGACATCGCTGCGTTCGATCATCGGGAAAAGCGACCTGGACGACCTACTCTGCAACCGCGAGGGTCTCAATCAGGGCCTGGAGTTGATGATCGACAGCCCCGCGGCGGGCTGGGGTGTGCACATCGACCGCGTGGAAATTAAGGATGTAGTACTGCCGGATTCGATGAAGCGGTCGATCGCGCGCCAAGCCGAGGCGGAGCGTGAGCGGCGGGCTCGGGTTATCACCGCCGACGGTGAACTGCAGGCGTCTGAAAAACTGGCCCAAGCGGCCGAGACGATGACAGTGCACCCGGCGGCGCTTCAGTTGCGGCTCTTGCAAACCGTGGTCGAGGTCGCCGCGGAGAAGAACTCCACGCTAGTGCTTCCCTTCCCCGTCGAACTGCTCCGGTTTTTGGAACGAGCAACACCGCAAGCATCGGGGAGCCTGGACGACGAAGCCGCTATGCCCTCCGCCGCGGCCGCGGCTTCGAAGGGCGAGATGTCGAAGCTGGACCCGCCACAGATCCCCGACGACGCCAGCGGTCTGGAAGTCGACACACACATCGCGGGTCGGTATTCCGGCTGAACGGGTAGCGTTCGAATGGCTAACGACAACCATGGATCAGACCCGGATCAGACCATTGTCGGATCCGCCGCTGTCGTGATTTCGTGTGCAGGTTCGGGACATCGAAGTTGATGAAACCCGGAAACGTCTGGATACGATCACTGTCCGGGCTATTCGGTGAATGCCACGGGCAGCCGACGAGCAGCCATGTCAACGGACTGGTTCCGGCCTCCGGGCGTCTCAACGTCAGGTTCGAGGTTGCCGCATCGGCCAAGTCGGGCTCGTGGTTTGGCTGGCCAGATGCTGGCCGCGATGCCGTTCATCTTCGGTGACCATTCGCGGATCAGGGCCGCCTGGATATGGCGGTGATGCAGGATCCCCCCGCGGCGGGCGCGGGCAAACCAGTGCGTGCTGCGGTGGCGCAGTCAACCAATGACGAGACGCACCACCAGATCTGGACAACCCGAGCGCAGTTCGTCCAGATTCACATTGCAATTTCGTTGGCGTGAACCTTCCTTGGGGAGGTCGTTAGGAACTCTGAATCGGTGTTCGCGCGTCGTGGTCTCGGGTAGCGTTTGTCCTGGTATCGGCGGCCTGAAGTTCAACAAGGGCCGAATGGGGACGGTTATGAACGCCGGCGGGACGGGCATAGTGATCGGCCTCGGTGTTTTCGCGCTGCTGGTGGGTGCGATGGCCGGGTGTGGGGGCGACAGGTCGAAGTATGTCTGAGCGTGATCGCGACGAAACCGGCCGGCCCCGTAGCGCCCGCCCGCGCGACGCTCTTGGCCGACCCCTTCCGCACGGCAGTGAGGGCATTCCACGCATCCCCGATGACCTGGAGTTGTCGCCGCTCGAAACCCTCGCCTATGCCCAGGACCTGCTAGACCGGGGTCTGGCATTCAACGCGCACGAGGTGCTCGAGGCGGCATGGAAGAACGGCCCGGACGACGAGCGGATGTTGTGGGAAGGCCTGGCCCAGCTCGCGGTCGGCATCACCCACGTCCAGCGCGGCAATGTCAAGGGTGCGATCAGCCTGCTTCGACGCGCGTCGAATCGTCTTGCCCACAACGACCATCCGGCGCCATATGCGATCGACACCGCCAGTTTGGTCGACTACGCCGATGCGCTGATCAACGACCTCGCGGCGGCCGCCGAGATCACACCCAGGCGCCTGCGGCCCCGTTTAGTTTCGTCCGACCACAATGACCGGTGACGGGGAATTCTCACGAAGCTGGCGGCAGCTGGAGTTGCTCCGCGCTTGTCGTGCGGTCAGGCCATCTCGGGCACACGCAGGTGTGCGATTGCCAACTCGAAGTCGCACTCGTCGAGCACCTCTGCAGCTACTTCCTGGCTACCCGTGGCTCTGATCCTGTCCAACTGGTCTCTGTTCCGCTCCCTCGCTTCGACGCTGTCGAAGGTCGCCGAGGCCACGCCACGACCGGATGCTCGGTCGACCAGCAAACTTGCACTGCAAAATCCCTCGAGCCCCTCGAGTGCGGGCAGGATAGTCATCTTGTAGAAATCGATGCCTCGGTCGATCTGATCCGGGCCGACCTTGACCCAGGTGGCTCGGACACAGGCGCCCTCACCCGACCGGTGGTCGCGGTGCAAGACAGCGATCTCCCATTCCTCGACGTCTGCGCTGCCACCGAAAACCTCCGCGGCACGGTCACGAACCTGCCGAATAGACTCCGCGCTCGCGCGCATGGCCTCCTCGGACTGCCAGGCGCTGGTGGCAATGCATCGGCCGGACGACCGGTCGACCAACAGGGATAAGCCGGTATACCCGTCGACGCCCTCGAGCGCGGGCATCACGGAATCGCGGACATGCGCAATGCCGGCATCGATGGATGAGGGCTGTGCCTGGATGGTGGTAGTACGTGCGTACATCATCTGCCTCCTCTGCGTGGGCAGCGTCTCGACGGCGCCGCCGTCCACTTCATCGTCCTCCCCACAAGCAAGCCGCGGCAATGGGCGGCGGGTGTCAACCGGACGGCAATTCGTGGTTGCCTCCGTTGTTGCGTGCAGGTCGGTGAATGAACGATCAGGCCTACACCTACCGCGCGATCGGGTCCCCGAAGACGGCGAATACGTCGGCTTGTGCGACCAATTCCCGTCACTGTCCTGGCTCGCCCACACGGAATCCGAAGCCCTAGCCGGGCACCGGTCCGCTAGCGCGGGTGGAGATCACCCGACTGGATGGTCTGCGCGCTGTCCGCCCGGCCGGGCGGACACCGCCACGACCCTCACGGGACCCGATCCGGATCCAGCGGCGCGCCTCCGGTACTGGGGTGTCATCATGGTCGCCGGGCAGAATGTCGCGCTCGGGCGCACACATCGCGGCCGGGAAGTCGAGGTACTCGTCTCGGAAACTACCCTCACGACCCACTTGCCCGGCCATGACGTCCGAGTTATCCGGGCGGACCACCACCCGGCCCATCCGTTACATCAACGCCGACCGGCCGTGGACGATCCATTCAGTTTCCTAAACCGAATGTCAGGTATCTCCTGGCACGAAAACGTCAAGGAACAACTGGCACTAGACAGCCCGCTTGACCACCCGTCAACGTCAGTCCAGAAAGTCGCAAGGCTCACCGTGGTTACGGCGCTATCCAAAGTCTCATGAACCGACAGCTCAGAGCTTATATCCAATGGTCGGGCTGACAGGATTTGAACCTGCGACCACTTGACCCCCAGTCAAGTGCGCTACCAAACTGCGCCACAGCCCGCGCGCCAGTGCGTCCACCGGCAGCAGGTCGAAAGCCTACCGTAGGCAAGCCGTCAACCCGCCACAGCATCACTGACCTGCGCGTGACTAGTCGCCCGCCTTCTCAAACCAGACGTCAACCTTGTTGACCCAGGCCAGCAGCGCCTGGGCGAGCTCGGCTTCGCGGCGGTAGAAGCGCTGCGTAGGAACAGGAACGCTGACCGCCACCATCTCGTCACTGACCCCGTTCAGCACCGCGCCCACCGCGCAGATGCCTTCGCTCTTGCAGAGCGGGCCGCGAGCGCCCGGGCCGCCGAAGCCCGGAGCGTTCAGCGCTTAGCGGCGCTTGGCAGATCGCTTCTCGCGCATCCGCACGTTGATCCGGATCGGGCTGCCGTCGAACCCGAACGTCTCGCGCAGCCGCCGCTCCAAAAAGCGTCGGTATCCGGCCTCGAGAAAACCGGTAGTGAACAGCACGAACGTCGGCGGTCGGGCGGTGGCCTGGGTGGCGAACAGAATGCGTGGCTGCTTGCCGCCGCGCACCGGCGGCGGCGTGGCCGCCACGATTTCCTTGACCCAGGTGTTCAGCGGGCCGGTCGGAATCCGGGCGTCCCACGACGCCAGCGCGGTCTCCATCGCCGGCACCAACTTCTGCACCGCCCGCCCCGTCTTGGCGGAGATGTTGACCCGCTCCGCCCACTGCAGCTGCACCAGCTCGCGGTCGATCTCGCGGTCCAGCAGCTCGCGGCGGTCCTCGTCGACCAGATCCCACTTGTTGAAGGCCAGCACCAGCGCCCGCCCGGCCTCGACGACCATGGTCAGCACCCGCTGGTCCTGCTCGGTCAGCGGCTGCGACGCGTCGATCAGCACGATCACCACCTCGGCGGAATCGATGGCCGAATGAGTGCGCACCGAGGCGTAAAACTCGTGACCGCTGGCCTGCCCGACCTTGCGGCGCAAGCCCGCGGTGTCGACGAAACGCCAAACCTTGCCGCCCAATTCGATGAGCGAATCCACCGGGTCCACCGTGGTTCCGGCCACGTCGTGTACGACCGACCGCTGGTCGCCGGCCAGCTTGTTGAGCAGCGAGCTCTTGCCCACGTTGGGCTTGCCGACCAGGGCCACCCGACGGGGACCGCCGGCCACCGGCGCCGCTTCGGACACCTCGGGCAACGCGGCCAGCACCTCGTCGAGCAGATCGGCCACGCCGCGGCCGTGTATCGCGCTGACGGCATGCGGCTCACCGAGGCCCAGCGACCACAGTGCCGCCGCATCCGATTCAACCTTGTCGCTGTCAACCTTGTTGGCGGCCAGGAAAACTGGCTTGCCGGAGCGCAGCAGAATGCGGGCGGCGGCCTCGTCGGCAGTGGTGGCCCCGACGGTGGCGTCGACGACCAGGACGACCGCGTCGGCGGTACGCATCGCCACCGACGCCTGCTCGGCCACCAGCTGCTGCAGGCCCTTGGCGTCGGGCTCCCATCCGCCGGTGTCCTGCACGACGAACCGGCGTCCGGTCCACAGCGCGTCGTAGAAGACGCGGTCGCGGGTCACACCGGGAACGTCCTGCACCACCGCCTCGCGGCGCCCCAGGATCCGGTTGACCAGTGTCGACTTGCCGACGTTGGGCCGGCCGACGATAGCCACCACCGGCGCGGGACCGGGCTCGTCGACGTCCGCCGAGTCGGAAGCGATGTGCTCCCAATCGCTTTCGTCAGACCAGGTACCGTCCTGAGTCACCGCACTGCCTCGCTTCGCTGCTTGACCAACTCCAGCAGGTGATCGATCACCTGCGCCTCGGTCATGTCGCTGGTGTCGACGGTCACCGCGTCCGATGCCGGCCGCAGCGGCGACAGCGCCCGGGTGGAATCCAGGTGGTCGCGGCGGCGCACGTCGGCCAGCACTCCGTCGTAGTCGTCGGTCAGGCCCGCGGCGACGTTCTGGTCGTTGCGGCGCCGGGCGCGGGTTTCGGCCGACGCGGTCAAGAAGATCTTCACCGGCGCGCCGGGCAACACCACGGTCCCGATGTCGCGGCCCTCGACGACGATATTGCCCGGCCCTTTCGCCATTTCACGCTGTAGTGCGACAAGCCGGGTGCGCACGGCGGCAACCGAAGATACCGCCGACACCGCACCGGTGACCTGGTCGCCGCGGATCTCGGCCGAGACATCCTCTCCGGCAAGGAAATAGCGATCACCGTCCGGGTGATAGTCCACCGACATCTGCACCGTCTCGGCGATGCGAGCGACCGCTTCGGCGTCGGTCGGGTCGATGTCGGCGCGCAGGACCGCCACCGTCACCGTCCGGTACATGCCCCCGGTGTCCAGGTAGCGCGCTCCCAGCGTTTGGGCCAATGTCTTTGATACCGAGGACTTCCCGGTCCCGGCGGGGCCGTCGATCGTCACAACAACGTCATTCACAGGCCGATGGTTCGCTTCACTCCCGTCACTCACTGCGTTTTTTCCGCTCGTTCCGCTCACAGACCCACCGCTTTGTATAGTTGGCCGATCTCGTCATGGCGCAACGCCCGGATGCTGCCCGGCCGCTGCTCGCCCAGCGATACCGCGCCGATGTCGGTACGCACCAGCGCCTCCACCGGGAAGCCCACCGCCTCCAGGAGCCGGCGCACTATCCGATTGCGGCCTTCGTGTAACGTCAAGCGCACCAACGTCTTACCGGGTATGGCGTCCACCAACGCGAAGGTGTCTACGTGCACCGGGCCGTCTTCCAACTCGATACCCGCCCGCAGTTTCTTGCCCAGCCCGTGCGGCACCTTTCCGGTGACCGTCGCCAGATACGTCTTGGGCACTTCGTGGGAGGGGTGCATCAGCCGGTGTGCCAGCTCACCGTCGTTGGTCAGCAGGATCAAACCTTCGGTGTCGGCGTCCAGCCTCCCGACATGGAATAGGTTCTTGTTGCCGCGCACTTTGCGCTCGATCAGATCTCCGATGCAGGGCCGCCCCCGATCGTCGGACATGGTCGAGTGCATCCCCCGCGGCTTGTTCAGCGCCAAATACACCAGCGATTCGTCGACGACGATCCTGGCGCCGTCCACGCGGATTACCGAGGCAACGGGGTCGACCCGGGTGCCCAACTCGGTCACCACCTGCCCGTCCACCTCGACGCGGCCCTCCATGATCAACTTCTCGGCGGCCCGGCGCGACGCAATTCCGGCCTGGGACAACACCTTTTGCAAGCGGACGCCCGGGGTCTCCCCGGGGTCGTGGGTATCGACCATCAATCCTGGTCCACGTCGAAGGACAGCGACTGTTCGGGCCTCTGGCCGCCCGACAACTTGATGAAACGTGGCTCGCTGTCCAGGGATTCGCTCAGGTCCTCGATTGAGTCCACGTCGGGAAGCAGCGGTGCGATATCGGGAAGGTCGGTGAGCGACGTCAACCCCAAGCGCTCCAAAAACAGCTCGGTGGTGGCGAAGGTGACGGCGCCACTGTCCTCGTCGGCGCCGGCCTCGGTGATCAGGCCGCGCGCCAGCAGGGTGCGGATGACGGCATCCACGTTGACGCCGCGCACCGCGCTTACCCGCGCGCGGGTTACCGGCTGGCGGTAGGCCACCACGGCCAGGGTCTCCAGCGCGGCCCGGGTGAGTTTGGATCGGGCGCCGTCCAGCAGCAGCTTCTCCACATACGGCGCGAACCGGGCGCGGGTGTACATCCGCCAGCCCTCGCTGGTTTTCCTCAGGTCGATACCGCTTTCGCGTTCCGTGAGTTCCTCGGACATCACTTGCAGCTTGGCGGCGATCCGGTAAACGGGCTGCTGTGTGGCCGTGGCCAGCGCCTCGTCGGAGACCGGGGTGTCGACCACCAGCAACAGCGCCTCGAGCACCGCGCCGAGTTCCTCGGCGTCCAGCGGCGCTGCCTCGGCGATCTCGATGCCCAGATCGAGGTCCGGCGATTCGGTCATGGTTGGTCTCGCACTTCCCGCGCTATTCGAGCCTTCACTCGGCTTCCACCAGGGCTTCGGTGGTCGGACGCTCCCCGGTCCACGAAATCTGGAGCACGCCAAGCGGCTCTGACTGGTCGAATGCTACCGCCCGGGTCCGATACAGATCGAGCAGCGCCAGGAAGCGTCCCACGACCTCCATCGGGATCTCACAGTCGGCGACCAGCTCGGAAAACGTGGCCCATTGGCCGCTGCCCCGCGCTTCGAGCATCCCCAGCAATTTCTGGGCCTGCTCCGGAACCGAGACATTGAGGTCGTGCAGGTGGCCGATGGCCACCGTCGGCACCGGCCGCGGCGTAAAAGCGATCGCGGCGATCTGGGCGAAGCGCTCGGCGTCGACACCGATCATCACTTCCGGGAGCAGTTCGGTGAACCGGTCGTCCAGCGACACCGCGCGGGGGTAGCTGCGCAATGCGGTGGCTTCCAGCTCGGCGAACATCTCCGCGACGTGCTTGTACGCGCGGTACTGCAGGAGCCGGGCGAACAGCAGGTCGCGTACCTCCAGCAGCGCCAGGTCTTCGTCGTCGTCGACCTGGCCGGCCGGCAACAGCCGGGCGGCCTTGAGATCGAGCAGGGTCGCGGCGACCACCAGGAAGGCGGTGGTCTCCTCCAGATCCAGCTGGACGCCGATCTCGCGGGTATAAGCGATGAAGTCGTCGGTGACCTGGTGCAGCGCCACCTCGGTCACGTCGAGGCGATGCGCAAAGATCAGCTGCAGCAGCAGGTCGAACGGCCCCTCGAAATTGGTTAGGCGGACCTGGAAGCCGTTCTGCTGTGGCGCCTCACCATTCGTGGTGTCGTTCACGCGCCGAATCGGTCGATGAACTCGCGGGCCAGGGCTCGATAGGCGATCGCGCCCGTCGATTTCGGCGCCCAGGTGGTGATGGGTTCGCCCGCCACGCTGGTTTCCGGGAAACGCACCGTGCGGGTGATCACGGTGTCGAACACCAGGTCACCGAACCGCTCCACGACGCGGGCCATCACCTCGCGGGCATTAACGGTGCGCGGGTCGTACCGCGTCAGCAGGATGCCGCTGATTTCCAGCTTCGGGTTGAGCCGGTCGCGCACCTTGTCGACGGTGTCGGTGAGCAGCGCCAGGCCGCGCAATGAAAAGTACTCGCATTCGGTGGGGATGACCACGCCGTCGGCGCAGGCCAGCCCGTTGACGGTGAGCAGGCCCAGCGACGGCTGGCAGTCGATCAACACATAGTCGTAGCGGTCCAGCACCGGATGTAGCGCCCGGCCCAGGGTCTGTTCCCGGCCCACCTCGTTGACCAGCTGGATCTCGGCTGCCGACAGGTCGATGTTGCTGGGCACCAGATCCAGATACTTCTGCCGGGTGGACATCAACACGTCCTCGATCGAGATCCGCGGCTCCACCAGCACGTTGTGAATGGTCTGTTCCAGCTCGTAGTGCGGGACGCCGAGGCCCGCGGACAACGCGCCCTGTGGATCCATATCCACCAGCAGCACCCGCCTGCCGTACTCGGCGAGCGCGGCGCCCAAGTTGATCGTCGACGTGGTTTTCCCGACCCCACCCTTCTGGTTGCACATCGCCACAACCTTGGCCGGACCGTGTGCAGTGCGCGGCCCCGGCTCCGGGATCGCCCGGGGCGGGCGCCCAGTAAGACCGATCTCGACGGCGCCGCCCGGGTGCTCGGTAGTCATGCCCGGGGTGTTCGGAAGGTGAACATCGATCGAAAGTGTAGCCGGTTCGCGTCCGTAAACCGGGCGACCCGCAGGCAAGATAACCAGGGAATACGTGCAGAGAGCCCTGGTAGCCCCCGCGGGAGCGCTAAGAGTTAACTTCAGTCACACCAGCAACATTCGACCCACGTCCGACGGGACTATCGTGGGTACCTATGGACCTCAAGCGACGCATACCGCTGCTGCGGTGGTCGGTCTGGCGGTTGGCCGCCGGAAACCGCAACATCACCACGACGGGACAGATCGGCGACGGACGCGAAGCGGCCGCGGTCGAGTACGTCCTGCAGCACGCCCGGGCCGGCGACATCGACGACGTGCTGGCGACCATCGACAAGTTCGCCTACGAGAAGTCGCTGCTGATCAATGTCGGCGACGACAAGGGGCTGCTGCTCGACGCGGCCGTTAGGCGCGCCAATCCCGCGCTCGCGCTGGAGCTGGGCACCTACTGCGGCTACGGCGCGCTGCGGATCGCCAGGGCTGCCCCGAACGCCAGAGTGTATTCCGTCGAACTCGCCGAAGCCAACGCCGCCAACGCCCGGCAGATCTGGGCGCATGCCGGTGTCGCTGACCGCGTGACGTGTGTCGTCGGCACCATCGGCGACGGCGGGCATACGCTCGACACGCTCGCCTCTGAGCACGGATTTACTTCTGGCGCACTCGATTTCGTCTTCCTTGACCATGACAAAGACGCTTACCTGAACGACTTGTTGAGCATCCTCGACCGGGGCTGGCTGCATGCGGGCTCGATCGCGGTCGCCGACAACGTCCTGGTGCCGGGAGCGCCGAAGTACCGCGAGTACATGCGCCAGCAGCAGGGCAAGCAGTGGAACACCGTCGAACACAAGGCACACCTCGAATACCAGTCACTGGTGCCCGACCTGGTGCTGGAGTCCGACTACCTGGGCTGAATCGATCGTCGACTTGTTGGGCCGATGTCGGGCTGATCGACGCAACAACTCGACGTTCGGCGCGAGGCTCACCTCGCTACTGCGCGCGGGGGTGGGCGCCGGCCCACACTTCGCGCAGCGCGTGCACGGTGACCAGCGTGTAGATCTGGGTGGTCGTCACCGAGGCATGGCCGAGCAACTCCTGCACGACGCGCACATCGGCCCCGCCCTCCAGCAGGTGAGTGGCAAACGAGTGCCGCAGCATATGCGGCGATACCCCCGAGGTGATCCCGGCGCGCTCGGCCGCGTCCTGCAACACCTGCCATGCGCTTTGCCTGGACAGCCGTCCGCCGCGGGCGTTGAGGAAGATCGCCGCCGTTCCGCGGCCCCGACGAGCCAGCTCCGGGCGCCCGCGCACCAAATAGGCGTCCAGCGTCTGCACGGCGGGACGTCCGATCGGGACCAGCCGCTGCTTGCCGCCCTTGCCACGCAGCAGTACCGACCTGGCCTGGGTATCGATGTCGTCGACATCGAGGCCGACGGCTTCGGAGATGCGTGATCCGGTGGAGTACAACAGTTCCAGCAGCGCCCGATTGCGCAGCCTCAACGGACCATCCGACGGGCTCTCACCGCCCGCGCCTTCCAGCAGTGCCAGCACCTGGTCGATGGTCAGGCTTTTGGGGAGCCGCCGGCCCGGCGTCGGCGGCCGCACCGCGCGCGCTACGTCCAATTCGGCCAGACCCTCGGCGGCGGCGAACCGGTGCAGGCCGCGCACCGCGATCAGTGCCCGCGCCGCCGAGACCGCCGACAAGCCCATGCTCCCCGAATCGGGATCGCCGCGCCGCAGTGCCACCAGGAACTCGCTGACGTCGTGTTCACCGACCTTGGCCAGATCGTGAATCCCGCGGTCCGACAAGTGCTTCGAATAGCGACGCAGATCGCGCCGATAGGAGCTGAGTGTGTTGGCCGCTACGCCGCGCTCGATCGTCAGGTGGTCGAAATAGCCCTGCAGTTGTGTCTCGAGCGCAAGCGTCGTCATTGCGCGGCCTTGCGCGCGGCGAACGCCGACGGCTTGTCCTGCCACGGGCTGTCCACCGGGCGCGGCTGCGCAACTCCATTGGTCACCGCATGCGCGGCCAGAATGCCCGCAACGGCAATCGAATTGAGCACTTCGCCACTGAAGACAAGGCGAACCGCCTCATCGATGGGCACCCAGCGCATCTTCATGTCGGCTTCTTCATCATGGGCCTCGGGGCGACTCACCTCGTTCAGCCCGGTGGCCAGGTAAACGCGCACCGACTCGTCGCTGTAGCCAGGCGCGGTATCGAGATCGACGAGCACCTCCCAGGTGCCGGCTTGCAGGCCGACCTCCTCTTCGAGCTCCCTGGCAGCGGTGCGGTGCGCTGCCTCACCGCCGATGTCGAGCAGCCCCGCCGGCAGCTCCCACAGCCGCCGACCGAATGCGTGGCGGTATTGGTAGACCAACGCGATCTTGGCGTCGTCATCGATTGCCACCACGGCCACCGCGCCGAAATGCTCGAGCACCTCCCGGGCGACCAGGTTCCCGCCGGGCATCCGTACCTGATCGCGGCGCAGCGCGAAAATCTTTCCGGTGTACAGCGTTTCGGATGACGCCGTCTCGAAGACGTGGTCAGCCACGGGTGGCGTGTTCAGGTATCGACCGCTCGGCGCTGTCTCGGTGCTGGCTGCCGTTGGACGAGTGCTCGGGCATTTCCACCGGAAGCAGTTCGCCCTCTTTGTAGTCGATGGCCGCGCCGACGAATGCCACGAACAGGGGGTGCGGCCGGGTGGGTCGGCTCTTCAATTCGGGGTGGGCCTGGGTACCGACGATGAACGGGTGGATGTTCGACGGGTATTCGACGAACTCCACCAGGTGGCCGTCGGGCGAGGTCCCGGAGAACTGCAGTCCGCTTTCGGCGATCCGGTCGCGGTAAGCGTTGTTGACCTCATAGCGGTGCCGGTGCCGTTCGGACACCTCGGTGGCCCCATATGCCTGGGCCACAATCGAATCCGGCTCGAGCACCGCGGGGTAGGCCCCCAACCGCATGGTGCCGCCGAGGTCGGCTTCGCCGGCGACGATTTGTTCCTGATCGGCCATCGTGGAGATGACCGGATCCGGTGTGCCCGGTTCGAATTCGGCCGAGTTGGCTTCGGTCAGACCGACCGAGCGCGCGGCTTCGATCACGATGCACTGCAGCCCCAGGCAGAGCCCCAGTACCGGCAACCCGCGGGCCCGGGCATGCTGGATGGCGCCGATCTTGCCCTCAATGCCACGGATGCCGAATCCGCCGGGGATCAGCACACCGTGCACGTCGGCCAGGGCCGACGTGGCGCCGGCGGCGCTCTCGCAGTCGTCGGAGGGTACCCACACCATCTCTACCTTGGCGCGGTGTCGAAACCCGCCGGCGCGCAACGCCTCGGTCACCGAGAGGTAGGCATCGGACAGATCAACATATTTGCCTACCAATGCAATTCGCACGGTTTCGTGCGGCTCGTGAACCCTGCGCAACAGGTCGTCCCATTCGGTCCAGTCGACGTCGCGGAACGGCAGGTTGAGCCGGCGCACCACGTACGCGTCGAGCTCCTCGCGGTGCAGCACCTTGGGGATGTCATAGATCGACTTCGCGTCCGGGGTGGAGATGACGCCGTCGATGTCGACGTCACACATCAGCGCGATCTTGTTCTTCAGCGCTTCGGGGACCTCCCGGTCGCAGCGCAAGATCAGCGCATCCGGGGTGATACCGATGCTGCGCAGCGCCGCCACCGAGTGCTGCGTCGGCTTGGTCTTGAGTTCGCCCGACGGAGCCAGGTAGGGCACCAGCGACACGTGCAGGAAGAAGACGTTCTCTCGGCCCAGGTCGTGCCGGACCTGGCGGGCCGCCTCGAGGAAGGGCTGCGATTCGATGTCACCGACCGTCCCGCCGATCTCGGTGATGACGACGTCCGGGCGATGCCCGCCGGAGTCGGGTTGGGCCATCGCCCGGATGCGGCTTTTGATCTCGTCGGTGATGTGCGGGATCACCTGGACGGTGTCGCCGAGGTATTCGCCACGTCGCTCTTTGGCGATGACGGTTGAATACACCTGCCCGGTAGTGACATTCGCCGAGCCGGATAAGTCCCGATCGAGGAACCGCTCGTAGTGACCGACGTCGAGGTCGGTCTCGGCGCCGTCCTCGGTGACGAAGACCTCGCCGTGCTGGAACGGGTTCATCGTGCCCGGGTCGACGTTCAGATAGGGATCGAGCTTCTGCATCGTGACGTGCAAGCCGCGTGCGGTCAGAAGCTGGCCGAGGCTGCTGGCGGTCAGACCCTTGCCGAGCGAGGAAGCGACTCCACCGCTGACGAAGAGGTGCTTGGTGGTGGACTGCGGATGCCTACGCACTTAAGCGACCTCCGTGAAGACGGGCAGGGCGTTGTTATTGTCTAGCTTTGCTCAGCTGGGCCTGCCGACCCACGGAAATCAACCCTAACACCAGCGACCCCACGCCGCGGCTAACACGCCCGGCAACCAGACGACCGGCTACTGCGGCACGGTGATCGACGTGGCCCCGTGACCG
Source organism: Mycobacterium sp. (assembly GCA_035996225.1). Taxonomy (GTDB): domain Bacteria; phylum Actinomycetota; class Actinomycetes; order Mycobacteriales; family Mycobacteriaceae; genus Mycobacterium. The sequence goes on along the minus strand of DASYJS010000042.1, from coordinate 1,140 downwards.
GTGCCGTACTGCCCGACATGGCCGCCATTGAGCAGGTCATGCAGGCCAAGGATTGCGGTGATTCGCCCGGGCGCGGCGTCGACGTCGTCGACGGTGCTGATCGCGGAGTTCATGGCGGCATCGGCGCGGGCGACCGCGACCGCGGCACCGCCGGTCGCTGATCCGTCCCGCCCGGCCAGCAGCGTCCCGGAGCCGTGTGGTGCCAGCGCGGCGGAGAAGCGGGCCACGCTGACCCCCTGGTTGCCGGCATCTTGTGGTAGCGCGCCGCCGGTGACGATCAGGGCAGCGTTTGCCGCTCCCAGGTGATCGCTGGGCTGATAGGTGACGAATCCGGTGTCGCGCAGCGCCGCCAGCACGGTGTCGCGCTGACTGTCGTCGACGGGTGGGATCGCCGGGTTGGCGTTGATCAGCAGGGCGATGCCCAACAGGTCGCCGGCCTGCGATCCTTGGTCGACGAGTTTGGTGCTCAGCTGCTGGCCGGCGGGCAGCACCGATGAGTTCACCACGGTCCGCAATTTCTCCGCGGAGTTGGCGTCGACGAACTCTTGCGTCAGCGACACCGTCCCGGTGAGGGTCCCACCGGCCTGGCCGACGAGTTTCGAGACCGCCGCGACGTCGTCGTCCTTTGCGTCCGGAGTGCGGAAGACGACGACCGATTTGCCACCCAGCGCGTCGTGCACAATCCGGCCGACCAGCTGGTTGTCGAAATTGTTTGCCGCGCTGAGCTTTTCGTTCAGCACATTCTTCTGGTCGTTGAGCCCGTTGATCTGCGTGTAGAGGTCGCGCTTCTCGTCACGCAGGCTGGACAGCAGGGTGTCGGACAAGAAGCCGGAGCCCAGCACCACGCCGACGGCCAACGCGAGAAAGACCGCGGCCAGCGAGAAGGCATGTTGGCGTAACGAGATCATGAGCGCACCGTCCTGACAAAAACTACGTGACCAAGTGCTGGATCCAGAGGGTGAAGTGATTCCAGTAGTCGGTGACCCAGTGCAGCACCACTCCGTCGGTGCGCGAGACCCACAGCGCGACGATGACGGCGATCAGCATTGTCAGCGCCAGCAGCGCGATGGCGCCGCCCGAGATGTGGTTGCGGTACAGGGTGGCGACGGCTTTGGCGTCCACCACCTTCTCCCCTACCCG
>DASYJS010000041.1:0-17847 GCA_035996225.1 Mycobacterium sp. | reverse complement strand
AAGTACGGGGTCGACAATCCGGTGCCGCCATGGAAAACGAGCCTCGACGGCATTTGTGACGCCCTTGATCAAAGCGGTTGTGGCCCAGAGGTACTCAGTTTTGCCGACCGGCGCAACGAAGAGGACACCCTGTCGGCGACGGTGTATACCGACCTGCCCTACCCGGAAAGCCGGTTGGTTGCACTGGCGCATTCGCTCTTAGCGCGTGGTGTGATCGACGAGGCCGAACTCGAAGAGCGCATGGCGGCCGTGCGGGCCAGGCTCGAATCCTGATCAAACTCAGCGACGGACATCACAGTCCGCTTTTTCGTCGCTATCCACCGGGTGCGCTATGCTGGCAGCAACGTTGGCCTCACAGCTAGATGTCAACTACGTCGTGGAACGCTTCTTCATCCCACCTGGTGCGCCCCGAAATTCGGGCTAACCCACCACGTTCAGATGATCCGTGCATCCGCACTAGCTTGTCTCGCGGCGATCGATTTTGCCCTCCGGCAATCTCGCCAACTTGTGCTGAGAACCGCGCGCGACAACAACGTTGCCGGTCCGGCATGACCGATGCCTGAAAGGCACCGAAAAGTGACCACCGATAAAACCTTTGCCGATCTCGGCGTGCGCAGACCAATCGTCAATGCGCTCGCCGCTCGCGGCATTACCGATCCATTTCCTATTCAGGTTGCGACCCTGCCCGATACGCTGGCCGGCCGCGACGTACTCGGCCGCGGGAAAACGGGCAGCGGAAAGACGCTTGCCTTCTCGATCCCGCTGGTCACCCGGCTCTCCGAAGGCAGGCGCCGCCCGTCACGACCATCGGGTTTGGTGCTCGCGCCCACCCGTGAGCTGGCGAGTCAGATCACTGCGGCGCTTGAGCCGCTGGCAGCAGCCTGCGGTCTGCGCGTCACCACGATCTTCGGTGGCGTTTCACAACACCGCCAGGTGGCGGCACTCAAATCCGGCGTCGACATCGTGGTGGCCTGCCCGGGCCGGCTCGAGGATCTGATGAAGCAGCGGCTGATCAGCCTCGAGGCGGTCGAGATCACCGTGATCGACGAAGCGGATCACATGGCCGATCTCGGCTTTCTGCCCGGCGTCACCCGGATCCTGGCAGCTACGCCGAATGGCGGCCAGCGCCTGATGTTTTCGGCGACCCTGGACAACGGCGTCGACAAGCTCGTCGCGCGGTTCCTGCAGAACGAGGTGCTGCACTCCGTCGATGGGGTCGACTCGCCAGTGTCCGAAATGACCCATCACATATTCCATGTCGCCAATGCCGACGCCAAGAAGGAACTTGTGCTGCGGCTTGCTTCCGGTACCGGGCGCCGGATTCTATTCATGCGCACCAAGCACCAAGCCCGCAAACTCGCCAAACAGCTCACCGAATCGGGAGTTCCGTCAGTCGACTTGCACGGCAACCTGTCTCAGCCTGCCCGCGAGCGCAACTTGGCGATGTTTGCCTCGGGCGGTGCCCGGGTGCTGGTGGCAACCGACATCGCCGCCCGCGGCGTGCACGTCGACGAGGTCGAACTCGTCGTGCACATCGACCCGCCCGCCGAGCACAAGTCCTATCTGCACCGCTCGGGGCGCACGGCGCGGGCGGGAAGCTCCGGTGACGTCGTCACCGTCGTCCTGCCCGAGCAGCGCCAAGACACCCAGGTGTTGATGCGCAAGGCCGGCATCAAGGTCGCTCCTCAACAGGTGACCGCCACCTCGGACGCGGTGCAAGCGCTCGTCGGTGAGATCGCGCCCTACCAGGCGCCCGCAGCCGCCAATGTTCCCTCGCACTCGCCTCGGCAGCATCGACCGAATGCCGGCGGACAACGGCGTCGTCCGAACAGCAGTCGGTCACCGAAAAGCAATCCGGCCCCGACCGAATCGGCGATCTCGCACCGCAGCAACACACCTAATTACCGCAGCGCCACACCGACGCGGCGGGTCGAACATCGTCGTCGCTCGAGCCGCGCGCAAGGCGCGCAAGGGTAGTTTCGCTGGGCTCAAGCCCGCGCCAGCAGCCACGCTTGGCCTTGGCCTTCGCCGGCGGCAACGAGATCCAATCCGGCGAATGCCGCAGTCAGCTCTCCGGGTGCCGTGCGAAACGGCCCCGGTGCGGCATCGACTTCACTGAGCGCGGACATCGCCAGCAGCCCGCCCGGCGCCAAGCGCTCGATGCAGGCGTGGTCGAGGCGGCGGTCGCGGAACTTGTGGCACAAGATGACGTCGACGGGTGGCCCGTCCGGCAATCCGTCATCGAGATCCACGACGTCGAAGCGGCAGCGGTCGTCGACGCCACTGTGCCGCGCCAACTCCCGCGCTTGGCCGATGGCCACCGCAGAGACATCCAGTCCGATGACCTGCAGCCCTCGCTGGGCCAACCAGACGGAGGCGAATCCCTGGCCGCAGGCGATGTCGAAAGCGCGCCCCGTGGTCGGAAACATATCCGCATAAGCGGCGAAAATGCCGGGTGGCTTAACCACGCCGACGGATGCGGGTCCCTTACTCGTGTACCGCTCGTCCCAACGGCGCTGGTCCTCCCGGGTCACAGCCGTCACCTTACGACTCGCGAACCACGAGAACTAATGATCCAAAGTTCTGGACAGGTGTCTGCATTTAATGCGATTCGCCTCCCCTTAGGTGTCCACCAGGCCAGACTAATCAGGCCAGAGCGGATGCCGTCACTGCTGCACCGAGCCATTTATGTGCCGTGGGCGCAGTCATTGGCCACACACATCTAATTCCCTACACTGGACGAGTGTCTAGAGAAGTGGCCCCGACGGCCAGGGCGGTGGGCGGTGCCGATGGTGCCCGCCGGTCGGATCGTCGGCCAGGACAAACGATCCGCAAGGTCCTCGACGCCGGGCTAGCGGAGCTGCGCGAATCGTCATACGCCAACCTGACGATGCGCGCCGTTGCCGCCGGCGCCGGAGTGTCGCCGGCCAGCGCTTACACGTACTTTCCGTCGAAAAGCGCCTTGGTGGCTGCGGTCTATCTGCATTTCCTGCGCGGGCTGCCGCTGCACACGGATGTCAACGACACCACCAAGACCCGGGTGAGCGCCACGCTGCGGGACATGGCGGTGGCGGTGGCCGACGAGCCCGAGTTGAGCGCCGCCTGTGGAGCAGCGTTGATGGCCGACGATCCGGCGGTCCAGCCGCTGCGAGAACAGATCGGCGAAGAAGTGTCGAAGCGGATTGCGGCCGCGCTGGGGCCGGGGTGGCCGCGCGCCGTGAAATCCACCCTGCAGATCACGTTCGCCGGCGCGCTGATGACAGCGCGCTTTGTCGACTACGAGGAGATCGCCGGGCAACTCGACGAGGCGGTTAACCTCATTTTGGGGGCCTCAGTTGCCTGATTTTCCGAATACACCAGTGAAAGCCTCTCCACCACAACGGGCTCGGAGTAACTGACCGCTAGACCGCCGGTGTGAGCGCCCGAGCCGGGTCGCCCGCACGCAGGAACTGGCCGAACCCCTGCTTGCCCAGCACCGGCGACACCTGGCCCGCACCGAACACGAGTTGCCCCGGACGCTATGTCATCGAGCAGCTCGACGAAGCATGCTCATGGAACAGTCCGAAGGACGCGGAATTGCCTCGACACGCCCGAAGATGTCGCCCGCGTCGGCGTTGTCCAGGTACACCGTGGACAGCGAACAGGAGCCCAGCATCACGGTCGTCACGCCGTGTCGCAGCGATTCGCAAAGCGCTGGCTCACACAGTGTTTCGATGTCGCAGTGGGTGTGAATGTCGCTCATCCCGGGATCACCCATTGCCCTGTCGCGTCGACGACATCGGCGCCCGTCGTGTCCAGCGGTCCATCGGCGATTGTGGCGACGCGGCCGTCGCATACACCGATATTGCGAACAGCCGAAGGCGCCCCGGTTCCGTCGAACCGGCGTCCATTGATGATGACGGTGTCGTACCGCATGTTTCGGCCTCCTGATTTGCGGTGATCATACATACTTCGGATAGTGTCTCGCCGGGATCGGCGAGGGTCAGAGCGCCGAACTCCAGGTCGGTCACGCGCAGCAGCAACGATCGTCTAGCCTGCGACGATATGATCTAGCCGTGATGATTACCGACTACGCGTTTGCCGCTCGCTGAGTATGCGCAGCCACGGCTGGGCAGGGAACACGCCCGCTTCCGATGAGGAGGCTATCGAGCGGATCCTGGATGCGGCGGACAAGATCATCGACGAGCGCGGATCGGCCATGCGGATCGCCGATGTCGCCCGGGCTTTGGGCGTGACCCGACAGACCGTATACCGCTATTTCCCCGGAACCCAGGCGTTGCTGGTGGCAAGCGCGATGCGGTCGGCCGATGGCTTCCTCGATCATCTGGCGGCCCACCTCAAAGGCCTCACCGACCCCATCCTGGCGGTGACGGAAAGTTTCGCGTTCGCCGTCGAGCAGCTGGCGTCCGACAATCAGCTCGAATTGGTGCTCAACCGGCGCAACCGCGGCGGTCAAACGATCTCCATCGTGTCGGACACCGCACTGGCCTTCGGGCGATCGATGCTGCACCGCTTCGATATCGATTGGGAGCAACATGGTTTCGACGATGCGGGCCTGGACGAGCTGAACGAATTCACCCTCCGGCTGCTGCACTCGTTCCTGGCAGACCCGGGCCGACCCGCGCGCAGCGGTGCGGATCTTCGGCGTTACCTAATCCGGTGGATCGGACCCGCGATTGCCTACCCGCAAGTCGCCCAGGCAATGGACGCGCTGCGGGCTCCCGAGCCGCGAGCGCGTCGGCGGTCCTCGGCGGCGTCCTGATTAAGAAGGAGTGGACGTGGTGGGACTGGGACAAGTCGCGCTGAATAGCGCGCCTGTTTTTGGTGGTGCAATGCTCGCGATTGCGGCTGGGCAATTCAGAGGCCCCGACTATCGGGGGTTGATCCAGCAGGACATGGCCTTGCTGGAGAAGCTCCCGCCGGAGGCGACGGAAAGACGCGACGCACTGCAGCGCTCGATCGATGCTCGCATCGACGACCTGATTGACGGGGCAGACCGAAGTCGCGCGCTACGTAGAGCCGCGATGTCCTATCGGGGCAACTGGCGGGATCTGGTGGTGGTGCTCTGCGCCGCGCTCTTCACGATCGTCTGGTGGAACGTCAACCACAGCAGAGACAACTGGCTGCCGATGTTCATCCTGCTGATCCTGTTGTGCATAGTGACCGCAGCGTACGCATTCCGCGGCGTGCTGCGCGCGAGCAGTTCATTTCTACACAGACGGCACGGGGGCGAGCACCCGGAAGATGGTCCTGCACCAAAGTAGCTGCGCCACAGCGATATATCGATCCGTCGCACCGACAGCGTAAATTGTCTAACCCACTGGAGCAGGACGTTGCCCTCGGACCAGACCGCCGGGCCTGGCCTCGGTCAATTCGCCGTCGGCAACGACGGTTTCACCCAGCACCATCGTCTCGACGTAACCATCCGCGCGCTGGATCAATCGCCCCGCTTCGCCAGGCAGATCCTCCACACGCTCCGGGTAGTGCAGCCCGAGTCGATCCAAGTCGAGGAGATTGATATCGGCGCGACGGCCCGGAGCCAGCACCCCGCGATCACCGAGCCCGTAGAAGCCGGCGGGGTCGCCGGTCAAGCGGTGCACTGCATACTCCAGCGATAGTCCCGGCCCCCGGGTGCGCCTCCTCACCCAGTGCGAAAGGAGATACGTCGTCATGCTGGCGTCGCAGATGATGCCGCAGTGCGCCCCGCCGTCGCCGAGCCCCTGCAGGCTCACCGGATCCGACATCATGTCGTAGAGGTGGTCGTAGTTGTTGCCGGCGTAGTTGAGTAACGGCAACAGCAAGAATTCACGCCCACCGGCGCCGAGCAGCACGTCGTAGGTGACCTCCCACGGGTCGCGACCCTCGCGTTCGGCGATGGCGGCGATGCTGTCCTCTCGCGCCGGTTCATAGTCGAGCGCTTCGCCGAGCGGGTAGAGCCGCTTGAAGGTGTGCATGTTGAGTTGGTCAGCGCTTGGCTGGGGCGCCGGCTCGGGTGTTTCGGCCAGGATCCGTGACCGGATGTCTGGATCGCGGAGCCGTTCGACGCGCTGCGCGAGTGGCATTTCCATCAGCGCGCGATACGTAGGCCGGTGTCGGAACGGATTCATCCGCGATTGGTGGCCCATCAGCATCCCGAAGGCGCGGCTGGCCACTTGCGGCCGAATGGATGCACCGGCTGCGTTGGCTTTGTGCACCGCGGTGAACCAGTTCCGCCAGTCATGCGGATCCTGTTCGTTGACCATCGCCAAGAACGTCAGCGGAATCCGATGCTGCTGACCGAGGCGGGTGATCCACTCGATCTCGGCATCGATCGAGTGGCGCTCGTCTCCCCCCATCGCGCCACCCACACCGGCCGGAACCACCTGCAGCACACCGGAACCCACCTCCGCCATCACACCCATCAGCGCGGCGAGTTCGTCCTCCTCAGAGTAGGTTCCCGGTACCGGTTCGCCCGACGCACTGCGATGCCCCGCCGTGCGCCCGAACGACATGCCCAATGCACCTGCCCGCAGGCCTTCGGCGACGATCCGGCCCATCGCCTCGAGGTCCGCACTGGTCGCGGTGTCGTGTGCACGGTCCCCCATGACGAAACCGCGAACCGCAGCGTGCGGAATCTGAGCACCCACATCGACCGCGCGCGGCATCCGCTCGAGAGCATCCAGGTACTCGCCGAATGACTCCCACTCCCACGTGATGCCTTCGGCTAACGCAGAACCCGGAATATCCTCGACGCCCTCCATCAGGTCGACGAGCCAGTCGTGCCGATCGGGACGCACGGGCGCGAACCCGATACCGCAGTTCCCCATGATCGCTGTCGTGACGCCGTGCCAGCACGACGGGGTCAGATGCGGATCCCAAGTGGCCTGGCCATCGAAGTGCGTGTGCACATCGACGAATCCGGGTGTCACAGTGAGGCCGTCGGCTTCTACCAGGCGCCGGGCACTGCCCTGGACGCGGCCGACTTCTGCGATGACGCCGTCGATGACCGCGATGTCGGCGGTACACGCCGGCGCCCCAGTACCGTCCACTACCGTCCCGCCCCGAATGATCAGGTCGTAAGTCATGCCAGCCATCCTTGCCGGCCTGGGCCGATGAGGCGTGTGACCATCAGGCGTTCGTAGGGAGTCTATTGGAGCAATGATAGCGATGTTAGCGGGGAGGTCGAGGCTTGAGCCCGCTGATGAGGGCCACACGGGTCCCGCGTGGAAGCATTCGACGCGTCCGTGGCCTTCGACGTGACACCAGCCCCCGACTCTGAGTAGAGGCAATATCGAAGAACGTTGCGCCGCTGGATGATCCGAGTGTCAGAAGCGGGGTGCCGCCTCGAGGACCTCAACGGCCGCATCAATATTGGGAACGATCGTCGGACCATAGCTACTCACCACTTGCTGAAGCGCGCGGGCGATGTGCGGACCGACGGCGCCTGCTGCAAGGGCATCCTCGGCCAAGACGATGCCATTGACCACATGGGCGGCGCTCAGGCGGCCATCGACCGTGAGCTCGTAGCGCCAGTCGCCGATCTGGACCCGCTCCGGCTGTGACCGGAAAAAACCGCGCCGCGCCGGGGTGAGAATCACGCCCGGAACCCCGCAGAACACCCTGACGACTTGTCCGACTCCCCCGGGGCCGGCCAGGGCTGCTCCGATGGCGTGGCTGGCGCGCTCTTGGTCGAAACTCGTCATCAATCACTCATCGGAAGCACGAACGAGGGTGTGATGGTTTGTGGCTCGCCGGTGCGGCGGACGGCGGTGCCCGCCACGTAGAACTCGACGGTGTGAAGTCCCCACGCATAGTTCGAGATGGCGAAATGTACACCCACGACGCCGTTTCCGCCGTCTCTTTCGGCCTCGCTTTGCATGCGTGACATGGCCAGTTCCCGAGCTTGGTAGCTGCCCTGCGTCCATTGCGGCATCTCGGCGTTGCGCCCCACCTGGGTGAGCGTTCGCATAAAACCTTGTACGGCAACGTGGAATACGCAGTTGCCCATCACGAATGCGACCGGGGCGAATCCGGAGCGCAGCAGGGTGGTCAGATCCTGGCCGGACAGGTGGCTGGTGAATGCCTGCCCGCTGGGACGCCGAAATGCCCCCGGCTTCTCGACGTACCGGACGGCGGTGCCGACCGCGATGAACTCGAGGTGCTCACCCTCGCCTTGATGACGCCAATCGAGCCGGACACCGACCACTCCGTCCGCGCCCAGCGAATCGGCCTCGGCTTGCATCCGGGACATCGCGTTCCAACGCGCGCGGTAGGTCGCGTCCGTCAGCACGGGCAGCTCCGACTGCTGCTTGATCCCGGTGAACTGGTATCCCACGTGATAGACCGAAACCCCCATCACCAGCTCGATCGGCTCAAATCCGGCCCCATGCAGCAGCGCGAATTCATTGATCGAAAGATCGGACGTGAATATCTTGCCGGCGTGCGAGAGACGTTCGCTGGCGACGGGGTCGAGCGGGTTCGGTTGCATTGTCAAAGACCCTCCTGCGGTTCGCAGACAGCGTAGGCCGCAAGGCCTCCGCACACACGCATAACATGCGACATTGTGGACCAAGCGGTGCGAACGGAGCCCCGCCGACCGGTAGCCAACCGCGGCCTAGGCATTCGCGCGGTCACGCATCCGGCGGGTAGCTGTCCGTGGCCTTTGTGTGGCTGCACTCCAGCAGCTCATTGAGTGCATCGGGAAACGCGTCGGCCATGGACCACAGGTCGGGCAACAGGTCAGGACAGCCGATAATGCCGATCCCGAGTTCTCCGTTGAGCGACATCACGGTGATGTTGAGTCCGGCGTCGCCGATGATCGGCCCGAGCGGATACATCGTGTTGACCCGGCAACCCAGGAAATACAACTGATCCCGCGGGCCCGGCACGTTCGAGAGGATCAGGTTGTACGCGCTGCGGTTGATCGGAATGCGCGGCAGCAGCCGCATCGCCGCGCTGAACATCGTCGCCCCGCCGAACTGGGTCCAGTCGTGCAGCAGGGTGGGACCCATCGCTTGCGTGTGGTCCTTCGCGGCGCTGTTCCCCGCGGCGATGGCGCGGATGCGTTCGGCGGGATCGCTGATTTGGCTTTCCACCCGGCAGAACATCCAGGTGGTCTGGTTGCGCCCGGGACGGTCGGATTGACCGTGCACTGACACCGGCACGGTGGCCACCAGCGGCTGGTCGGGGAGCTCACCACGCTCGAGCAGGAATCGCCGCAATACCCCCGCACACAAAGCCACCACCACGTCGTTGACGGTCACCCCGAAACGGACCTTGATCCGTCTAACGTCGCGCATATGCAGCTGGGTGTAGGCGACGTTGCGGTACCGCGTGACGGAGCCATTGAGCGGGGTCGACGGGGCAGAGAACGGAGCAGCCATGGTGCGGCCCTCACGCGCCCGCAGCACCGTCTGCGCCACGGTCAATATTGTCGCCGGCACCACGGTGGCCAACCGCAGCGGACGACGGGCAAATCCAAACAGGCCGCTCACCGCGATCTGCAAGGGGTTACCGCCACCCGCGCCACCGACGGCCTTGGGGGCCGGCGCGTCGGGCTGCAGGCTGCACAAATGGGTCAGCAGGTTGGAGGCCACGACGCCGTCGACCAGGGCGTGGTGGACCTTGAGCATCACCACTATCGCGTCACTGTTCGCTCCGCCCTGCAGGACCCACATCCCCCAGAGCGGTCGATCACGGTCGAGCGGCAGCCCGGCGATGTAACCCCAGATCTCGGCCAGCTCACGGCGGCCCCCGGGCGCCGGTACACCGACGTGTTGCAGATGGCGTTCCAGTTGGAATTTCTCGTCGTCCACCCACACCGGGTGATCCACATTCAGCTGGTTATCCGCAAGCTTCATCCGGAATTCCGGCACGGCCGCCACGCTTTTCGCCAACGCGGCGCGGAACCGTCCGTAGGTGTAGCCCCCCGGCATCGTCGAGGTGTTCAACTCCAGCAGGCAGCACACGTTCAACGGCTGTGTCGGCGTCTCCAGGTAGAGGAAAAACGCATCAAGCCCGCTCAGTCGTTCCATAGCCGCCTGCTCGACTAGTGACTGTGTATAAAACCCCCCGAACCCCTAGGAGTCTAGGTAGCAGATGAATAGAGGGCTACGCCCCGAGTCGGGGCACTCGGTTAAATTTTGAAGACATACCGCCACGGTATTCACCGACCAGTGCAGGCGATTTCGGTTTGCCGACCGCACCAGCGATCAGCACCCCGGGCTGAACCCATCACGGTTCGGTCTCGTTATACCCGGTACCAGCGCCTTGGGCGCCGTGCGGGTAGCGGCAGACGCGCGCTGATCACATGCGGACTCGCAGGAGGATCATGTTCAAACGAATCGACACCTGCGCCGGCCCCAAGCACAAACTGCTGACCATCGAACTCCGTGATGTAGTGCGCGAATACCGCATCGGTGGACAAACCGTGCGCGCGCTCGACGAGATCAGCCTGCGCCTCGAGGGTGGGCAGTTCGTATCGATGGTCGGACCTTCCGGTGCGGGCAAGAGCACCTTGTTGCATTTGCTCGGCGCGCTAGACTCCCCCGATTCCGGATCCATCGAATTCGACGGCGACGAGATCGGCCGCCTGAATGACGCACAGCAGTCGCAGTTTCGCCATCATCGCGTTGGCTTCATCTTCCAGTTCTTCAACCTCTTACCGACCCTGTCCGCGTGGGAGAACGTCGCGGTCCCGAAGCTGCTTGATGGCGTCCGACTGGGTAAGGCCAAACCAGATGCGATTCGGCTGCTGGAACGGGTCGGGCTCGGAAACCGGACGCAGCACCGCCCAGCGGAGCTGTCGGGCGGCCAGATGCAGCGGGTCGCCGTGGCGCGTGCACTGATGATGGACCCGCCGTTGATCCTGGCCGACGAACCGACGGGGAACCTCGATTCCACCACGGGCGCTTCGATATTGACGCTGCTTGGCGACGTCGCACACGAAGCCGGCCGGGGCCGGCTGGTGGTGATGGTGACCCACAACCCGGAGGCCGCGGAAGCAACCGATCGGGTGGTCATGCTGCAGGACGGGCGAATCGTCTCCAACGAGCGATCGGCGGTCCTGGTGTGAGACCGGGTTCGGCGATAAGTGCCACCGCGAGCCGGCTACGCGTATTCAGTCTGCGTGAACTTGCAGTGCACAGGCGACGCACGGTTGCGTCGATCGCGGTAATGGCCGTCTCCGCAATGTATTTGGTTGCGGTATTCGGCATTTTCGGGTCGATCACCGGCTCGGTCAATCGGCTCAGCGACGGGATCGCCGGCATCGCCTCGCTGGAGGTGTCCGGCATTACCGACGCGGGATTTCCTGACACGATCGCTCCCGACGTCGCCGCGGTTCCCGGGGTGGCGACCGCCGCGCCCATGATCCGGACATCCGTATCCACGTCGTCGGGCCCGGTTCTGCTGTTCGGTGCCGATGACCGCCTTGCGGCGTTGGGCGGCGCGCTGAAAGACGCCCTGAAAAATGGTGCGGCGGATCAATTGGCGAATCCATCCGGCCCCGCGAACGGGGTCCGCGTCGGACCGGGAATCGGTCATGGGAAAGGAGAGACCTTCCAGCTTGGCTCGGGTTCGGTCACGGTGACCGAGGTGCTCGCCGGCAAAGAGGTTGCCGCCCTCAACGGCGGACATTACGTTCTGGCGCCACTTGCGTTGGCGCAGAACATCACCGGGAGACAAGGTCAGCTCGACTCGATTCTGATCACGATCAAGCCCGGTGCTGAGATGGGCCAGGTCCGCTCCGCAGTCACTGCAGCGGTGAACGGCCGCGCCATCGTCGCCGACCCGAGCATGCGGGCCACGCGCGCCGGCGACGGTGTCAAGCTGATGAACTACATGGCGCTGATGGGTGCGATGGTGGCATTGATGGTCGGCGCGTTCTTGATCTACACCACGATGACGATGGCGATCACCCAGCGCCGTCCGGTCATCTCGCTGCTGCGCGCAATCGGCGGCCGCCGCGCCACGATCGTGCGCGACATGCTCGCGGAGGCGGCAATTCTCGGGGTGATCGGCGGCGCCATCGGGTCGGCCATCGGAATACTGATGGGCCGCATCGCGATTGGACGGTTACCTGCGGCCATGACCCAAGGCCTTGAAGCCCGCATCGAGTACTGCCTACCCAGCTACGCGATACCGGCCGCCATCGTGACGACCGCGCTCACCAGCGTGGTGGCCTCGGCGATGGCCGCGCGGCAGGTATACAAGGTCGCACCCATTGAGGCATTGGCACCCGTCGGTGTGTCAGCGGCCGACCGGGTGCCACGCTGGCTGCGGGTCGCGTGCGGTGGTGGAGCGGTCATGGTCTTCGCGGTGTCGATCGCGGTCGTCATCAACCAGCGAGGTGTCTTGGCCTTTATCGCGATGTCGGCCGTGTTCTCTGCGGAGCTGGCGCTCGGCTTCGCGCTCACCATGCCCATCGTCAAAGCCGCGGCCACAACCGCGCGAATCTTCGGCACCGTCGGCGCCCTGGCGGCGGCGACCATCGAACGCGCGCCGCGACGGGTATGGGCGACGGTCATGACGGTGGTCATCGCGGTCATCACGACCGTCACGATCACCGGAACGAATACCGACATGATTCGCTCCGCGCGAGGCATCTTCGCGTCGGTGGCCGACGTCCCCGTGTGGGTCAGCGCCAGCCCCCCCGATACCTATCCCACTGATGCTCTGCCGCAAGACCTTTCCGAAAAGCTGGCCACCGTGCCGGGCGTCGGGCATGTCACCGAGGGCGCGTTCGGGTTCGCCGAGGTCGGGGGCACGCGGGTGATGCTCGATGGATTTTCCGACGGAACCGCCGATCCGCTGTACCGGGCGCTTGACGCGCAGGTGCGTGACCAGGTGTTGGCCGGTCGCGGGGTCGTGCTCTCGCAGAATCTAGGCAAGAGTCTGCACGTCCGGGTCGGTGACCAACTACGCATGCAAACCCCACACGGCGTGCAGCAAGCGACGGTGCTGGCCCTGGTTCCGTATTTCTCGACAGTTATCGGCACGGTCGGGATGAGTCTGGATCACATGCGGACGTGGTTCGACCGCCCGGTGACAACCACCCTGCAGATCGCTGCGGCCCCAGGCGTGGATCCGCGTCGCCTGCTGACCGATATCCGCGGGGCGGTGCCCGCACCGAACTACGTCTATGACGGTCACGCCGAGCTGGCGGGCCTCGAAGCGCCGATGCATCAGAGCCAGTTCATCGCCAACGCCGTCTGGATCATTGTTGTGCTGGTGGCCGGGGTCGCGCTGCTCAACACCTTGACGCTCTCCGTGCTTGAACGACGCCGCGAAATCGGTGTGCTGCGCGCAATGGGCTCCAGCCGACGGTTCACCCTGCGGATGGTGCTGGCCGAAGCGGCCGGGATCGGGGTTGTGGGCGGTGTTTTGGGGTTGCTGCTGGGGTGCGTGGACCAGTGGTTGTTCAGTCTCGTAAGCGGCGACATGATGAATTTCCACGTCACCTTCCGGCCGAGCTGGATGGCGCTTGCCTTCACGCTTGGCGCACTGGCAATCAGCCTGCTCGGCTCGGTGCCGCCGGCACGCCGCGCAGCGCGACTGAACATCATCGAAGCGGTCGGCGTCGAGTAAGAGCTATTCCACGAGCGTGGCGAACCCCTGCAGATGGGGTTTGCACGGAAACGGCACCGGGGTGCGCGCAAGCCAGTGCAGGCCCCGGGTATCGAATCCGGCGGCGGCGATGGAATCCACGGTTCGCCGGTTCGGCTCACACCCGCCGGCCAACCATGACCACGGCTTGGCGATCAGATCCTGGAACCGGCCTGTTACGCCCTCTCCGCGCACGTGCTCGAGGACAACCAACCTGCCTCCCGGCGCCAGGACACGCCGGATCTCCCCCAGCGTCACGGCGACATCGTCGACCGAGCACAACACCAGCCCGATATGGACCGAGTCGAAACTGTTGTCGCCGAACGGTATCGACTCGCCCGTCCCCTCCACGATGTTTGCGGTAATGCCGTGGCGAAGCGCGAGACGAGACGCCATCTGCCGGAACGCGGCCACCGGCTCGACCGCGGAAATCGCAGTCACCGCGGGCGGCACAAACTTCAAGTCGGTTCCCGGTCCGAGACCCACCATCAGCAGCCGGCCCGTCGCGTGGGCGATCGCGTCTCGGCGATACCGGTTGTAGAAAAGGCGATCGAAGACCGGCTGGCCGAGCCGATAAATGTAGGCAAACAACGGATTACCGGACGTTATCTGCTACCAAGGTCCATGCGGAATGGCGGATATTCGTCACGCATCAACGATACATACACTGCCACCCGGTAGCGCCATCGCACGATCCCCAGCAGGAGATCGAACATCCCCTGCGGAATCCTCCCGGTGCACAACAACGCCACCGCAGCGATCACGGTGAGCACCTGCAGCAGTGGCTCCAGCGCCCAGCACAGCAGTATCTGTGGGAGCGCCAACAACCACGACTTCACGAGTACGGCCCAATTCGTCAGGTGCTGGGGATATTCGACGTCGAGGTCGCCCGGATAGTCGGGCCGGGCCGCCAGCGTAAAGGGCGGGTACTTGTCCGTGCTGTTCATCGGGAACCGGTAGTTCATCACTCGCCACGACCAGCGCAGCACGCCGACATTGAAGTCGAAGATCGGGCGCGGATACCGTCCGGTGAACAGGATCGCGACGCCGGCCACGACCGTCAGCAACGGATACACCAGATAAAGAAGTATCAGGATCGGATAGTGCGGCACGGCCAGCACGCACCACTTAACGAGCCATAGCCAGCGCGACGGTGCATCGAAATCGCCCCGCACTCGTACGGTATCGGCCGGCGCGTGAGCCGGTTGGACCTCGACGACTCTGGTTCTGGTCACCGTGGGGACGACGCAATAGGAGTTGCTGCCGCGAGATCGCGATCGATCTGCGTGGCGATCCGGGGGTGACTCGTCAACCGGACGAATTTGGTCAATGCCCAGGTGTGCAATCGATCTGACATCAACGCCGCCGGTCTCAACACGGACTCGCCATGGGCAACCTGCAGCGACGCCACCCGGGACACGGCGCTCACCTGGCGCCGCCGGGTCTTCTCATACCAGCGCAGCGCCCGCGAAAGGTGAGCGCTGCTTCCGTTAGCGCCGAGACTTGAAATCGCTTTACATAACACCATCGTGTCGAGCAAGGCCTGGTTGGTCCCTTGCGCGAGGGTCGGCGGCATCGTGTGTGCGGCGTCGCCGAGCAAGGTCACCGCCCCGGCGGGCAACGTGCCGGAAACCGGATGCCGGAAATGGGGGTACGGCGACTGGGCCAGATCCTCGTCGGTCAATTTCGCGAGTACCAGGTCGACCCAATCGGACCAGCCGGCGAAGTTGGATCGGATCACCTCGATGGGGCGCTGTGGGCGAACGAAATCGTGGGACCACGGCAAGTCGAACCACCACTGCACGTTGGCTCCGCCGGCCGGCCACATGCCGGTGTTTCCACGCTCGCCGATGACGATGTAAGCGATCTCCCTGTCGACGATCTCGGGAAGGCTGACAAGGCCCTGCCAGCTGCACCAGCCTGTCGGCTCGGCGGCCTGCGCGCCGACCACATCTCGGATCACCGAATGCAGACCGTCGGCACCGATCAACAGGTCGCCTTCGACCACGCTGCCGTCTTCGAACCCGACCGCGACGCCGTCGGGCATCGTGGTCACCCGGGCCGCGCGGGAGTTGCATCGGATGCGATCGGCCGGAAAGCCTGCCAGCAGCCGTTCCAGCACAACCCGGCGTGGGACCATCCGAACAGGTGCGCCCAGCCGCTCGGCCATCGTGGTCACGTCCAACGTGGCGACCCGGTGACCCTTCGACGTCAGCACCCGCACGCTGGACAGCAGTTGACCGGCATCCTCCATGTCGACGCCCAGCTGGCGCAGCACCGTCTCGCCATTGGACCAGATGGTCACGGCGCCGCCCCCTGCCCGTGTATCCGGGCGCTGGTCGAAGACGGTGACATCGTGGCCGTCTCGCAGCAATCCACGGGCAACCGAAATACCGCTAACTCCGGCACCGATCACCAGGACCCGAAGCGGCCGCCTCGACCGCCCCCGCGGGGATGGTAAACAGCTGATATGACTGGCGCCTGCGCGATCACGCTTTTCCATCCGCCCTCCGATTCTGGGCGTTTCGGCCATTGGGTGGCCAGCTACCTTGCTTCGGCTCGTCACTCTCCTGGACACGTAGGCGCGCGCGAATCGGTTCAAGGAAACCGGCCGCTCGATTGGGGCGTCGAGGTCGCCTTCAGCAATTCCGAATTACTTGATGCCTGGTTGGACAGCGCCGAGCGCCGTGCCATACTCCGCGAGGGCGAATCGCAGGGCTGGTGGCGGTGCTCCTCCGATCTGATCCTGACTCGGGGCGAGGCACCCGCCGCCAACGTCGGCATCTTCCTGCACAGCGTGACGCCCGGCAAAGAAGCTGAATTCATCGCCGCCCAAACGGAACTGACGCGCAGCAGTTCCGCTTTTCCCGGATACGAAGGCACCGCGGTGTTTCCCGCCGATTCCGCCGGACAGTGGACGTCGGTGCTCCGATTCCGCAGCGCAGATCAGCTGGCCGAGTGGATGCGCTCGCGAGAACGCCAGGAAGCGCTGCCCCGCCTGCGCGGAGAATTGACACGCGACTTCGCCCAGTTGGCACGCAGCGCACCGTTCGGATCCACGATTCGAGTTGCCGACGGGCAGACCAGGATCACGCCGGCGTGGAAGACGGCGATGCTGGTACTGCTTGGCCTCTATCCGACCGTGATGGTGCTTTCGAAGTCCCTCTCCCCGGCCCTGGGCAATCTTGGAGTCAACCAGTCGCTGTCGGTATTCGCCGGCAACGTCGTCAGCATCGTCGCGTTGCAGTGGGTCCTGGTACCGGCCGTTTCACGGCCCTTTCGACGTTGGCTCGACCCAATCGATGGCGCGTCGACCCGGATCAGCGTGGCCGGAGCGGCGGCGATCGTGGTCGTCTACGCCGCGCTTCTCGGGCTTTTCGTGCTCGTGAATTAGCCCCGCGCGCCGATCATCTCGTGCAGGTCCTCGATCGACCAAGGTGCGGCGTCATGATGGTCGCGATACCCCAACACCGACGGCGTCGGCCGATCGAACCGGCCGACGAATCCGCCTGCGGCAACCAGGATCTGACCCGTGACATCCTGCGCCAGATCGCTGGCGAGATAGGCATAGAGGGGGGCCACAAACGCAGCCGGAGCGCTATCCAACGAGGCCCGCATGGTCACGTCGTCCAGCAATCCGCGGCGGTGCAAGTCCTCGATGTGTTTTTCGTAGTCGGCTCCGGTGGACAGTCGCGTCCTCGCGCCCGGACACACCACATTGGCCCGGATACCTTTGGCTTTGAGCTCTGCGGCGATGGCCACCGTGAGCCCGTTGACGGCGCCCTTGCCCGCGGGGTAGCCGGTGCCGCCGTAGTCACCGAGAAACGCGACCGAGCTGGTGTTGATGATCGTCCCGTGCCCCTGCGCGACCATTGCGCGTGCCGCGAGCCGGCAGGTGTGAAACACCGTGCCAACATGAGCGCTCATCAGCCGATTGAATTCGTCGGGCGAGATGTCCAGGATCGACGAGCCGGGCGGCTCGGCGATCCCGGCGCAGTTGATCAGGATGTCTAGACACCCGAACGTGTCGCGGCAGGTATCGATGAGCGACGCGGCAATAGTCTCGTCGTCCGCGGCCCCAACCACGGCACTGGCCCGCCCGCCCGACGCGCTGATCGCAGCGACGGTCTCCGCGACGGCATCAGGGTCACGGCCGTTGACCACCACGCCGGCGCCGAGGTCGCATAGCAGTTCGACGACGGCGCGTCCGATACCGCGGCTTCCCCCCGATACCACCGCACCGCGCCCGGCCAGTAGGTCTCG
>DASYJS010000040.1:0-6486 GCA_035996225.1 Mycobacterium sp. | reverse complement strand
GCAATCCGGCTCGGGCAGCAGGCTTTTCAAGGGACTGGACGCGTCCGCCCGGTTCTACTTCGTGCACTCCTATGCCGCGCAGCGCTGGGAGGGATCATCGGAAGCCGTGCAGACGTGGGCCACCCATCAGGTGCCGTTTCTGGCCGCGGTCGAGGATGGACCGCTGGCCGCCACCCAATTCCACCCGGAAAAAAGCGGGGATGCCGGTGCGGCCGTCTTGAACAACTGGGTTGAGGGACTGTAGATGCCGCTGATTTTGTTACCCGCCGTCGACGTCGTCGAAGGTCGTGCCGTGCGCCTGGTGCAGGGCAAGGCCGGCAGCGAAACCGAGTACGGCTCCGCGCTGGACGCGGCGCTGAACTGGCAGCGCGACGGTGCCGACTGGATCCATTTGGTGGACTTGGACGCCGCGTTCGGCCGCGGTTCCAACCGCGAACTGCTCGCCGAGGTGGTGGGCAAGCTCGACGTGAACGTGGAGTTGTCCGGCGGGATCCGCGACGACGATTCCCTGGCCGCGGCGCTGGCCACCGGGTGCGCCCGGGTCAACCTGGGCACGGCGGCGCTGGAGAATCCGCAGTGGTGTGCGCGGGCGATCACCGAGCATGGTGACAAGGTCGCGGTCGGCCTGGACGTCCAGATCGACATCACCAATCCTGAAGGCCGGCACCGACTGCGCGGGCGCGGCTGGGAGACCGATGGCGGCGACCTGTGGGGCGTGCTGGAACGTCTTGACAGCGAGGGATGTTCGCGGTTCGTCGTCACCGATGTCACCAAGGATGGAACGCTGGGCGGTCCCAATCTCGACCTGCTGGCTCGCGTCGCCGACCGCACCGACGTCCCGGTCATCGCGTCGGGCGGCGTGTCCAGCCTCGACGACCTGCGCGCCATCGCCACTCTCACCGACCGTGGCGTCGAGGGCGCCATCGTGGGCAAGGCGCTCTACGCCGGGCGATTCACCTTGCCGCAGGCGCTGGACGCGGTACGGGTGTAAACCAGTGGATCTCAACGCATTGCTGGCCGAGGCGTCGGGGATCCTCGACGCAGCAGTAGAGCAGTTCGTGGCCGGCCGTCGCGCCGACTCGGCGGTTCGCAAGAAGGGCAACGACTTCGCCACCCAAGTTGATCTTGCGATCGAGCGCCAGGTCGTCGCTGCGCTGGAGGCGGCCACTGGAATCGGAGTGCACGGCGAGGAATTCGGTGGCTCGCCCGTCGATTCACCATGGGTGTGGGTGCTCGACCCGATCGACGGCACCTTCAACTACGCCGCCGGATCACCGATGGCGGCGATTCTGTTGGGCCTGCTGCACGACGGTGAGCCGGTCGCAGGCCTGACCTGGATGCCGTTCACCGACGATCGCTACACCGCCGTAGCCGATGGCCCGCTGATGAAAAACGGTGTCGCACAACCGTCGTTGACGCACACGCAGCTGGCAGACGGCCTGATCGGCGTCGGCACATTCAACGCCGAGTCCCGGGGCCGTTTCCCGGGACGTTATCGGGTCGCGGTGCTGGAAAAGCTCAGCACGGTGTCCTCGCGATTACGCATGCACGGGTCGACCGGCATTGACCTCGTCTATGTGGCCGACGGAATACTGGCCGGCGCGGTCAGTTTCGGTGGCTATGTGTGGGATCACGCCGCGGGCGTCGCGCAGGTCCGCGCCGCGGGGGGCACTGTCACCGATCTGGCCGGCCAACCGTGGACCCCCGAGTCGCGGTCGGTGCTGGCCGCGGCTCCCGGTGCCTACGGGGAGATCCTCGAGATCGCACGCAGCGCCGGCCGACCGGAGGACTACTGAGATGTATACGGGTACCGACCTTGCGGTGCGGGTGATTCCGTGCCTGGACGTCGACGACGGGCGGGTCGTCAAAGGAGTCAATTTCGAGAACCTGCGCGACGCGGGTGATCCCGTGGAACTCGCCGCGGCCTATGACGCCGAGGGCGCCGACGAGCTGACGTTTCTCGACGTGACCGCGTCCTCGTCGGGCAGGGCGACGATGCTGGACGTGGTGCGCCACACCGCCGAGCAGGTGTTCATCCCGCTGACGGTCGGCGGTGGCGTTCGCACCGTGGCCGACGTCGACGTATTGCTGCGGGCGGGGGCGGACAAGGTTTCGGTCAACACCGCCGCGATCGCCCGCCCCGACTTGCTGGCAGAGATGTCAAGGCAATTCGGGTCGCAGTGCATCGTGTTGTCCGTCGACGCCCGCACGGTGCCGCCCGGTTCGGCGCCGACGCCGTCGGGCTGGGAGGTCACCACGCACGGCGGCCGTCGCGGTACCGGTATCGACGCCGTCGAGTGGGCCGCCCGCGGCGCCGATCTGGGGGTGGGAGAGATCCTGCTCAATTCGATGGACGCCGACGGCACCAAAGCCGGGTTCGATCTGGGAATGCTGCGCGCGGTCCGCGCCGCGGTCACGGTTCCGGTGATCGCCAGCGGCGGCGCCGGGGCGGTGGGCCACTTCGCACCCGCGGTCGACGCCGGCGCCGATGCGGTATTGGCGGCCAGCGTCTTTCACTTCCGTGAGCTGACGATCGGGCAGGTGAAGGCAGCGATGGCCGCAGAGGGGATCACGGTGCGATGACGCTCGACCCGAACATCGCCGCGCGGCTCAAGCGCAATGCCGACGGCCTATTCACCGCCGTCGTGCAGGAGCAGACCAGCGGCGACGTGCTGATGGTTGCCTGGATGGACGACGAGGCGCTGGCCCGCACCCTGGAAACCCGTGAAGCCACGTACTATTCGCGGTCCCGCGGCGAGCAGTGGATCAAGGGCGCGACGTCGGGCCACACACAACATGTGCACTCGGTGCGCCTGGACTGCGACGGCGACACCGTGCTGTTGACCGTCGATCAAGTCGGCGGCGCCTGCCACACCGGGGACCACAGCTGCTTCGACGCCGACGTGCTACTGGAACCCGGGAATTAGCCGGCGGCTAGGTCCAATCCGTTGGCCGCGACCGGCGGCCGCGGGTGCTGCGCCAGATACACTTCGCCCATTCCGCCGGCCCCCAGACGCCGAACGATCGTGTATCCAGCGAACACCGCGCCTTCGGGTAGCCCATCGCTTTGCGGCATGTGAGCATGCTACTGAGGCGGTGACCGCGGCAACCGGTAATCGCGCGTCCGCTCGAACACGCACTGGCTGACGATTTCGGTGAGAATGGCAGGCGATGTTGAAACGGGTGTCCTGGAACGTGGTCGTGCCGTTGATTGCCCTCGTCGCGCTGGCATTGACCTGGGGTGCGAAGCCCGGACCGGCACTCGCCGCGGTGCAGGCGGTGCTCCTCATCGGCGCCGTGCTGGCCGCGGTGCACCACGCGGAGGTGGTCGCGCACCGGGTCGGAGAGCCGTTCGGGTCGCTGGTGCTGGCCGCCGCGGTGACGGTCATCGAGCTGGCCCTGATTATCGAGCTAATGGCGTCCGGCGGGAACGAAGCGGCGACGCTGGCCAGGGACACCGCGTTCGCGGCGTTGATGATCACGACCAACGGCATTGCCGGGTTGTCACTGCTGCTGGGGTCTCATCGCTATGGCGTGACGTTGTTCAACCCGCAGGGCAGCGGCGCCGCGCTGGCCACGCTCACCACGCTGGCCACCCTGAGCCTGGTGCTGCCCACCTTCACCACCACCCGCGGGGGGCAAGAATTCTCGCCCGGGCAGCTCGAATTCGCTGCCGTCGCCTCGTTGCTGCTCTACCTGATGTTTGTCTTCACTCAAACGGTCCGGCACCGCGACTTCTTCCTGCCGATCGCGCAGAAGGGGCAACACGGCCTCTTCGACGATGAAAGCCATGCAGAGCCGCCGACCAGCGCCGCGGCGCTGAGGAGCGTGGGGCTGCTGCTCGCCGCGCTGGTGGCGGTGGTGGGGCTGGCCGAACAGGAATCGCCGGCCGTCGAGCATTTGGTGTTAGCCGCGGGGTTCCCGCACTCATTCGTCGGTGTGGTGATCGCGGCCCTGGTGCTGCTGCCGGAGACGCTCGCGGCGGTGCGGGCGGCGCGGGCGGGCCGCATCCAGACCAGCCTCAACCTCGCGTACGGCTCGGCGATGGCCAGCATCGGGCTCACCATTCCCGGCATCGCGCTGGCCTCGATCTGGCTGAAAGGACCGCTGGTGCTCGGCCTGGGCCCGACCCAACTAGTGCTGTTCGCGGTGACCGTGGTGATCAGCATGCTCACCGTGGTGCCGGGCAGGGCGACCCGGCTGCAGGGCGAGGTGCATCTGGTGTTGCTCGCGGCCTACGTGTTCATGGCGATCGTCCCGTAGCGGCCAAATGTGCTGCACAACACAGGTCCCGGCATCTTCGCGGTTATTAAGCTGATGGTCTTATGACAGTCGAGGCGCCGGCGCGGTGGGAAGTCACCGACGACGTCGACGTGTTCACGGACATGCTGCGCAACTGCTATCTGCCGTTCGCGATGACCGGCACGGCCGGCAACCTCGAGATGTTTTCAGCGACCGTGCGAGAGCAACCGCTGGGGCAGCTGCGTCTGGTCGACGGGGTGACGTCCCCGCACGGGGGTTTCAGAAAGCCCCGGCAAGTCAGTGCAACCTCGCGCGATGTGGTCGGACTGCAGTATGTGCTGGCCGGCCGGGAGTTCATTTATCAGCACGACGACGTTCTCGCCCTGCGTGCGGGCGACCTGATGGTGTGGGACACCGACATCAGCGGCGCCTACGAGATAACCGAGACAGTGCGCAAACGGACACTGGTTTTGCCGCGCAGGCTGGCCGACGCCCTGCTGCCCGGGTTTCACACCCGGGCAAGCGTGCGGGTCGTGCCGGGCCGTGAACCCAGTTTGGTGCGGCCCGTTTTCGACGTGCTGGCGGTGCTCAGTGAAACTCTGCCATCCATGAGCGCGCAGGCCACCGAGAAGGCAGCGGCGCTGGTGATGCAGATGCTCGCTGACCTCGGTGGCACGATCCGGCCGTCGCCAGGGCGTCGCGGTGCGCGGGAGCTGTGCGACCGGGTCCTCGGATACGTTGAGGACAATCTCGCCGACCCTGCGTTGAACCCGGCCGCGGTAGCGGCCGCCCATTTCGTGTCCATTCGCACGTTGTACAGCGTCTTGGAACCGATGGACATCTCGTTGGCGGCACACATCCGGGGCCGCCGCCTGGCGCGCTGTTATGCCGACCTCGTCAACAGTGATGATCCGGTCGGTGAAATCGCGACCCGTTGGGGGTTTGCTAGTCTTCCGCACTTCAGTCGTGCGTTCACCAAGCAGTACGGTTTCGCTCCCAGCCGGACCCGTAGAACTGCGTAATCGATTCGCGCAGTCGGGCAATCACGTCTGCACAGATGATCAATCGTCCGCGGTAGCTGCTTCCTAATCTGGCTCTCTGTAAGCCGATGGAAGGGAAGCACAATGACCGAGCCGCAAGAAATCGAAAAGAACAGAAATACTGGCGTGACGGTCGCCGACGTACGGACGGATATGGTCCTGGTTCGCACCACGCAGTCCGCGATCATCCAGGCGCCGATCGACAAGGTCAACGTCGCTGACTGGTTGCTGAATTTGCCTGACGCGGAATATCAGCGCTGCGCTCCGCCGGATCACATCGCAGCGGGATCGACGACGACCGATGACGGTCGGCCGATGTCGATCAATGTCGAGGAGGTCGGTGGCAGCCTGGTGGTCCAGCACTACGTGGCTGAGGTGCACGAGGCCCACCACTGCCACATGGTGTCGCTTAGTGATCTGCAAACACCGATGGGCTGGACCAAAATTCAGGTGATCTGGGATCTCAGCGTGACCGCCCTGGACGCGGAAACCTGCCAGTTCACCAACTTGGTGATCAGCTATCCCACCCGGGCCTTCCTCGACGCACTCGCGGCGGCGGGCCAGACCTTCGAACAGACCGCAGCGGGTTTGCAAGAAGCCGTCACTGACCACAACCGACGCGAGACTCCGCTGTTCGCCGCCAGCATCGAGCGCAACGCTCGAACGACGCCGATTTCCTAGACGCCGTCCTGGCCGCGACCAATGCGGCCACTTATCTTCGTCTGATTCCCTTGTGCCACAGGAGTTTAAGCTCATGTCCGAAACAGGCGTGTTCGATTTCATCGTGGTCGGTGCGGGCAGTGCTGGGTGTGTGCTCGCTAACCGGCTCAGCGCCGACGGGTCGGCCCGGGTGCTGCTGCTGGAGGCCGGCGGCGACGACTCGGCACCCGAAGTACACATTCCAGCCTTGTTCGGCATGCTGTTCGGTACCGAGATGGACTGGGCCTATCGAAGCGTGCTGCAGGCTGGCACGGGTAGCCGGGTTGCCGTGCCACGGGGCCGGATGTTGGGTGGCTGCTCGTCGTTGAATGCCATGGTCTACAACCGTGGGAACCCGAGTGATTACAACCGTTGGCGCAGCGAGCATGGTGCCACCGGGTGGGGTTACGACGAGGTGCTGCCCTATTTCCTGCGCGCCGAATGCAATGCCCGGCTGGGTTCGCCCCTGCACGGTGTCGACGGCCCTATGTACGTGCAGGACCCC
>DASYJS010000039.1:0-2495 GCA_035996225.1 Mycobacterium sp. | reverse complement strand
CAGGTTGGCGTGACGCGCCAGCACCTCGTCGGCGGCCGAGCGCACACTCGCGGCGTCGGCGGTATCGATCTGCACGGTATGGATACCGGGATGTTCCGCGGCGATCTGCTCGAGCAATTCGGTCCTGCGGCCCCCGACAATGACGGTGTTGCCTTTGGCCTGCAGGCGCAGCGCCAGCGCCAAGCCGATCCCGCTGGTCGCGCCGGGAATGAAGATGGTGTTGCCGGTGATTTTCATGCTGCTGCGCCTTTCGGTGATCTAACCGGTCACTGTTGGACTGGGAACTTTCAGGCTGTCACGTGCACCGAGGTTGATCGCCCCGGTCACGATCGACCGTTCGATCTGGCGAAGCGCGTGCACCGCGGTGAGGAATCGCCGGGTATCGAGGCGCAGTTCGCCCTCGTCGTCGTGATGGCGAGCCCGGCACTCGGCGGAGTCCAGGTCGTCGGTCGCGGAATCGACCGTCAGCGCGCCCACACCGTCGACCATCGCGATCAACGCCTCGATGTTGCGCCGAGTCTGTGTCGCGGCCGACGTGAAGGCATCGCAAAGCGGTTGCGAGCCAACGGGATCCTGGTACCGCTCGCTGTTGCGGGCCAGACTCCGCCCGTATCGATCGCACGCGGTGAATATCCGTAGGCCGCGCCGGATGCTGCGGCGGCTGGCAAGGCCGGCGGCACCTGCCAGCAGCGGCTTGGCGGTGACCCGGAACTGCTGCAGGTTTCGGTCGAGTTGACGGGCTTGCTCGGTTGGGCTCACCGCCTCGTCACCGCCGAACATGGTGGCCGTGGAGATTTCGATCAGGTCGGACAGGCTGGTCAAAAAAGTTTTGGTGTCGGTGCGGATGGCGGTTCGGCTATTCGTCGGCAGCACCAGGACGGCCACCGCGATTCCGATTACGGCACCGATCGCGGTCTCTTCGATCCGCAGCATCAGCACCCCGAAGGAGAACTGGCCGAGCAGGCCGTACAGCAACGCAAGCATTGTGGTGATCCAGAAGGTCATCAGGCTGTAGGTGACCGTCATGAAATAGAAGGCACAGAACAGGCATACGAAGATCGCGGCCAGCGAAGCCGTCTTGTCGCCGGCGAACAGCGTGGCCACCAACACGCCGGCGGGCACGCCGAGCATGGTGCCGAGCAGCCGTTGCCAGCCCTTGGTGAGCGTTTCGGCCCAGGATTTGGTG
The DNA here is from genome assembly GCA_035996225.1 of Mycobacterium sp. GTDB lineage: Bacteria > Actinomycetota > Actinomycetes > Mycobacteriales > Mycobacteriaceae > Mycobacterium. The sequence goes on along the minus strand of DASYJS010000039.1, from coordinate 1,309 downwards.
CCCGCGAAGATCACGAATGCCGCGATCACCGCCCAGTACCACCGGGTGGGCGCCAACAACTCGCCGGTCACGATCGCCAGCGACGCGGCGACGGCGACCTGGATGGCCTGCCGGGTCGTCTGCCGCAGGCCGTGCTCAAGTTGCTCGTCGTCGGGTGCCGGCGGCACCGCGCCGTCGGCGCTCTCCACGGGGGCGGCGTGACCGGTTACGGCGCCCTCCACGATTGCCCGCACCTCTGCCGTCGCGGTGGCCGCATTGATGATCGCCAAGGCAAGGCGGCGCACCGCGGCGTCGCCCTCGTCATCGTTCGCGGGGGCGCTCAGTTGCCGGTCCAGGACCCGTTGAGCCTGGCTCGCAGCCTGTCGAAGGCCGCCTTCCTGCGGTACCCGCATCGCTCGCGACAGCAAGGAGAGCGCCGCGACCAGTTCGGCACGGGTGACGGCGGGTATCGATGAGGGATTTTCGGACGCGACGACTGCTGCCCGCCGGCCCGCGGTGGCGACCCATTCGATGGCGAGTTCGGCGTCGAATAGCCAGGGGGAGAGTTGTTCGGCGGTTACCCCGCGGTACAGCAGGGCGGGGTTGGCTTTGTCCTCGATCTGGTCCTGCACCATCAGGGCGGTCTCGTTGAGCCGGATGGTGCGGGTGCGCATGTGGCGGCGTCGCCGTTCGTCGAGGCGGCCGGTGCGTACCGCTTCAGCGGTGGTGTCGATCACGATCGCCATCCGCGCGCGCAGCGCCCGAATAGTGGAGTGCAGCACGCGTTCTGGTTGATCGGGCAGCACGTAGGTGCTCATCACAAACGTGCACACCGTGCCGACCACGATGGCCAGGATCAGCCAGGGCAACTCCGCGAGGCCGGCCCGCAGATACAAGGTCATGAAGTAGGACATGAACGCGACCATGCCCAGCGCCCTGCCGCGGACCCCGAAGCGGCGAATGTAGACCGCACAGAACACCACCGCCACGAAGACGACATCGGCCGCGATCGGATGCGGAGCCAGCAGCGTCGCCGCGGTGATTGACAGCGCCCCGGGCACCGGCAGCAGCGCCATCGTGATCCGCTGCTGGTGCGGGTCAGGCTCGTTGACGGACCGGGCGGCGATCATCGTGATGACGACGCCCAGCAACGCGACGGTCAGCGGCTGGCCCGTCGCCTTCGTCAGCAGCGAGAGCAGCGCGAGGGAGCAGGCCAGCGCGGCCGTCGTCCGGACCGCCGATCGCAGTCGCAACAGCCCGGGATCGGAGCCGATCCACCAATTTCGCGCACGCTCGAAGAAAAGAGCTATCGGCGTGACCCCCTCTCGTC
>DASYJS010000038.1:0-2448 GCA_035996225.1 Mycobacterium sp. | reverse complement strand
GCCAGGGCCCTGGTCTTAGCGGGGCCGCGAAGTTCTTCGACGGTCGTTTCGAAGTACTCGGCGGTGGCAGCCATGATGCCGGCGGTGCCGATCTGGATGCTGTTCACGTCCGCGATCAGATCCCGCAGGACGATCTCGGCCAGCGACTTGTCGATGGGTGTCTTGTTCAGCGAAGCGAAGGCGGTCACGCGGATCAGCGCGCCCTCGAGTTCGCGGATGTTGCGCTCGATGCTGCTGGCGATCAGTTCGAGGACATCGTCGGGAACATCCAGCCGGTCCATTTGAGCCTTCTTGCGAAGGATCGCGATCCGGGTTTCCAGCTCGGGCGGCTGGACGTCGGTGATCAGTCCCCACTCGAATCGCGTGCGCAGCCGGTCTTCCAGGGTGGCCAGTTGCTTGGGCGGCCGGTCCGAGGAGATGACGATCTGCTTGTTCGCGTTGTGCAACGTGTTGAACGTGTGGAAGAACTCCTCCTGGATGCCTTCCTTGCCCTCGATGAACTGGATGTCGTCGACGAGTAGCACATCGATGTCCCGGTAGCTGCGTTTGAACGAGGCTTTGCGGTCGTCGCGAAGCGAGTTGATGAAGTCGTTGGTGAATTCCTCGGTCGAGACGTACTTGACACGCATGCCTGGAAACAACCGCTGCGCGTAGTTGCCCGCCGCGTGCAAAAGGTGAGTTTTACCGAGGCCGGATTCACCCCAGATGAAGAGCGGGTTGTACGCGCGCGCCGGCGCCTCAGCAATCGCGAGGGTGGCGGCGTGAGCGAACCTGTTCGACGCTCCGATGACGAAGGTGTCGAAGGTGTAGCGGCGGTTGAGGCTGACCGAATTGTCGTCGGTCGCGGCTATCCGGCGTGGTCCGCTGGAGAAGTACGTCGGCCAACTCTCCTCGGCGCTGGCAAGCGCCTCGCTCACTTCGTCGATCTCGTCGGCTTCGGTTTCGCCGTAGATGTCCGCGGCGGTGGTGAACCCCTCGTGGGGGTTTTCTGGGGTGGGGCTGGCGATACGCACACCCAGTTCGACGCGCTGGCCGAGCTGTCGGCTCAATGCCGAGATGATCGGTTCGCGCAGGTGCCGCTCGATCTCGTTCTGGACGAAGCTGGTCGGAACGGACAGCAGGGCAAACCCCTCGGTGATCACGAGCGGCTTGACCAGCTTCAACCAGGCCCTTTGCTGTGGGGTGAGCGTGGGTGTCGCAGGCTCGCCGTTGAGTGGTCCGCCGGTTCGGGTATCGCCGTTGAGTTCGGCAAGCACCATATTCCAGACGGCGACGAACGGTGGGTCGGGGTCAGCTGTCAATGACGGGAACCCCCTCAGGCTGGTCCAAGGGACCACCAAGAGAACGAAGACTAACTGTCCACATAGTTATCCACAGGCTGTGGACAAGGACAGCTGCCGTCGATCTGTTATCTACCGGCGAGGACGCCGCGTGCCTGGGCTCGTCACAGTGGTTCCGCACTCTGTGGGCTCGCGACCTTTCGGGCTTCCTCGCTTCGTTGTCTGTCGCCGCTCCGATGGCGGAACGGCATTGGCAGAAGCTAACAGTTTTCAGCCTTAGTGCCAACCGTTCTGCAACATTGCCCGGGGGATACTTCTGGGCGGCGCCGAGGCGGTGACTGCTGTGACTGAAGTCAACGCTTCGGGGGCGGCTGACAGTGGTTTGACCTAGGGAAATCTCGTCAGTACCCTCGAACAGTCGCCCGAACGTGGTGACACGGCTGCGATCCGGAGTTGTACGGAGACCGCGCCGGCTAGCGAGCAAGACGACGAGCTTACCAACGGCGATCGCGTTCAGACCTGTGCGTCAGAAGCGGTTGCCACACGCAACGAGGAGTGACAGCCGTGGCCAAGGGCAAGCGGACCTTTCAGCCCAACAACCGGCGCCGCGCGCGGGTGCATGGGTTTCGGCTTCGGATGCGGACCCGAGCCGGCCGGTCGATCGTGTCCAGCCGGCGTCGTAAGGGCCGCCGCGCGCTGACTGCGTAAATCGACGCGGGGTCTAGCGCGGTGCTTCCGGCGCGGAACCGGATGACGCGGTCGACGGAATTCGGTACCACAGTCAATCGAGGGGTGCGGTCGGCGCAGCCCGACATCGTGGTGCACGCACGCCGATCCAGTGACGCCGATGGCGTCGGTCCCAAGGTGGGCCTGGTGGTCGCGAAGACCGTGGGCAACTCGGTGCAAAGACATCAGGTGGCGCGGCGGCTGCGGCATGTGGCGCGATCGGTCATCGCGGACCTGAGCCCCGGCGACCAGATCGTCATCCGCGCGCTCCCGAGTAGCAGGGACGCCGTCTCGGCCCGGCTCGAACAGCAGCTGCGGGCGGCGCTCGATCGGGCGCGGCTGCTCGATGGAACGCCGCGATGATGGCCCGCGCCCTGATTTTCTTGATTCAGCTGTATCGCAACACCGTCTCCCCGTTGCGGTTACCCACGTGTCGGTTCAC
>DASYJS010000037.1:0-2669 GCA_035996225.1 Mycobacterium sp. | reverse complement strand
GCCCGGGTCGCGCTCGCGGCGACCGAGCAACCCGGCGAGTGCCGAAACGGTTCGGTTGGCGAAGATGTCGGCAACCATGATGTCCGGGCTGTCCAGCCAGGAGCGGATTCGCGCCACCGCCTGGGTGGCCAGCACCGAATCGCCGCCGAGGGCGAAGAAGTCGTCGTCAACACCGACCCGATCCGGGCCGAGCAAGTCCGCGACGATGCTGGCAAGAGCGGATTCCAGCGGTGTCGACGGCGCCCGGTAGCCGGGCTTGTCCGTGTCCGAACCGGGGACCCCGGCAGCCAGTTGGTCGACGACAGCACGACGGTCGATCTTGCCGGCGTCGGTGAACGCGATGTTGTCCACCAGCAATATGTGTCGCGGAATCATATGCGCGGGAAGCAAATCGGCGAGAGCCTCGCGAATCCGTTCGGGACTGGGCTCGGCGTCGCCGGAAGCCTCCACACAGACAGCGGCGGCCAGCACCTCGGATCCACCCGAACCGGAAAGCAAGGCCGCGACGGCGATCCGCACTCCCGGCAACCGCCGGATGGCGGCCTCGACCTCACCGAGCTCGACGCGATACCCGCTGATCTTGATCCGGTGATCGGCACGGCCGACGAACTCCACCGTGCCGTCGGGCCAATACCTGGCCAGATCGCCGGTGCGATACCACCGTCGGCCGTCATGCTCGACAAAGCGCTCCGCGGTGAGATCGGGACGACCACGATAACCGCGCGCGATGCCGCGCCCGGACACCCAGTACTCACCGGGGACCCAGTCGGGGCAGTCGTCGCCGGTGTCGCTGACCACGCGGCAGGCGTTGTTGGCAAGCGGCGTGCCGAAGGGCAGAGCGGTCCAGTCTGCCGGCAGCGCGGCAGGGTCGAGTACCTCGAAAATCGTGTTGTGAACCGGGGTTTCGGTCGCACCGCCCAGCCCGGCGAACCGCAGGTTGGGCGACTCGGCCCGGAAGCGGCGAGCCACCTCGGGTCGCACCCAGTCGCCGCCGGTGGGAATCACCCGCACCGACGACAGCCGGCCGCGCCCGACTTCGATCAGCATCTCCAGCCAACCCGGCATGAAATGCAGCACGGTGATGTGGTGAGTCTCGATGAGCCGGGCCCAGGCATCGGGATCGCGGCGCTGCGCCTCGTCGACCACGACGATCGACCCGCCAGTCCGCAAGGTGACGAAGAGGTCCATCACCGAAATGTCGCCTTCCAGCGTCGACAGGGCCAGGCATCGATCCGTTGGGCCGATCTCGAAGTGATGGCCGATGAATTCCACCGTGTTCATCACGGCGTCGTGGGTCACCTCGACGCCCTTGGGTTCACCGGTCGAGCCCGACGTAAACAACACGTAGGCGAGGTCGGCGGGATCGACTCTCGCGGAGTGAATCTCGGCACCGGCCGCCACGTCTGCGAGTACGTCGGCAAGCGTCAGCGCGGGCACCGGCAACGACCACAGCTGCTGTCCGCCGCACACCAGGGCCAGCCGCACTCCACCCGTTTCGAGGATGCGGTGCGCGCGCTCGCGTGGTTGATCGACACCGATCGGCAGATACGCCGCGCCGGCGGCCAGAATGCCCAACACGGCGGGCACCTGCTCGGCGGTCTTCGGGCCCACCACCGCGACCGTTTCGCCGGCCTCGACCCCGGCCGTGCGCAACGCCGCGACGACTGCCAGCACCTGATCACGCAGCTGCGCATACGTGAGGTCGCCGGAACTGGAGAAGACCGCGGGAGCGTCGGGCCGCTGCGCGGCTTGCTGAAAGAACCCGTCGTGCAACGCCTCTCCGCTGGGCTCAGCCGTGCGGCTGTTGACCGCGTCACGCACCGCGCGTTGTTCGGCGGGCAGCGCCGACGCACCCGCGAGCTCCCAGGGTTGGTCGCCGGAAGCCAGTCGGAGCAGTTCGTCGATCTGGTGGGCGAACATGGCGTCGATGACGCCCGGCGCGAAGACGCCGTCGCGCACGTCCCAGTTCACCAGGACTCCGCCGTCGAACTCGGTGACCTGGGCGTCGAGCAACACCTGGGGGCCCTGGGAGATGATCCATCCGGGCGTGCCGAATTGGTCGGTCACGTCGGCGCTGAACAGTTCTCCGAGCCCCAGCGCGCTGGTGAAGACCACCGGCGCCAGCACCCGGGTGCCGCGATGGCGGCTCAGATCGCGCAGCACCGACAGCCCGGAGTAGGCGGAATGTGCGGCTGCGGCCTGCATGGCGTCCTGGACCACCTGCGCCCGCTGCGCCGGGGTGGCTGCGCCCGTCAGGTCGACGTCGAGCAGCAGCGACGAGGTGAAGTCGCCCACCAGCAGATCGACGTCGGGGTGCAGGGCCTGGCGCCCGAACAGCGGAACGTTCAGCAGAAACCGTGACGTGGCCGACCAGCGGGCCAGGGCGTTGGCGAACGCCCCGGCCAGCGCCATCGCCGGCGTGATGCCCCGCGCCCGGGCGCGGGAGAACAGGGCGTCGCGGGTCGCCGCGTCGAACCAGTGCCAACGACGCGTGCCGCGGTGCGAGTCTCGCCCTGAAAGCGCCGGCGGCATCGGCGGGTCGGGCAGCTGCGGGATGCGCTGCGCCCACCAATCGCGGTCGGCATCGCGAGCCGGCTGCGGGCGCTGCTCGTCGCGTACCATGGCCTGGCGGTATTCCCGGTAGCTGTAGGTCAACTCGGGCAGTTCAC
>DASYJS010000036.1:0-11591 GCA_035996225.1 Mycobacterium sp. | reverse complement strand
CCGGAGCCGGCACGGCGTAGCGGGGCGGGTCGGTGAAGTTGTTGGGCGGCAGGTAGCCCAGCAGGTCGCGGACCCAGTCGAAGGCGTCCTGCTCGCCGGAGGCGACGTAGTGCAACGTGCCCGACTTGGCCATGTGCGTGTGGGCCCCGCCGAGTTCCTCCATGGTGACGTCCTCGCCGGTGACGGTCTTGATGACGTCGGGTCCGGTGATGAACATCTGGCTGGTCTGGTCGACCATCACCACGAAGTCGGTCAGCGCGGGGGAGTACACGTGGCCACCCGCGGCTGCGCCCATGATCAGCGAGATCTGCGGGATGACGCCGGAGGCCAGGATGTTGTTGCGGAAGATCTTGCTGTACAGGCCGAGCGAGACGACGCCCTCCTGGATCCGTGCGCCCGCGCCGTCGTTGATGCCGATCAGCGGGCGACCGGTCTTGATGGCCAGTTCCTGAACCTTGACGATCTTCTCGCCGTACACCTCGCCGAGGCTGCCGCCGAACACCGTGGCGTCCTGGCTGAAGATGCACACGTCGCGGCCGTCGATGGTGCCGTAACCGGTGACCACGCCGTCTCCGAGTGGACGGTTGCTTTCCAGGCCGAAGTTGGTGCTGCGGTGCTTGGCCAGCGCGTCGAGTTCCACGAACGAGTCGTCATCCAGCAGGGCGTAGATGCGCTCGCGCGCGGTCAGCTTGCCCTTGGCGTGCACCTTCTCGACGGCGGTCTCACCGACCGGATGCAGCGTCTCTTCCCTGCGCTTGTGCAGCTCGGCCAGCTTGCCTGCAGTGGTGTGGATGTCGATGGTGTGCTCGGCAGCGGGTTCCGCGGTGTGGTCGGTAACGCTTGTCATGGGAGTCGATGTTATCGGCAGTCCCATGCTTGACCCTTTTGAGGCCCTTAACCAGCCCTTAAGTAGTCTCCGCTGATGGGTGTCGACTGGGCCGAAGAACACGATGTGTTGGTGGCCGGGTCCGGTGGCGGGGGGGTCACCGGTGCTTATACCGCCGCGCGCGAAGGCATCGACGTGCTGCTCATTGAGGCCACCGAGAAGTTCGGCGGCACCACCGCCTATTCCGGCGGTGGCGGGGTGTGGTTCCCCGGCAATCCGGTCCTGGTTCGCGCCGGCACCGACGACACCATCGAAGACGCGCTGACCTATTACCACGCCGTGGTCGGCGACCGTACCCCGCGCGACCTGCAAGAGACCTATGTCCGCGGCGGCGCCCCCCTGATCGAATACCTGGAGTCCGATCCCGACCTGAAATTCGTGCCGCTGCCGTGGCCCGATTACTACGGGAAGGCGCCCAAGGCGCGGCTGGACGGCCAGCGCCACATCGCCGCGAAGCCATTGAAGGTGGTCGCCGCGCCGGAATGGCGCGACGCGATTCGCGGGCCGCTGGACACCGATCGGCTCGGCGCCGAAACCCCGCCCGACTACTACCTCGGGGGGCGCGCCCTGATTGCGCGATTCCTCAAGGCAATTGGGCAGTACCCGACGGCCTCGCTGCAGCGCGACACCGCCCTGATCGAACTAGTGCGCTCGGACGGCCGGATCGCCGGGGCGATCGTCGAGAGCGCCGGTGAGCGCCGCGCCATCCGCACCCGCCTGGGCGTGCTGCTGGCCGCCGGGGGCTTCGAAAGCAACGAGGAGTTGCGCCGCGAGTACGGGGTGCCGGGTGTGGCGCGAGACACCATGGGCGGCCCAGGAAGTCGTGGTCTGGCGCTGCAGGCCGGCATCGCCGCGGGCGCGGACACCGACCTGCTGGACCAGGCGTGGTGGTCGCCGGGCATGACCCATCCCGACGGTCGCTCCGCGTTCGCGCTGTGGTTCACCGGCGGCATCTTCGTGAACCAGTCCGGGAACCGGTTCGTCAACGAATCCCGGGCTTATGACCGGGCCGGCCGCGAGATCATCGAGCAACTTTACGACGGGTCAATCACATTGCCGTACTGGATGATCTACGACGACAAGGAGGGCGAGGTGCCGCCGGTCAAGGCGGCCAACGTCAGCATCGTGGAGACCGAGAAGTATGTCGTCGCCGGCTTATGGCACTCCGCGGACACCCTCGAGGAATTGGCCGGCAAGATCGGGGTGCCGGGTCGGCAGCTGGCGGCAACGGTGGCCCGGTTCAACGGTTTTGCCGCCGCCGGCGTCGACGAGGACTTCGGCAGGGGCGACGAGGCATTCGATCGCGCATTCTCGGCGGGCGCGTCGCCGCTGGTGTCCATCGACCGCCCGCCTTATCACGCCGCGGCATTCGGCCTGTCCGATCTGGGCACCAAGGGCGGACTGCGCACCGACACCGCGGCGCGGGTGCTCGACACGTCCGGCAACCCGATCCCCGGCCTATACGCGGCTGGCAACACGATGGCCGCGCCCAGCGGCACTGCCTATCCCGGCGGGGGCAATCCGATCGGGACCAGCATGCTGTTCAGCCACTTGGCCGTGATGGACATGCGAGACCGGCACTCACTCTAGGCTGGACGGTGATGGATCGGGAATCACTGAGGCCGCCCCTGGATGCGGCCGCACTGCGAAGCGAGCTCGTCGGGACCGGATTGGGTTGGCGGCAGCTCGATGTCGTTGAACAGACCGGTTCCACCAACGCCGATCTGCTGGCACGTGCGGCGTCCGGCACCGACATCGCCGGAGCGGTGTTGATAGCCGAGCATCAGACCGCCGGCCGCGGGCGCCACGGCCGCAGCTGGTCGGCTTCTCCGCGAGCGCAGATCACGATGTCGGTAGCGGTGAGCGTGGTCGACGTCCCGACGACGGGATGGGGCTGGCTGTCGCTGGCCACCGGCGTCGCGGTGGTCGACGCCGTGGCCCCACTATTTCAAGGGACCGGGGTGGAATTGGGCCTCAAGTGGCCCAACGATGTGCTCGCCGGCCCGCCGGCTTCCAAAGGTAAGTTGGCGGGTATCCTCGCCGAGGTCGCGCGCCCGGTTGTGGTAATTGGCTTGGGGCTCAACGTAACTCAGGCGCCTGAGGAGGTCGACGGGCCGGGGGCGACCTCCCTGCTCGACCTGGGTGTGGCCGCGCCCGACCGCGACCAGCTGGTCCGCGGCGTGTTGCGCGAGCTCGGCGGACGGATCGTCGCGTGGCAGGCCGCCCGCGGGGCCGATTGGCAGTTGGCGGCCGACTACCGTGCGCGCAGCCTGACCATCGGCACGCGGGTGCGCGCTGAGCTCCCCGGCGATAAGGAAATCGTCGGGACCGCCAGCGCTGTCGACGATCACGGGAGACTGTGCCTGGAAACAACGGGGACAGCCGGGAACGAGACCGTCGTCGTTTCCGCCGGTGACGTCGTCCATTTGCGGGGCTAATGTCACGACATGAGCTATCCCGATAACGCCCTGGCCGCCGGCGAACAGGTCGTCATACATCGCCACCCGCACTGGAAGCGATTGATCTGGCCCGTGGCGACTTTCATCCTGGTGACCGGGCTGGCGGCGTTCGGCTCCGGGTACGTCAACTCGACGCACTGGGAGCAGGTCACCAAGAACATCACCCACGGCGTCGTCTGGGGGATTTGGTTGGTGATCGTCGGCTGGCTGACGCTGTGGCCGTTCTTGACTTGGCTCACCACACATTTCGTCGTCACCAATCGCCGAGTGATGTATCGGCACGGAGTGCTGACGCGCAGTGGGATCGATATCCCGCTGGCACGGATTAACAGCGTGGAATTCCGGGACAAGATTTGGGAGCGGATGTTTCGCACCGGGACTCTGATTATCGAGTCGGCGTCACAAGATCCGTTGGAGTTCTACAACATTCCGCGGCTGCGCGAGGTGCACGCGCTGCTGTATCACGAAGTTTTCGACACCCTCGGTTCCGAGGAGTCACCGAGCTGACCCGACCGGCTCGCCCGGTTGCGCCAGGCGCGCAGCAGGGTGACGTTGCCGTCCTCGATCTCGTCCTCGAAGACCTCGGCGATCCCGCCCGCGGTAAGTGCGGATTCCAGTGCCTTGTCGGGAGTGCGGGCGAACTGGTCGGGGAACACCCAGCGCCGGAACGCCCAGAAGCGAAACGCCATCTGCAGCAGGTTGCCGATGATGTAGGCCGAAATGAAGTCGGCGATGTTTTCCGCGGTCAGCGACACCATCGGCTCCCGCAGCTGCAGGATGTAGCTGGAAACCCACAGGGGCGCCATGCTCAGCAACACGCCCACGCCGCTGAATGCGAAGAACAGCAACGCCTCGTGATGGCGTTCGCGGCCGCCCCGGTTGCGGAAGCTCCACTCCCGGTTCAGCACGTAGGACGCGATGACCGCGACGATGCCGGCGATCACCTTGGCCGTTACCGGCTTCGTCTCCAGAATCGACAGCTTGAGGGTGTAGAAAATTGCCGAGTCGACAATGAACGTGGTGCCCCCGACGATGGCAAATTTGATGAATTCATGATGGCGCTGTGCATAGGGCTGAAACACCTGAGGCAAGCGCGCGATTGTGGCATCGGCGAAGGACACAACACGTGAGTGTACGGACGGAGGCAAAAATGGCGCAAAATGGTACCTAACGATTTCGCGTCGAAGCCGGTCAACACGCCTTTCGGCACGAGTTTGTGTGCCGTGACACGATGATGGCCGTGCCGAATACACGCACCCCGTTGGTCGCCATGGTTGGCGGCGGTCAACTCGCCCGGATGACCCACCAGGCCGCGATCGCACTGGGGCAGCGCCTGCGAGTGCTGGCCGTGTCCGCCGACGAGCCTGCCGCGCAGGTCACCCCCGATGTGGTGATCGGTTCGCACACCGATCTGGAAGACCTGCGCCGGGTTGCCGCCGGCGCCGATGCGCTGACCTTCGATCATGAGCACGTCCCGACCGAGTTGCTCGAGAAGCTGGTCGCCGAGGGCGTCAACGTGGCACCGCCGCCGCACGCGTTGGTGCACGCGCAGGACAAGCTCGTGATGCGGCGCCGGCTGGAGGCCCTCGGCGCCGCCGTGCCGCGCTACGCCGCGATCGACAACATCGATGATCTCGACGCGTTCGCGAATCGTCTCGATGCGCCGATCGTCGTCAAGGCGGTCCGGGGCGGTTACGACGGGCGCGGCGTTGGCCTGGCACGCGACCTTGCGCACGCCCGCGAACTCGCGGGCGCATACCTGGCCGACGGGGTGCCGGTGCTCGCCGAAGAGCGGGTTGAGTTGCGACGGGAATTGTCGGCGCTGGTGGCCCGCTCGCCGTTCGGTCAGGGCGCGGCGTGGCCGGTGGTCGAGACGGTGCAGGCCGACGGGATCTGCGTGCTGGTGATCGCGCCCGCGCCCGAGCTGCCCGCGAAGGTGGCCGCGGCCGCCCAGCAGCTGGCCCTGCGACTGGCCGCCGAACTCGGCGTGGTCGGTGTGCTCGCCGTCGAGCTGTTCGAGACCATCGACGGCGCACTGCTGGTCAACGAGCTCGCGATGCGGCCGCACAACTCCGGGCACTGGACCATGGACGGCGCCCGCACCAGCCAGTTCGAACAGCATTTGCGGGCGGTGCTGGACTACCCGCTCGGCGACACCGATGCCATCGCGCCGGTGACGGTGATGGCCAATGTGCTGGGTGCCGCGCGGCAGCCGGAGATGACCGTCGACGAGCGGTTGCACCACCTATACGCGCGGATGCCCGAAGCCCGGGTTCACCTTTACGGCAAGGCCGAGCGCCCGGGCCGCAAGCTCGGGCATATCAATTTTGTGGGCGACGACATCGCGGACTTGCCGAAGCTGCGTGAGCGCGCCGAGCTGGCGGCACACTGGTTGTCACATGGGCAGTGGACGGACGGATGGGATCCGCATGACTAATGGACCCCGCGTCGGGGTGATCATGGGCAGCGACAGCGACTGGTCGGTGATGCAGGACGCCGCCGCGGCGCTGGCCGAGTTCGACATCCCGGCCGAGGTCCGGGTGATCTCGGCGCATCGCACCCCGGGCGTGATGTTCGACTACGCCCGCGGTGCGGCCGACCGCGGCATCGAGGTGATCATCGCGGGCGCCGGGGGCGCCGCTCACCTGCCGGGCATGGTCGCCTCCGCAACACCGCTTCCGGTGATCGGGGTACCGGTGCCGCTGGCCCGGCTGGACGGCCTGGACTCGCTGCTGTCGATCGTGCAGATGCCTGCCGGTGTGCCGGTGGCCACGGTCTCCATCGGCGGCGCCCGCAATGCCGGCTTGTTGGCGGTGCGGATTCTCGGATCCTCCGACCCGGCGCTGCGGGCCCGGATCGTCGCATTCCAGCACCAGCTTGCCGAGAGCGTGCGGGCCAAGGATGCGGCCCTGCAGGAGCTGCAGGGTAAAGTTACCGGCGAGTAGCAAGAGGGCTAGGAGATCTCAAGATGGCTGGATGGGCCGGAACCCCCGACTTCGATCTGTTCCAACTGCCCGAGGAGCACCAGGAGTTGCGGGCGGCAATTCGGGCGCTGGCGGAGAAGGAAATCGCTCCGCACGCCGGCGATGTGGACGAGAATTCCCGCTTCCCGCAGGAGGCGCTGGACGCGCTGAACGCCTCGGGTTTCAATGCGGTGCACGTGCCCGAGGAGTACGGCGGCCAGGGCGCAGACTCGGTCGCGGCCTGCATTGTCATCGAGGAGGTCGCCCGGGTCGACACTTCGGCTTCGCTGATTCCGGCGGTGAACAAGCTGGGCACCATGGGCCTGATCCTGCGTGGCTCCGACGAGCTGAAGAAGCAGGTTCTGCCGTCGATCGCCGACGGCACCGCGATGGCGTCCTACGCGCTGAGCGAGCGCGAGGCCGGCAGTGACGCGGCATCGATGCGCACCCGCGCCAAGGCCGACGGGGACGACTGGATCCTCAACGGCGCCAAGGCCTGGATCACCAACGGCGGCAAGTCGACCTGGTACACCGTGATGGCGGTGACCGATCCCGACAAGGGCGCCAACGGCATCTCGTCGTTCATCGTGCACAAGGATGACGAGGGATTCACCGTCGGCCCGAAAGAACGCAAGCTCGGCATCAAGGGCTCACCGACCACCGAGCTGTACTTCGAGAACTGCCGCATCCCGGGCGACCGGATCATCGGCGACCCCGGTACCGGCTTCAAGACGGCGCTGGCCACCCTGGACCACACCCGTCCCACCATCGGCGCTCAGGCCGTGGGCATCGCGCAGGGGGCGGTCGACGCTGCCATCGCGTACACCAAGGATCGCAAGCAGTTCGGCGAGTCGATCAGCAATTTCCAGGGCGTGCAGTTCATGTTGGCCGATATGGCGATGAAAGTGGAGGCCGCGCGGCTGATGGTCTACAGCGCCGCCGCCCGGGCCGAACGCGGTGAGTCGAATCTGGGCTTCATCTCGGCGGCGTCGAAATGCTTTGCCTCCGATGTCGCGATGGAGGTCACCACCGACGCCGTGCAGCTGTTCGGCGGGGCCGGCTACACCATCGATTTCCCGGTCGAACGGATGATGCGCGACGCCAAGATCACCCAGATCTACGAGGGCACCAATCAGATTCAGCGCGTGGTGATGTCGCGGGCGTTGCTGCGCTGAATGTTATTCGGGACCCGATGGCCAGAAACTCAGGCCGCCTAATAAGATCGAGCGCTACTGGGCAACGGCCCGACCGTGGCGAGGGGTGCGAGATGACGGACTTGGTTGCCCCCGCACCCCGACCGGGGATTGATGCCCGTGCGTAGCCAAGTCGCCCCGGCGGCGAACTGGCAGACATTATCGTTGCTATTGGTCGAAGACGACCGGGCCGACGCCCTGATCGTCGAAGACTTGATCGCCGACGCGATCGACGGCATCCGGGTGATCTGGGCACAGTCGATGGCACACGCCGAGCGCGAGCTGGCGTTCGCGCGGCCCGACTGCGTACTGCTGGATTTGCACCTCCCGGACGCCAACGGCATGGACGCTTTGGACCGCATCGCGAAACGCGACGCGACGGTTCCGATCGTGGTGCTCACCGGGTTGAACGACGAGTACTTCGGGGCATCCGCGGTCGCGGCCGGGGCGCAGGATTATCTGGTCAAGGGTCGCGTCGAACCCGAAATGCTGCGCCGCGCCCTGCTTTACGCGATCGAGCGCAAGCGGGTCGAGATCATCGCGGCGGATCTGCACGCGAGTCAGCTTCGGGCCCGCGAGAATGCCCTGCTGGAACGCGGCCTGCTGCCCTCACCGTTATTGCTGGACAAGCCCGGTATCGAGATAGTCGCCCGGTACCGGCCGAGTCGCGAGGACGCGCTGCTGTGCGGCGACTTCTACGACGTCGTGCAAACGGAGGACCGGGTCGTCCATGTCTTGATCGGCGACGTCGCCGGGCACGGGCCCGACGAGGCGGCCCTGGGCGCGGCGTTGCGGATCGCTTGGCGGGCGCTGACATTCGCCGGCGTGCTCGGTGCCGAACTGATGCGCCAGCTCGAGCGGATACTGCACGCTGAACGGACCGGCACCGGTATCTTCGCGACGGTGCTCAGTCTTGAGATTGCCCCGGACAGCCCGCGCGTCACCGCGATCCGGGCCGGTCATCCGGGAATGCTGCGACAAGCCGACGGGACGGTGGAATGGATCGAGCCGGCGGCCGGCCCGGCGCTGGGTCTGAACGCCGACGACTGGCCGCAGCAGGAGCTGGAATTGCCGGTGGGGCAGGGACTGCTGCTGCTTACCGACGGCCTCTTCGAGGGATACTGCGGAACAGGCAACGAACGTCTCGGGGAGGACGGTCTGCTGGCACTGGCCCGTTCGCACTCGGGATTGGCCGGTCCGCAGTTCGTGGACGCGCTCATTGACGGCGCCGGGGAACTCGCTCAGCCGCGCGGCGGGCTCACCGATGACATCGCCGTTCTGCGTGTGGAACGGACGGCGACATGAGCACCGAGTCACAGCCGCGAGCTCCGCTCACCGTCCGGGGCTGGCTGTTCCTCGTGTTGCTCAGCATGGGTGTGCTGGTGCTCGCCAGTGCGGTGGCCGGCGCGGTGTTGCTGAACCGCACCGACGAGGTGTCGCGCGACCTGAGCGACCAAATTCAGCCGGCGCGGGTCGCCGCCTTCCAGCTGCAAGCGGCGTTGCGCGACCAGGAGACCGGTGTGCGTGGTTACGCGATCGCCGCCGATCGCCAGTTCCTGACGCCGTACTACGACGGGCAGCACGCCGAACACGCAGCGGCCGAGGACATGCGGCGGTTGGTCGGTCAGCGCGTGGACCTGCTCAACGATCTGGACGCGATCGAGAGGGCCGCCGCCAACTGGCGGGCCAGCTCTGCTGAGCCGTTGATCGCGGCCGTGACTCCCAACGCCCCCGACATCGTGAACGCTAGGGTCGCCGACCGCGGTAAAGCCGAATTCGACCATCTGCGCGAGCTTTTCGATACGCAAAATGTGGATCTCGCCGCGGCGTCGGCGCATCGTACTGACGAATTGAAAGACATGACTGCCTGGCGGGACCGGGTGCTGGGTGCGGTCGTGTTGGTGTTCTTCGGTCTCGCCATCACGTTGGGGCTGCTGACCCGGGCCGCCATCACCATTCCGCTCGCGGCGCTGGCCGCGTCATGCAGGCGGATCACCGAAGGCAGCTTCACCGAATCGATCTCGCCCCCGCGGCGGCCGAAAGACATTCGGGATATGGCGATCGACGTCGAGAACATGCGGCAGCGCATCGTTTCAGCGCTCGACAATTCGCGGGCGGCCGAGGCGCGATTGGACGAGCAGGCAGTCGAGTTGACGCGTTCCAACGCCGAACTCGAGCAGTTCGCCTATGTTGCCTCACACGATCTGCAGGAGCCGCTGCGCAAGGTTGCCTCGTTCTGCCAGCTGCTCGAGAAGCGATACGGCGACCAGCTCGACGAGCACGGTATCGAATACATCGGGTACGCCGTCGACGGTGCCAAGCGCATGCAGGTGTTGATCAACGATCTCTTGACCTTCTCCCGGGTCGGCCGGGCGGGTATCAAGCACACCGAGCTCGACCTGGACACGACGCTGGATGCCGCCCTGGCCAACCTGGCCGCCGCCATCGAGGAATCAAACGCCGAGATCGTGCGTCCGACGCAGCCTCTGCCGCGGGTTATTGGGGATCCCACGCTGCTGACGATGTTGTGGCAGAACCTGATTGCCAATGCGATGAAGTTCCGCCATGTTGATCGCGCACCCCGGATCGTCATCGACTTCGAACGGCACACCAATGATCGCGAATGCTTGCTGACCGTATCGGACAACGGCATCGGCATCGCCGAAGAGTTCACCGACAAGGTCTTCGTCATCTTTCAACGTCTGCACGGCCGCGACGTGTACCCCGGAACCGGTGTCGGGCTGGCACTCGTGAAGAAGATCATCGAGTATCACGGCGGGGCCGTTCGGATCGACACGACTTACACCGAGGGAACCCGGTTCGAGTTGACGCTACCCGTACCCGTGGACGTAGCACGCCCAGCCACCTTGCAAGGAGCCCAGCAATGACGCCAGCCGGCAGGGCAATCGAAATCCTGCTCATAGAGGACGATGCAGGAGACGAACTCATCACACGGGAAGCATTGAAGCACAATAAGTTCAAAAATAAGCTGCACGTCGCGCACGACGGGGAAGAAGGACTGAACTTCCTCTATCGGCGCGGAAAATTTCAGAACGTGCCGCGGCCCGACCTCATCCTGCTGGATTTGAACCTACCGAAATACGATGGGCGCCAGCTGCTGGAAAAGGTGAAGTCCGACGCCGACCTCGCCCGCATCCCGGTCGTGGTGCTCACCACCTCCTCGGCCGAGGAAGACATCCTGCGCAGCTACAAGTTGCACGCCAATGCCTATGTCACCAAGCCGGTCGACCTCGACCAATTCATCAGCGCGGTAAGGCAGATCGACGAATTCTTCCTTCAGGTCGTGCGTCTTCCGGGTGTGCCGGAAATCTAGGACTCCGAATGCCTTCGGGCGACTAACGTGATCAGCCGCCCGACGCCGATGAGCAGCAACAGGAACACGATCAGCAAGAAGGCCGCATCGTAGGACAGGTCCTGGGCCATTTTGGACGGCAGGTTGTAGAACGTCCAGATCGGATAGGTCAGGTAACCGACCGGCGAGTGGGTAAGTTGTCCGGTCGGCAGCGATGCCGACCAGCCCGCCGTGTACAGCATCGGTGCCGTCTCGCTGATCGCGAGCGCCAGGGCCACCAGCGTGCCGGTGACGATCCCGGGAATTGCGGGCTTCAGCACGATCTTGCGCAGGGTCCAATTGATCGGAAGACCAAGTGCCTGTGCACCTTCCCGGTATGACGTCGGCACCTGACCGAGTGCCGACTCGGTGGCCTTGGTGATGTAGGGAATGCTCATCACCGAGAGCACCAACACCCCGGCCGCCAGGGAAAACCCCCAGCCGAAGTCCAGCACGAGCGCGAGGTAGCCGACGTAACCGAGCACTATGGCGGGGATGCCGGAAAGCACCTCATAGGCACCCCGCAGAATGGATCGTGTTCTGCCCGTGGCGAATTCGGAGAGATAGATTCCCGCTAAGACACTCACGGTGCCACCCACCAGCATAACTCCGAGTCCGAGGACCACGGTCCCGACGATGGCGTTGCGCAGGCCGCCACCATTGCCCTGGGTGTCCTGCACCAGCACGCTGAAGTGGAAAACCGGCAAGGCGCGGCTGACGACGCCGATCAGCATCCAC
>DASYJS010000035.1:0-15537 GCA_035996225.1 Mycobacterium sp. | reverse complement strand
CCTGCTGGACGCGCTGGGCTCGACGGTCAGCGGACAAGCGCCCGCCCGCACCGTCTACGAGCTCTCGCCGCGCGCACAGCCGGCGGCCGGCGCTCCCGAACGGCCGGCGCCACAGTTCGAGGTGATGTACGGGCTGGATGGCTGCGACGCCGCGGCCGCGGACCTGCTGCGGCAGCGGCTCGAGGAGCTGGGCGAATCGGTGGCCATCGCTGCCGCGCGGTCCGACAGCTACTCCGTGCACGTCCACACCGACGACGCCGGCGCGGCGGTGGAAGCAGGGCTGAGAGCCGGACGGCCGAGCCGGATCGTGATCTCGGCGCTGAGCTCCGGGGTCGTCGGGCTGCCTGCCGGCAGCTGGACGCGGGAACGGGCGGTGCTGGCCGTCGTCGACGGTGCCGGCGCCGCCGAGTTGTTCGCCGGCGAGGGCGCTCACGTGCTGCAGCCCGCCGGGGAGGCGGGCGACCCGGCCACGGGTATCAGCGCTCACCAGCTGATGCGGGCCGTGGTCGACACCGGTGCCGCGCAGGTGATGCTGCTGCCCAATGGCTATGTGGCCGCCGAAGAGCTGGTCGCCGGGTGCACCGCGGCCATCGGCTGGGGCATCGACGTGGTACCGATACCGACGGGGTCGATGGTGCAGGGGCTGGCCGCGCTGGCCGTGCATGAAACGGACCGGCAGGCCGTCGACGACGGCTACACGATGGCTCGCGCTGCCGGCACTGCCCGCTACGGCTCGGTGCGCGTGGCCACCGAAAGCGCACTGACCTGGGCGGGTCACTGTCAGCCGGGCGACGGTCTGGGCATTGCGGGCGACGAGGTGGTCATCGTGGCCGCCGACACGCCCGGCGCAGCGATCGGCCTGCTCGATCTGCTGTTGGCGTCCGGCGGTGATCTGGTGACCGTGTTGTTCGGCGCGGGTATCGGTGCGGACGCGGCCTCGGTGAGCGACATCCTGCAGGAGCATGTGCACGACCACCATCCGGGCACCGAGCTGGTGACCTACCGCACCGGCCATCGCGGCGACGCCCTGCTGATCGGGGTCGAGTAATCGTGGCGTCGCTGAGTGATCGGCTGGACTACGTTCTGGGCGCCAAGGCCGCAGACTCCCTCGACGAGGTGTTCGGCATCCAGACCGTCGACGACCTGCTGCGCCACTACCCGCGCAGCTACACCGAGGGCGCCGCGAGGTGGGACGCCGACGATGAGCGGCCCGAAGAGGGGCAGCACATCACCCTCGTCGACACCATCACCGATACGCACTCGTTTCCGATGAAGAAGAACCCCAGGCGCAAATGCCTGCGGATCACCGTGGGCTCCGGTCGCAGCAAGGTGACCGCGACGTTCTTCAACGCGGACTACCTCAGCAAGGACCTCACCAAGGAGACGCGGGTGATGCTCTCCGGGGAAGTCGGCTACTTCAAAAACGTCATGCAACTGACCCACCCGGACTTTCTCATTCTCGACTCGCCGGGCGGGCGCAACCGCGGCAGCAAGTCGCTCAAAACCATCGCCGACACCTCGCAGGCCGTCAGCGGCGAGCTGTTGATGTCGGCATTCGAACGTCGCTTCTTCCCGATCTACCCGGCGAGCACCAAAGTGCAGAGCTGGGACATCTTCGCCTGCGTGCGCCAAGTGCTCGAGGTCCTCGATCCGGTCGACGATCCGCTGCCCGACGAGCTTCTCGCCGCCCACGATCTGATGCCCGAAGATGAGGCACTGCGCGCGATTCATCTTGCCGAGGACGAGGCGGAGCGCCGCCGTGCCCGTGAGCGATTGACCTTCGACGAAGCCGTCGGCCTGCAGTGGGCGCTGGTTTCGCGCCGACACGGTGAGCTGTCCCAATCGGGGCCACCAGCACCGCCACGGCCCGACGGTCTGGCCGCAGAATTGTTGCGGCGCATGCCATTCGAGCTGACGGCGGGACAGCGTGAAACGCTCGACGTGCTGTCCGACGGGCTCGCCGCGAATCGCCCGATGAACCGGCTGCTGCAAGGTGAGGTCGGCTCCGGCAAGACGATCGTCGCGGTGCTGGCGATGCTGCAGATGGTCGATGCGGGCTATCAATGCGCGCTGCTGGCTCCAACGGAAGTCCTTGCTGCACAACATCTACGGTCGATCTGCGAGGTGCTCGGTCCGTTGGCGATGAGCGGCCAGCTGGGCGGAGCCGACAACGCCACCCGGGCAGCGCTGCTGACCGGATCGATGTCGGCGGCCCAGAAGAAGCAGGTCCGCGCCGAGATCGTCAGCGGTCAGGTCGGCATCGTCATCGGCACGCACGCCCTGCTGCAGGACTCGGTAGAATTTGCCAACCTGGGCATGGTCGTGGTCGACGAGCAGCACAGATTCGGTGTCGAGCAACGAGACCAGTTGCGCGCCAAGGCCCCTGAGGGCATCACCCCACACCTGCTGGTGATGACGGCGACGCCGATACCGCGCACCGTCGCGCTGACCGTCTACGGAGACCTGGAAACCTCGACGCTGCGGGAGCTGCCGCGCGGACGCCAGCCGATCACCAGCAACGTCATCTTCGTCAAGGACAAGCCCGCGTGGCTGGACCGCGCCTGGGGGCGCATCGTCGAAGAGGTCGCGGCCGGCCGGCAAGCCTACGTGGTGGCGCCCCGCATCGATGAGGCCGACGAATCGGAGAAGGGCCCGCAGGACGCGCGCCCGACGGAGACCGCCGAGGGTCTTTTCACCCGGTTGCGCTCCGGTGAGCTGGCGAATCTGCGGCTGGGGCTCATGCACGGACGGTTGCCCGCCGACGAGAAGGACGCCGCGATGGCCGCCTTCCGCAGCGGCGAGATCGATGTGCTGGTGTGCACCACCGTCATTGAGGTCGGGGTGGATGTGCCCAACGCCACGGTCATGCTGGTGATGGACGCCGACCGGTTCGGAATCAGCCAACTGCATCAGCTGCGTGGCCGCATTGGTCGCGGCGAGCATCCGAGCCTGTGCCTGCTAGCCAGTTGGAGCTCGCCGGGCTCGCCGGCCGGCCGGCGGCTGAGTGCCGTCGCCGGGACGCTGGACGGTTTCGCCCTTTCCGAGCTGGATCTCAAAGAGCGCCGGGAAGGAGATGTGCTGGGCCGCAACCAGTCCGGTAGGGCCATCACCCTGCGGCTGCTGTCGCTGGCCGACCATCTGGTGTTCATCGAAGCCGCTCGAGAATTCTGCACCCGCACGTATCAGGACCCCGGCCAGCACCCCGGATTGGCATCGCTGGCAGCGCAATTCACGAATACCGACCGCATCGAATACCTGGACAAGTCGTGACCACCGCGGACGATGCAGAGCGAAAGCGATGAGGAGGAAACTGCGCAGGTGAATCGCAAAGTGCTGCTGTGGTTGTCGGTGGCGGCGGCGCTTGCGCTGCTGGTCGCTTATCAGACGCTGGGGTCGACATCGGCCAAACACGCGGAAGTCACCGCGCGCGCCGACGTGCCCACGGTGCAGCCGGGAGCCGATGTGCTGGCCGGCATTGCGGTGCAGCCGCAACGGGTGCACCACTATGACTACCGTAGGGCGGCCTTCGGCGACGCCTGGGACGACAACAACGGCGCCCCGGGCGGGCACAACGGCTGTGACACCCGCGACGACATTCTCGACCGCGATCTGTTCGACAAGACCTATGTGTCGATCAAGCGGTGTCCCAACGCCGTGGGCACCGGCACGTTGCACGACCCGTATACCAACACCACCATCTCCTTCCAGCGCGGCGCCAAGGTCGGCGAATCGGTGCAGATCGACCACATCGTCCCGCTGGCCTACGCCTGGGACATGGGCGCCTTCGGCTGGCCGGATCCCGAGCGCCTGCGTTTCGCCAACGATCCGGCCAACTTGCTGGCCGTGCAGGGCCAGGCCAATCAGGACAAGGGCGACCTGCCGCCGGGCCAGTGGATGCCCCCGAACAAGGCATTCGCCTGTCAGTACGCGATGCAGTTCATCGCGGTGCTGCGTGGTTATCAGCTGCCGGTGGATCAGGCTTCGGTGGGTGTGTTGCGTCAGGCCGCGGCGACCTGCCCGACGGGATCTTAGGGACCTAGAAGACCCACTGTGAATCTGGCGACGCGACGCGCCCACGGAGCGTCGCGCGATTCACAGTCGGCCGGTTACGAGCCGTCGTGGGTGTCCGGGTCCGGACGCAGCCGGGTGCCGTCGTTGAGCGCGTTGATCGCGCCCACGTGCTCGGCGGCCAACTCGAAATCGAACACGTCGAAGTCGCTTGCGATGTGCTCGGCCGTGGCCGACCGGAAGATGACCGCGTTGCCCAGTTGTAGGTTCCACCGCAGCAGCACCTGTGAAGGCGTCTTGCCGTATTCGCCTGCGACCGAGGTCACGGTCGGGTTGTCCATCAATCTGCCCAGCGCCAGCGGCGTGTAGGACTGTGTCACGACGTTGTGCTGCGCGTTTGACTTGCGCATCTCGTCCTGGTTGAGCAGTGGGTGCAGTTCGATCTGGTTGACCGCCGGTGTGGTGAAGGTCAGGTCGATGACCATCGACAGATATTCCTCGGTGAAATTGGAGACGCCGATCGAGCGCGTGTGTCCGAGGCTGCGGGCTTGGAGCAGTCCGCCGAAGGAGTCCACATACTTGCCCAGCGCAGGGGCCGGCCAGTGAATCAGGTAGAGGTCGACGTAATCCAGGCCTAGTCGCTCCACGCTGGCGGAGCAGGCATCCACGGCAATCGTGAACCCCTGTTCGGCGGTGGCCAGCTTAGTGGTGACGAACAGCTCCGCGCGGGGAATCCCGGAGGCGGCAATAGCACGACCGACGGCGGCTTCGTTGCCGTAAGCCGCGGCGGTATCGATGAGCCGGCAGCCGATTTCCAGTGCTGCCGATACGGCACGTTCGGTCTCGTCGTCCGACAAATCCGCGACGCCAAGGCCAAGCACTGGCATCGTGTTTTCGTCATTGAGAGCTATCGAGGGTGCGGCGCCCGAGTCGCCAGTCACGTCATTCACCTACCTGTGAAAACGAAAGTTCGTGGATCAGGACCAAGCCGCGTTCCGTCGTCGAGCGAGGAGATCGTCGCCATTTGATTGGCGCTGAGTTCGAAATCGAACACGTCGAAGTTACTCGCAATCCGTGCAGGGTTCACCGACTTGGGGATCACGATATTACCGAGCTGTATATGCCACCTAATCAACACCTGGGCGGGTGTCCGCTCACATTCTTCGGCGACGGCCGTGACGGTGGGATGGGTCAGCAGCGCTCCCTGCCCCAGCGGCGCCCACGCCTCGGTCGCGATGCCGCGCTGGGCATGCACTTTCCGCAATTCCGTCTGGGGGAAGCGGGGATGCAGCTCGATCTGATTGACCGCGGGAACGATGCCGGTCGCATCGATCAGAACCATCAGGTGCTCGGGCTCGAAATTGCTGACTCCGATGGACCGGATCCGGCCCTGATCGCGCAGGTGGGCGAAGGCCTTGAAGGTCTCGACAAACTTTCCCAGCGCGGGCATCGGCCAATGGATCAGGTAGAGGTCGAGATAGTCGAGGCCAAGCCGGTCCATGCTGGCGTCGAAGGCCGCCAACGTGCTGTCGTAGCCCTGCTCCGGGTTCCCCAGTTTGGTCACCACGTAAAGTTGATCGCGCGGCACGTCGGAATCGGCCAACGCGCGCCCGGTCTCCCGTTCATTGCGGTAGGCGGCGGCGGTGTCGATATGCCGGTACCCGGCGCGCAGCGCAGTACTCACCGCCCGCTCGGTCTCCGCCGGAGAGACCTGGAAGACTCCGAGCCCGACGGCGGGGATCGCATGACCGTCATTGAGCGTGACTACGTTTTTTTTGAGGGGGCGGCCCATGACACAGAGTCTGCCAGGCGCACCAAACCTGCATCTCGAAGCCAAACGCGCATCGACTCGCTGGACCGATCGCGTGCAGGAGGTTGTCACCAACGTCGGCGTCAAAGCCATCCCGTGGATCCCGACGCCGGCCAAGCGGGTGATGTTCGGCGGTCGGGCGATCATCATCGACGGCAACACACTCGATCCCACCCTGCAGCTGATGCTGTCTGGCCTGCGGCTTGGCGGCATCGACGGGTTGGTCGTCAACGGCGACCCGGTGGCGTCGCGCGCGCAGTTGCGCCAGTCGCTCCTGGCACTGCCCGGTCCCCAGATTCACGTCACGGTTGACGAGCTGATGCTCCCCGGACCGGCCGGCGAGATCGCGGCGCGGCACTACCGCCCGGCCAGTGGTGAGGCCACGGACTTGCTGGTCTTCTACCACGGCGGGGGCTGGACGCTCGGCGACCTGGACACCGCCGACGCGCTGTGCCGGCTGACCGCCCGGGACGCCGGAGTCCATGTGTTGTCGATCGACTACCGGCTGGCTCCCGAGCATCCGGCGCCCGCCGCCATCGACGACGCCTATGCGGCGTTTCAGTGGGCGTGTGAGCACGCCGGCGAACTCGGCGCGACCCCCGGGCGTGTCGCGGTCGGAGGAGACAGTGCGGGCGGCAACCTCGCCGCGGTCGTGTGCCAGCTGACGCGCGACGAGGGTGGCCAGGCTCCGCTGCTGCAGTGGCTGATCTACCCGCGGACCGACTTCACCGCGCAGACCCGGTCGCTGAGCCTGTTCGCCCGTGGTTTCGTGCTGACCAAGCGGGATATCGACTGGTTCACCGCCCAGTACCTGCGCGGCACCGGCATCGACCTGGCGGAGCCGCGGGTATCGCCGTTGCTGGCCGAGTCGCTGTCCGGGCTGGCGCCCGCGCTGATCGCCATCGCGGGATTCGACCCGTTGCGCGACGAAGGTCAGCGCTACGCGATGGCGCTACAGGCCGCCGGCACCGCGGTCGATCTGCGGTACTTGGGTTCGCTCACGCACGGTTTCGCCAGTTTCTTTCAGCTCGGCGGCGACAGCGCGGCCGCGACCAGCGATATGATTTCGGCCCTGCGCGCTCACCTGAGCCGGGCCTGATTTGCCCAGAAGCTGTCGCCGGTAACCTAGAAGCGCCGTCTCCGACCTACGGACACGCCCGCAAGCCGACCCAAGCACAGTAAGGATCAGGGAACCTGTGGCCGACAAATCGAAACGTCCCCCCCGATTCGACCTGAAGTCCTCAGACGGCAAGTCCGGCCGGCTCATCCAAATCGGCGGTACCGCGTTCGTCATCGTCTTCGCGGTAGCGCTCGTGTTCTACATCGTGACGTCACATCACGACAAGAAGGGCGGCGTCGCGGGTCAGGGCGACACGGTGCGCGTGACGTCGAGCAAGCTGGTCACCCAGCCCGGGTCCAGCAACCCCAAGGCCGTCGTCACGTTCTACGAGGATTTCTTGTGCCCGGCCTGCGGTAACTTCGAGCGCACGTTCGGACCGACGGTGTCCAAGCTGATCGACGCCGGCGCCGTCGCGGCCGATTACTCGATGGTGGCCATTCTCGACAGCTCCAAGAACCAGAACTATTCCTCGCGGGCGGGGGCGGCGGCCTTGTGCGTCGCCGACGAGTCCATGGAGGCGTTCCGCCGTTTTCATACCGCGCTGTTCACCACCGGCATCCAGCCCGATGAACGCGGCGCCAGTTTCCCCGACAACGCGAAATTGATCGAAATCGCCCGTCAAGCCGGCGTCGTCGGCAAGGTGCCCGACTGCATCAACAGCGGGAAGTACCTCTCCAAGGTCAGCGGGGAAGCGGCGGCCGCGAATGTCACCGCCACCCCGACGATCAAGATCAACGGCGAGAACTACGACCCGTCGACACCGGACGCGCTGGTCGCCAAGATCAAGAGCATCGTGGGTGACGTGCCGGGCATCGACACAGCTGTTGCGCCCGCGGCTTCGTGAGGTGTCGCGGTGTCGGTTGAACCCGCCGAGCGATCCGGCGACCTGACACCGGCTCCGACGCATGACGGGCGGGCATCGGCGCTCAGCGCGTGGTGGGTGCTGATCGCCGGCGCGGTCGGCCTGCTCGCCTCCACGACCCTGACGGTGGAGAAGATCGATATTCTGCTCAACCCGTCATATGTGCCGTCGTGCAACCTCAATCCGATCATCTCGTGCGGCTCGGTGATGGTCACACCGCAGGCATCGGTACTTGGCTTCCCCAACACGCTGCTGGGCATCGTGGCGTTCACCGTGGTGTTGGTCGTCGGTGTCCTGGCCGTGGCGAAAGTATCGTTACCCCAATGGTTTTGGATCGGGCTGACGGCCGGGATCTTCGTCGGTGCGGTGTTCGTGCACTGGCTGATCTTCCAGAGCCTCTACCGGATCGGGGCGCTGTGCCCCTACTGCATGGTGGTCTGGGCGACGACGATCACGCTGCTGGTGGTGGTCGGGTCCATCGCGCTTCGCCCGGTGCTCGACAGCCGCGACGCCACCGCGGCGCGGCTGCTCCACCAATGGCGGTGGTCGCTCACCGCGCTATGGTTTACCGCGGTGTTTCTGCTGATCATGGTGCGGTTCTGGGACTATTGGTCAACGCTGCTGTAAACGCCGGTGACTGACGTGGCAGGGCGAGGGTAAGGGGTCGAAGGTGATCGCCAAAGTGCTGGTGGCCAATCGCGGCGAGATCGCGATTCGCGCGTTCCGCGCGGCCTATGAACTTGGCGTCGCCACGGTAGCCGTCTACGCCTACGAGGACCGCAATTCGCAACATCGGCTCAAGGCCGACGAGTCGTATCAGATCGGCGACGTCGGTCATCCCGTGCGGGCTTACCTGTCCGTCGACGAGATCGTCGAAACGGCCCGCCGCGCCGGCGCCGACGCCGTCTATCCCGGGTACGGCTTCTTGTCGGAGAATCCCGACTTGTCCGCGGCCTGCGCGGCCGCCGGCATCACGTTCGTCGGTCCCAGCGCCGAAATCCTTGAGCTGACCGGAAATAAGGCCCGGGCCATCGCTGCCGCGCACGAAGCGGGGTTACCCGTACTCATCTCCTCGGCACCGTCGGCGTCGGTCGACGAGCTGGTATCGGCCTTGGAATCCGGCGACATACGGTTTCCATTGTTCGTCAAGGCTGTTGCCGGTGGCGGGGGGCGAGGCATGCGCCGCGTCACCGACATCGCCGCGCTGCCCGAAGCGATCGAAGCCGCCAGCCGTGAGGCCGAGTCGGCCTTCGGCGACCCGACCGTCTATCTCGAGCAGGCGGTGATCAGACCGCGCCACATCGAGGTGCAGATCCTGGCCGACAACGCTGGCAACGTGATCCACCTGTACGAGCGCGACTGCAGCGTGCAGCGTCGCCACCAGAAGGTCGTCGAACTGGCGCCCGCGCCAAATCTTCCCGGCGAGCTGCGCGACAAGATTTGCGCCGACGCCGTCGCGTTCGCCCGGCATATCGGGTACACCTGTGCGGGCACCGTCGAGTTTCTGCTGGACGAGAACGGTCAGTACGTCTTCATCGAGATGAATCCACGGATTCAGGTGGAGCACACCGTGACCGAGGAGATCACCGACGTCGACCTGGTGTCCAGCCAGTTGCGTATCGCGTCCGGGGAGACCCTCGATGACCTCGGCCTGCGTCAGGAGGACATTCGGCCGCACGGCGCCGCGCTGCAGTGCCGGATCACGACCGAGGATCCGGCCAACGGCTTCCGCCCGGACACCGGCCGGATCAGTGCGCTGCGCACTCCCGGCGGCGCTGGCATCCGCTTGGACGGCAGCACCAACCTCGGTGCGGAGATCAGCGCCCACTTCGATTCCATGCTGGTCAAGCTGACCTGCCGGGGCCGTGACTTCCACACCGCGGTGGCCCGGGCACGCCGGGCGATGGCGGAGTTCCGGATCCGCGGGGTGTCGACGAATATTCCGTTCCTGCAGGCGGTCCTGGAGGACCCGGACTTTCAGGCCGGCCGGATCACCACGTCGTTCATCGACGAACGGCCGCAGCTGCTGACCGCCCGCGCCTCGGCGGACCGCGGCACCAAGATTCTCAACTATCTGGCCGATGTCACCGTCAACCAGCCACACGGCAGTCGGCAATCGGCGGTGTATCCGCACGACAAGCTGGCCTTTATAGATCCGGCTGATCTGGAGATCGCACCGCCCGCCGGATCCAAACAACGATTGGTTGAGTTGGGGCCCGAGGGTTTTGCCCGCTGGCTACGTGAGTCGCCCGCGGTGGGCGTGACCGACACCACGTTTCGTGATGCGCACCAGTCACTACTGGCTACCCGGGTACGCACCAGCGGATTAAATATGGTGGCACCGTATTTGGCGCGCACGATGCCGCAGCTGCTGTCGGTGGAGTGCTGGGGCGGGGCGACTTACGATGTGGCGCTGCGCTTCCTGAAGGAGGATCCCTGGGAGCGGCTGGCCACGCTGCGCGAGGCGATACCCAACATCTGCCTACAGATGCTGCTGCGGGGCCGAAACACCGTGGGGTACACGCCGTATCCGGAGCTGGTCACGTCAGCCTTCGTGGACGAGGCGACCGCGACCGGCATCGACATCTTCCGCATCTTCGACGCGCTCAACAACCTTGACTCCATGCGCCCGGCGATCGACGCGGTACGCGAAACCGGTTCTGCGATAGCCGAAGTCGCGATGTGCTACACGGGGGACCTGGCCGACCCGGGCGAGCGGCTCTACACGCTCGACTACTACCTCAACCTGGCCGAGCGGATCGTGGACGCCGGCGCACACGTGCTGGCCATCAAGGACATGGCCGGACTGTTGCGGGCACCGGCCGCCCACCAACTGGTCAGCGCGCTGCGCAGTCGCTTCGACCTGCCGATCCATGTGCACACCCACGACACGCCGGGCGGCCAGCTGGCCAGCTATATGGCCGCCTGGCAGGCCGGGGCCGACGCTGTCGACGGTGCCGCCGCACCGATGGCGGGCACCACCAGCCAGCCCGCGCTGAGTTCGATCGTCGCCGCCGCCGCGCACACCGAGCACGACACCGGCCTGTCGCTGCAGGCGGTATGCGCGCTGGAGCCGTATTGGGAGGCGCTGCGAAAGGTCTACGCCCCCTTCGAATCCGGACTTCCCGGGCCGACGGGGCGGGTCTATCACCACGAAATCCCGGGCGGCCAGCTGTCGAACCTGCGGCAGCAGGCGATTGCGCTGGGGTTGGGGGATCGATTCGAACAGGTAGAGGACGCCTACGCCGGCGCTGACCGTGTGCTGGGCAGGCTGATCAAAGTCACCCCGTCGTCGAAGGTGGTCGGCGATCTGGCGCTGGCCCTGGTTGGCGCCGGGGTGAGCGCTGACGAATTCGCTTCCGATCCAGCACGATTGGATATTCCGGAATCGGTGCTGGGATTCCTGCGCGGCGAGCTGGGCGATCCGGCCGGCGGCTGGCCCGAGCCGCTGCGCAGCGCCGCACTGGCCGGCCGTGCGCCCGCCAAGCCCGTCGAGCAGCTCACCGCGGAAGACGAGGCCGTCCTCGCACTGAGCGGTCCCAAACGTCAGGCGACGCTCAACCGGTTGCTATTCCCCGGTCCGACAAAAGAATTCGAGGAGCACCGGGAAATCTACGGCGATACGTCGCATCTGTCGGCGAATCAGTTCTTCTACGGGCTGCGCCAAGGCGAAGAGCACCGGGTGAAGCTGGAGCGTGGCGTCGATCTGCTGATCGGGCTCGAGGCCATCTCCGAACCGGACGAACGTGGCATGCGCACGGTGATGTGCATCATCAACGGTCAGCTGCGCCCGGTCCTGGTGCGTGACCGCAGCATTGCCAGCACGGTCCCGACCGCGGAGAAGGCCGAACGAAGCAATCCCGACCACATCGCGGCACCCTTCGCCGGAGTTGTCACCGTGTCGGTGGCCGAGGGCGATCGGGTGAGCGCCGGCCAGACCGTCGCCACCATCGAGGCGATGAAAATGGAAGCTCCGATCACGGCTCCGAAAGACGCCACCGTGGCGCGGGTGGCGGTGTCGAGCACCGCACAGGTCGAAGGCGGAGATCTGCTGGTGGTGCTGAGCTGACTGCGCGACGCAGGTGACCAGGATCATCGGCGGCGCCGCCGGAGGGCGACGCATCGCGGTGCCGCCGCGGGGAACCCGGCCGACCACCGATCGGGTGCGCGAGTCGCTTTTCAACATCGTCACCGCGCGGCGGGATCTGACCGGACTGGCGGTGCTGGACCTCTACGCCGGCTCGGGCGCGCTGGGCCTGGAGGCGATCTCCCGCGGCGCGGTGTCGGCGCTGCTCGTCGAGTCGGATCAGCGCACCGCGGCCGTCATCGCCCGCAACATCGAGGCCCTGGGCCTGCCCGGTGCGACGCTGCGCCGGGGTGCGGTGGCGGCCGTGCTGGCGGGCGGGGCCGCGTCCCCGGTGGATCTGGTGCTGGCCGACCCGCCCTACGACATCGAGACCGCCGACGTCCAGGCCGTCTTGGCCGCGCTGAGCGCCCACGGCTGGGTGCGCGAGGGGACAGTTGCGGTCGTCGAGCGTGCCGCCGCCAGCCCCACGCTGACCTGGCCGGACGGCTGGACCCCATGGCCGCAGCGTGTATATGGCGACACCCGTTTGGAGCTGGCCGAATTTGGCTGAGGCGCCCTGCTACCGTCATCGCCTATGAGTGCCGCTGCTCCTCATCGCTTCGCTCTGCATCGTCGCCGGCGCGGCCTATGAGCGGCGCCGTATGCCCGGGCTCATTCGACCCGGTGACGTTGGGCCACATCGACGTCTTCGAACGCGCCTCGGCCCAGTTCGACGAGGTGGTGGTCGCGATCCTGGCCAACCCCGCCAAAAAGGGCATGTTCGACATCGACGAGCGAATCGCGATGATCGAGGAGGCGACGTCCCATCTGTCGAACCTGCGCGTCGAGGTCGGGCAAGGCCTGGTGGTGGACTTCGTCACGTCCCGCGGGATGACTGCGATCGTCAAGGGACTGCGCACCGACACCGATTTCGAGTACGAGCTGCAGATGGCGCAGATGAACAAGCACATCGCCAATGTGGACACTTTCTTCGTGGCCACCGCGCCGCAGTATTCGTTCGTGTCGTCGTCGTTGGCCAAAGAAGTCGCGATGCTGGGCGGCGACGTCTCTGCGCTCTTGCCGGAATCGGTGAACCGTCGAATCCGCGAGAGGCGTTCCGGTGACCACTGACCAGGAACCGCAAGCCACGGTCGGCAGGTTCGTGCAAGCGGTTATTGAGGGAAGGATCGACGACGCCCGCAGCCTGCTGCACGACGACTTCGTGCTTCACGAAGCGGGCGGGTTGCCCTACAGCGGCGAATATCGTGGCCCGCAAGCCTTTTTCGGGCTGTTCGCGAACATGAACGAGCAGATGGAGCTGACGCCGGATCCGGCCATCCAGTATCTGCTGGCCGACAACACGGTCGCGATACGCTACCGGCTCAAATTCAGTGCGCGGGCCTCAGGCAAGAGCGTCGAGATGGGCCTGGTCGAAATCTATACGGTTCGCAATGGGCTGATCACCGAGCTCGACGTGTACTACAAAGACCCGTCGGCGGTCGCGGCGCTGCTGGCGCGATGAGTCAGGCCGAGCGCGAGTTCGACATCGTCGTCTACGGCGTCACCGGCTATTCCGGCAAGTTGACGGCCCAATACCTCGCGCGCGCGGCGAGCGGGGCCCGCATCGCGTTGGCCGGCCGCTCGCCGCAACGGCTGCTGGCCGTGCGCGAAACCCTGGGCCGCAGCGCACAGGATTGGCCGCTGATCGTGGCCGACGCCTCGGATCCGCCGGCGGTGCAGGCGATGGCGGCACGCACCCGGGTGGTCGTGACGACGGTGGGCCCGTACACCACGTACGGGTTGCCGGTGGTGGCGGCCTGCGCCAAAGCCGGGACGGACTACGCCGACCTGACCGGTGAGGTGATGTTCGTTCGCACCAGCATCGACCGGTACCACAAACAGGCTGTCGACACCGGTGCCCGGATCGTCGTCTCGTGCGGATTCGCTTCGGTCCCTTCGGATTTGAATGTCTATCAGCTCTATCGCCGGGCGCTCGACGACGGCGCCGGTGAGCTGTGTGACACCACCCTGGTGTTTCGTTCCTTCTTCCAGGGCGGAGGATCGGGGGGCACCTTGGCCTCGGAATTCGAATCGATGCGCACCGCATCGAGTGACCCCGAGGCCCGCCGGCTGATGGACGACCCGTACACGCTGAGCACCGACCGAGGGGCCGAACCCGATCTCGGTCGGCAGCCGGACTTCGTGTGGCGCCGGGGTGGCCGGGTCGCGCCCGAGCTTTCCGGCTTCTGGGTGGGTGGCCTGTTGTGGGCGCCGCACAACACCCGAGTGGTGCGGCGCAGCAATGCATTACAGAACTGGCCGTACGGCAGGCGTTTTCGTTACTCGGAGACGATGAGTATGGGGAAGTCCTTTGCGGCACCGGTCGCGTCCGGGGCGGTGACCGGGACCCTGGCGGGTGCGTTCGCCTTGGGCACCAGGTACTTTCGGCGCTTGCCGCAACGATGGCTGCAGCCGTTGGCGAAGCCGGGCACCGGACCGGGTGAGGCGATGCGGGAACGCGGCCACTATGCGGTCCAGACGTACGCCACCACAACGTCTGGTGCCCGGTACCTGGGGACCTTCGCGCAGCCGGCCGACGCGTACAGCGGTACCGGGGTCCTGCTCGCGGAGTGTGCTCTGGCGCTGGCCTTCGATCGCGATCGACTCTCCGACGTGCGCGGGGTCCTCACGCCCGCCGCGGCAATGGGTGACGCATTGCTGGCACGGCTGCCGGCCGCCGGGGTGTCCATGAACACTATCCGGCTGAGCTGAGGCTGCCGTCCTCGTCAAGGTGAGC
Source organism: Mycobacterium sp. (assembly GCA_035996225.1). Lineage (GTDB taxonomy): Bacteria > Actinomycetota > Actinomycetes > Mycobacteriales > Mycobacteriaceae > Mycobacterium. The sequence goes on along the minus strand of DASYJS010000035.1, from coordinate 874 downwards.
GACGTGCTGCCCGGTCAGCTGATCCGCGAGCGCACCGGCGAAGTGCCGGGTCTGCTCCAGCTGGTATTGCTGGACGTTGGTCGCCGGAATGGGCACGCCGAAGTACCGATCGCGGTATTGGCCCGACCGCAGGTAGCTGATCATCGAGATCCCGGAGGCGAACTGTCCGCCGAGATATTCGAAGTGGACTCCGCCCAGATACCGACCGCCGCGCCGTTCCCCGAGCTTGCGCACCAGTCGGAAGTTGCCGCGCCAGTAGCGACGGCACACGCAGAACGCGGCGAAGGGTGTACCGGTGAGAAGCTCGCCCGCCTCGGCTGACCGCAAGAAGGTGCGCATCGGCATGTTCATGGTGAACCACCATGTCGACGAACCGATGCAGATCAGGTCGTAGTCGCCGTTGCGCACCTCATCCGGGGTGCGGATTTCCCCGGCGGCGCGGCGGGCTTGGGCAGGAAGCATGCTCAGTAGATCGAGCATCGCGTGGCGCAAGGGAAAGCGGGAGAATCGCTCGGCGTAGCGTCGATCGGTGAACTCGATCTGTGCTTTGTGTACCTGGAAGCCACTCTCGCTGAACACCTCGCCCGCGGCCTCGAGAACCTTGAGCGTCTGCCCGGTGAACGTGTAGTAAAGCAGCAACACCCGAGGCCGGCGGTCGCCAACTTCGTCGGTAGTCATCGCGCCAACGTAACAAAAATTGTTCGTTGGCATGGGATTTCATCGCGGCTTCATACCTATTGTTGATCGTGCCCCGGGTCGGGGGAACCGCCCATCATCCGCAGCATCGGCATTCCGCCCGAGGTGGCGAACCGGGCAACCAGCAGTGCCGCGATCGTCAGGAAGACGATGTTGAGCCACGTGGTGTAGTTCCACG
>DASYJS010000034.1:0-4193 GCA_035996225.1 Mycobacterium sp. | reverse complement strand
CGCTCGTCGAGGAATTCAAGAAGGAATAGCGCGCTCGACCGCGACGGTCGTCTGCTTCCGGGCGCTCAGCTTGAGCAGCCCGGGTGACGCTCCGAAGTCCGTTGCATGAGCTTCGCGCGCAAGGTGGCCCTCTGCGGCCTGACGATGACGATGCTGCTGGCGGGCGCTGCCGGCGCCCACGCCGCCAATCCGCCGGGCGGCGCTGTCGCACCCGCAGGCGCGCAGGCGGGCGGCAGCGAATTCGGCGTGCCCGTACGGGGGCTCGGCGCCGCGCGTCCGGTCGTCACGCAGCTCGTAGTGCCGAGGACAGCGCCGGCGGGCAGGCCGCCGCACGTCACGCTCCGCATCGACGAGACCGGCGTCGCCACGGTGGCAGCTGCCGTCACGGTCACGGATGTCGCCACGCGTGCGAGGGTCCTGCTCGCTCCGCTCGGCTGGATCCGCACGGGACAGACGATCACCGTCAGATGGCCGCGTGGCGCCCGCCTGAACGCAGGCAGCTACCGCGTCAGTCTCAATGCCCACGACCACCGTTCGGGAACGCTGCTGCGCAGAGCGCACGCATCCGGGGTCGCCACCCTGACCGTGCTCGCCCCCGTCGCGCCGCCCCCTCCACCGGCTCCCGCTCCCGCGCCTGCGCCGACGCCGATCGCGACCGAAGAAGGCGTGCCGACGCCCGCCCAGACGGTCGCCTCCGGAGCGGTCTTCCCGGTCGCTGGACCGCACAACTTCGGCGGTCCGGAAGCCCGCTTCGGCGCCCCCCGTGGAAACCACACGCACCAGGGCCAGGACGTGCTGACCGGCGAAGGCACGCCCGTGCTCGCGCCGCTCACCGGCACGATCGAATCGACCAGCAACCAGCCCGGCGGCGCCGGCTACTACGTCGTCGAGCACACCGCCGCCTTCGACTTCATGTTCGCCCACTGCATGGCGGCATCGTTCGCGGTCGCCGCCGCCCAGACCGTCACCGCCGGGCAGATGCTATGCCGCGCCGGCCAGACCGGCGACGCGAGTGCCCCGCACCTGCACTTCGAGATGTGGGTCGGCGGCTGGCGCGCCTCGGCGGCGTCTCATCCGATCGACCCGCTGCCCTACCTCGAAGCCTGGGAACGACGCGGCAGCTGAGCCGGATGGGGCGATGCCCGGCACGCGCCCGCGCGGGTCCGGAGCCGTCTTCCAGCGGCTAAGGTTGGCTGCTGGACGCAACGCGGCGAGATAGCTCAGTTGGTAGAGCACACGACTGAAAATCGTGGTGTCCCCGGTTCGAGTCCGGGTCTCGCCATCACACGGTTCTGCCTGCAAACAGGGCATCCGCGCGGCGGCGCTCAAGGGCATATACTCGTCCGCTCAGGGTGCCGGGACGCCGCGCGGAAGGACTCGTGGGGCGGCTGTGTCGCCAATAGCGCGACTGAGGGGGGTTCCTCATGTCTGTTGGACGAATGGGTGCGCGGACCCGCGATGACCGGCTTGCGGGCGTCCCGCTGGCCGAATGCTGCAAGCCGGGGACGCAGAGCACGCTGGCCGAAGGAACTAAGACGTTCACGCCCGAAGGCAGCAGACGGTCAGGGCGTCTCTGGCGTTGTGGTTTCGGAGCGGTCCTGGCGGTGGCGTGTGTGTTCTCCGTCACGGGCAGCGCGTGGGCGGCGACCGCCTGGGTCTACGTCGCCAACCAAGGAAGCGGCACGGTGACGCCGATCGAAGCCGCGACCAACAAACCCGGCGCCGAAATCAAAGTCGGCACCCTGCCGGCAGGCGTTGCGGTCACCCCCGACGGCAAGACTGCCTACGTCGCCAACGATTTAAGCGGCACGGTGACGCCGATCGAAGTGGCGACCAACAAACCCGGCCCCGAAATCAAAGTCGGTGGCGAACCGCGCGCGGTTGCGGTTACTCCCGACGGCAAGACTGCCTACGTCGCCAACCAAGGAAGCGGCACGGTGACGCCGATCGAAGTGGCGACCAACAAACCCGGCCCCGAAATCGGAGTCGGTTCCAGTCCGGTTGGGATTGCGGTCACTCCCGACGGTAAAACGGCCTACGTCGCCAACTTCGAAAGCGGCACGGAAAGCAGCACGGTGACGCCGATCGAAGTGGCGACCAACAAACCCGGCCCCCCAATCAAAGTCGGTGGCGAACCGATTGGGATTGCGGTCACTCCCGACAGTAAAACGGCCTACGTCGCCAACGCGGCAAGCGGCACGGTGACGCCGATCGAAGTGGCGACCAACAAACCCGGCGCCGAAATCAAAGTCGGTGGCGAACCGTTTGGGGTAGCGGTCACCCCCGACGGCAAAACGGCCTACGTCGCCAACTTGGGAAGCGGCACGGTGACGCCGATCGAAGTGGCGACCAACACACCCGGCCCCGAAATCAAAGTCGGTTTCGGTCCGTTTGGGGTTGCGGTCACCCCCGACAGTAAAACGGCCTACGTCGCCAACTCGTCAAGCGGCACGGTGACGCCGATCGAAGTGGCGACCAACAAACCCGGCGGCGAAATCACAGTCGGCAGCGAGCCGGGAGGCATTGCGGTCACCCGGATTTTTCAGGCGCCGACGGTCACGAAAGTCTCGGCGACTTCCGGCCCGGTCACCGGCGATAAAGTCGTGACGATCACCGGCACGAACTTCAGTGTCGTCGGGGCTGTGGAATTCGGCGGCGTACCCGCCAACACATATTTCATCAACGAAGCTGGGACCGAAATCGCTGCTCTCTCCCCGGTGCGGGAAGTAGCTGGCACGGTCGATGTGACCGTGAGAACCCCAGGCGGCACGAGCAAAACCACGACGAAAGACCACTACAAGTACCTGCCGGTGATCACGCGAGTAGAACCCAACAGTGGATCGACAGCAGGCAGCCAACAGATCGACGTCTTCGGAGCTGGGTTCATCCCCGGAGAAAGCGGAAACACGTTCGTCTTTGGAACCGCGACCGCACCCGCCTCGCGCTGTGTCACCGCCGCTGGGGGCTGCCTCGTCGCAACTCCCCCGCACGCGGCAGGAAGAGTGGACGTGAAATTGACCGTGAACGGCGCGACGAGCGCGAAGACCAAAGCGGACCAATACACCTACAAGTGAGCTGTAGCTTCTAGCAGCATCCAGCGGACCGGCCCTCGCGGTCGGGCCGCTCGGGTGCTATCTCCAGTTGGTTGTCGTGCCCGCAGAGGCCACTCCAAGCTGTGCTTTACGAACAGAGCAGGCGTCTGGTCGGCGGCTGCCGATTCCATTTCTCTCTTAACCTGCGAATCGGATGATCGACGCTGCCGGGCTACGCGACCTATGCCTGGGCTTCCCCGGGACGGCCGAGACGTTCCCCTTCGGGCCGAACACATCCGGTTCAAGGTCGCCGACAAGATGTTCGCCCTCTCCCAGCTCGCTGAAAGCCCCGTTCGCGTCAGCCTCAAGTGCGAGCCGCCGCTGGCCGAGCAGCTGCGGGCGGCCCACCCCGCCGTGCTACCCGGGTACCACCTGAACAAGCGACACTGGAACACCGTGATCATAGACGGCTCCATATCCGACCGGACGATCACCGACATGATCGAGGACTCATACGACCTCATCGTGAGCAAGCTCCCGTTGGCCCGTCGCCGAGCCCTCGGGTGGGAGCCGGACCAGGATTAGGAGCTAGACGATCGTGAGAGGATCGGCCGGTGAGTGAACCACCTGAGACGACGGGCCGAGCTGCGTCCTCTGCAGCGCAAGACCGCCGGCTGTTGATCGCGATGGCCGGCGTGCTCGTGGTCGTCTTCGCGCTGGTGGGCTCGAACGTGGCGGCGAACCATGCGCCGAAGCCCCACCGCGTCCCCGTGGGGATCATCGGAGAGCCGGCGTTGGCCGGCGCGGTTGCAGGCTCGATTCAGCGCCGCGCTCCCGGTGACTACCAGATCCACATGTACAGCTCACTCGCGGCCGCCCAAACGGCGATCCTGCACCGGGCGGTCTACGGTGCGTTCCGACCCGCGCCGTCGCAGCTGTTGCTGATTGCGAGCGCCGCGAGCCCGGCGGTCGCGACTCTCCTGCGACAGACCGTCGAAGCGAAAGCTCGCGCGGAAGGCACGACGCTCGTGGTGCGCGACCTCGTTCCGTTGCCGCGCTCCGACTCGCGCGGCGCGACCGCATTCTCGATGGTCCTCGGCCTGATCATCACCGCGATCATGGGCTCCGCGGTCATCTATCTGCTCGGTCGGCACCGACCTG
>DASYJS010000033.1:0-6570 GCA_035996225.1 Mycobacterium sp. | reverse complement strand
GGATGTGATGAGCTTGCCGCGTTGGGTGTTGACGAACTCGTGCTTGTGGAAGCGCCGCCCGAGCGCCCGGAGGCCGCGGGCGAGTGGGTTTCGACGCTGGCAGACCGGTGGATCGCAGAACGCGGCTAGAGCTGGTCTGATGGGGAGTAGGCTCCCCGGTTGACATGAGTGACCTGGAAGTGATCCTGCCCCGGCAACTGACCAACATCAGCGCCGAGGTCCGCGTCGTGCCGCCCCCGCCAATACCGCAACTGCCGGAGCCGTACGGTTTGCGTCTCGCCGATTCGGACGCCGACGCTGAGTTGCTCTCCGAGTGGATGAACCGGCCGCATTTGGCCGAATCGTGGGAGTATGCCTGGCCGGCGGAGCGTTGGCGTCGGTATCTGCAGGCGCAACTCGAAAGCGATTTTTCCCGCCCATTCGCGGCCAGCCTGGATGGCGTGGATCGTGGATATGTCGAAATATACCGGGCAGCAAAGGATTCCATCGCGACGAGATACGAGTATGACCCCTACGATTTGGGCCTACACGTCGCGGTAGCGGATTTGGAGTACATGAGTCAGGGACACGTCAGCTACCTGCTGCCGCACTTGTTGGTCAGCATGTTCACTCTTGATCCGCAATGTCGGCGGATCATGCTCGATCCCGACCACCGCAACGTCTTGGCGCGCAAGTTCTGTGAGCGTGGCGGCCTTGCATTCCTCGGCGAGCACGACATGTCCAACCGCCGGATGGCGCTGTATGCGTTGCCCCGTACTCCCGACGACGTGCCCCGGCGCAGAGACAGCTGATCTGCCTCTGCGAAAGTAAGTAGCCATGTGGGCTCGGCTTGTAGTGGCGCCGTGGTGGGTGCTCTGGCTGGTGAATGCGGCAACGTTCACGGTCACGTTTGTCGCGATTTGTGTGTTGGGATTTCCCGGCTTTGCGGCCTCCGGTTGGACGTGGCCACTGCTGGCGGTGCTGGGATTCGGCGCGGTCGTGACCGCGCTGATAACACGTGCCTGGCGCCCAGTGCAGCAAAGCTATGCGCGGACCGTGGCCGGCTTGAGCCTGCCGCAACGCGCGCAAGCCGTCAGGGCGCTGCGTCGTGATGAGGTTCCCGCCGATCCACCGGTTTTGGCGGCTGCAATCCGCATCGGCGGCCTCTCGATGGCTTACCAGCGCCGGGTGCCACGGTGGCAGAAAAGGCTGGCATGGTGCGTGCCGGTTTTGTGGCTGGTGGCCGCGGTCCTGGAATTCGCCGGCAACAACCCGCGGAGCGGGCTGACCTGGAGTGTGCTGGCGTTGCTGGTGTCGGCTCGACTGGCCTGGATATCGCACAAAGCACGCCGGTTGCCGCGACGCCTCGAGCTACTACGCTCGGAGGCGGAATCCAGCCCGCAAGCACTTTCCGCACTGGCCGAAGCGCATGATTCGGCCGCCCCGCCGCCAGGCCTGCGGTTTCGTCTAGCCTTCGTGGCCGTTGTCGTCGTCGCCGTTATCGGCGGAATTGTCGCGGTGTATCAGCAAGCTCAGCCCAACCGGGACTGCCGGACGGCCGACGCGGTCGTAGGCTTCATCCACGCGCACCCCGACATGCTCGATTCCTCGTTGATTCCTCCCGGCGGCCCCGGCCTGGACAAGTACCAGGCCTGGTCGGATCAACTCGTCGCCTACTCGCAGCAGGTGTCAGCGCCCGATCTCGCACCGCACCTTCACCTCATCGCCGCGCTGTCCGCTAGTGCGGTAGCGCTGGTGACCGACGCGCGACGTGATTCGTTCGCAACCCCGTCCGCCGAAAAAGTACTCGCTCGGCAAGGTTTCTATCAGGGCATCATCGGCCAGCTGATCGATGAGGACAAAGCTCTCATCCCGCCATGTCATCCGCACCGCTAAGCGTTTGTACGCGAACAGGTTCGGTCAGTAATCGTACTCCGCCAACGAGATGTCGCCGAGGCGTTGCGACTCGTCGAGTGACAAGACTGCCGGAACCATCTCACTGGTGACCAGTCCGTGGCGGCCGGTCAGCTCGTCGACGATATCGAAACTGCGCGCGATCGAATCCGGCGTGTCGATAATGATGGTCGTCACCGGAACGCGTCGTGCGATCTGAAATAGCTTGTCCCCGTGTGGTTTATGATCGCCGTGGAATCCCCAGATGCCGCGCAGGACCGTCGCACCGCGGGCCGTTCCCGAACGCAGCAGACGCTGCACAAGTGCACGGTGGATCGGCAGCTGGTCGTACCTGGTGGCTTCGGCGGTATACACCATCAGCTTTTGCCACAGGGCGCGCCCTTGACCATCCGTCATTGGCAGCTGCTGTGGGCGCGCGAACATCTCACCGTCGCGTTTGCACAATCGCACCCGCTCGACCGTCAGCAACGGGTCGGCCACCATGCCGGCCAATTCCGTTACGGCAGAATTGACTTGTTCAGTCAACCCGATGGCGATGATCATCACCGGAACATTGACATTGCGGCCGAAAAAGTGCGCTCGGCAGCGCTGACCATGTGCCGTGCCATCGACGCCGAGAAGTACTATCGCACCGGCGAATCCGTGTCGATACAGCAGTTCGCATATCGCGTAGTGCGCCACCTTCCCGGCGATGCGCTCTTGGCGGCCGACATAGACGGTCAGTTTTGCGGCGTCTCCGTTGTGTGCGTCGAAGTCGCTGAGCGCGTCGGCGCCCCGGTTCCGGGTGACAAGCCGCGCTCGTTCCAGGGTGAGTAGCCCGGCGCCGGTCATCGCCGCCACATCGTCGACCAGGGAGCGGATCTTGGGCTCCACGTCGACCGCGGCGATCGCCACCGCGGGATCCTCGGACAAGCTCAAAGACACGTCAGTGCGCAGCTGGTGGCTGGCTCCGAAACTGGCGATACCGCGCAGCATCACACTGGTCGCGACGTCGTGGGCGCCGAACTCATCGAACATCGCGTCGGCCAGAAAGCGCGAGCCGTCACCGACGACACGTTGACGCTCGCCGAAGTACGCGGTCAACTTCAGGCAGGGCTGATTCATAGCTGCTCCGCCAACCATTGTCCGAGTACTGCCGCGGCCACGCCGAGCACGACGCTGACCGCGATGTTGGCGCTCGCCGCCCACATCCGACGCTCCTCGCCGAGCCGCTGGGTCTCCAGCATCCAGGTGGAGAAGGTGGTGTAGGCGCCGACGAACGCGGTCCCGGCCAGCAATGCCGCATCCTTGCTCAACGCCAGACCGCCGAGGAACCCGAGTAACGCGGCGCCGCTGATGTTCACCGCCAGCGTGCCGAATGGAAATGGCCGGGCCAGCCGCCGGGTGACCGTGCGATCCACCAGAAAACGCAGCACCGACCCGATGCCGCCGATGAGCACGACGCCGGTCCAGATCAACACCGTCGTTGCCGTCATGAGCGAACCCGCGCCCGCCGCACCAAACCGGTGGCCAGGTGCACCGCCAGCAACCCCAGCACGATGCTGGTAACGGTGTAGGCCACCGCGAGTACCCAGTGGCCGTGTTCGATCATCTTCAGGGTCTCGACCTGCATCGCGGAGAAAGTGGTTAGTCCGCCGCACAATCCGGTGCCCAGCACCGGACGCCGATAACTCGACAACGGCAACCGCTCCAGCAGCCGGGTGGTGAAGTAGCCGACCAGAAAGGCGCCGACGATGTTGACGGTGAACGTCGGCCAGGGCCACGCCGCGGGGTCGGGGACCAGAAGGGTGCTCAGGGCCGCGCGGGCCAGAGTGCCCAGCGCACCGCCGGCGAATACCGCGGCCAACTCGCGATAGTCGGGTTGTGCCACGGGTTGTTTCCCTTCGGTGTGCCAATTGTGCGCTTTCGCAGGCTACAGAGGACCGCGGTGTATGGGCAGAATGAGTAACCATGGCCAACCCGCGCGCCGGTCAACCGGCACTGCCCGAAGACCTCGTCGATCTGCCCCACCTGGTGATGGCGTACTACTCGATCCAACCAGACCCCGAGGACGTCGCTCAGCAGGTCGTCTTCGGCACCTCGGGGCACCGTGGTTCGGCGCTCAACGGGGCTTTCAACGAGGCCCACATTCTGGCCATCACGCAGGCCATCGTCGAGTACCGGGCCGCGCACGGCACCACCGGTCCGTTGTTCATTGGCCGTGATACGCATGGGCTTTCAGAACCGGCGTGGGTGTCGGCGCTTGAGGTGCTGGCCGCCAACGACGTCGTCGCCCTGATCGACTCGGCCGACCGCTACACACCCACGCCGGCAATCAGCCACGCCATCCTCACCTACAACCGTGGCCGCACCGAAGCGCTGGCCGACGGGATTGTCGTGACGCCGTCGCACAACCCGCCGCCCGACGGCGGCTTTAAGTACAACCCACCCAACGGCGGTCCGGCGGACACCGACGCGACCAACGCAATTGCCAAGCGCGCCAACGAGATTATGCGAGCCGGTGGTTCCGGGGTGAAGCGGGTGCCGCTGGCCCGCGCGCTGCGGACCGTGCAGCGCCACGATTACATGGACAGCTACGTCGACGACCTGCCGAACGTGGTCGACGTCGACGTGATCCGCAAGGCCGGGGTTCGGATCGGGGCCGACCCACTGGGTGGGGCCAGCGTCGATTACTGGAGCGCGATCGCCGAACGGCACAACCTCGAGCTGACGGTGGTCAATCCGCTGGTTGACGCGACGTGGCGGTTCATGACGCTCGACCACGACGGCAAGATCCGGATGGACTGCAGCTCCCCGAATGCGATGGCGTCGCTGATCGCCAACCGGGATCACTATCAGATCGCCACCGGCAATGACGCCGACTCAGACCGCCACGGCATCGTCACCCCTGACGCCGGCCTGATGAATCCCAACCACTATCTGGCCGCGGCCATCGACTACCTCTATACCCATCGGCCGTCTTGGCCGGCCGGCATCGCGGTCGGCAAAACCGCGGTCAGTTCTTCGATCATCGACCGGGTGGTCGCCGGCATAGACCGCAAACTCGTCGAGGTGCCCGTCGGGTTCAAGTGGTTCGTCGACGGCCTGATCGGCGGCACCATCGGCTTCGGCGGCGAGGAGTCGGCGGGGGCGTCGTTCCTGCGGCGCGACGGATCGGTGTGGACCACCGACAAAGACGGCATCATCCTGGCGCTGCTGGCATCCGAGATCCTGGCCGTCACCGGTTTCACACCGTCGCAGCGGTATCAAGCGCTGGCCGACAAGTACGGCACGCCGTATTACGCGCGGGTCGACGCGCCCGCCGACCGCGAGCAGAAGGCGCGGCTTTCCAAATTGTCGGCCGACCAGGTGACGGCGACGGAGTTGGCGGGGGAGCCGATCACCGCCAAGCTGACCGCCGCCCCGGGAAACGGCGCCGCGTTGGGCGGATTGAAGGTGACAACGGCCAATGCGTGGTTTGCTGCGCGTCCTTCGGGCACCGAGGATGTCTACAAGATCTATGCCGAATCCTTCAACGGGCCCGAGCATTTGGCCGAGGTGCAAGAAAGTGCCCGCGAGGTAGTTAATAAAGTCATTGGGTGACCTTGACCCTCTGTCGTGCCCGCGCAGGGGGGCGCGGGTCCCGTTCGGTTCGTCTCCGACGTGATGGGCGGCAGCGTCGGCGTCATCGGCTGGGTGCTCGCGGCGTTCGCGGGTGGTAATGCTCTGGCCGTCGTCCCCAGCGGCTACCTGTCTGACCGGATGGGGCGGCGCACGTTGCTGATCGTCGGCCTGGCGACGTCCGGGGTGGCGACCTTCTGGCTGGGCCTCGTATCGTCGCTGCCGGCGTTTATGGTCGCGGCGATTGTGAGCGGTGCGACGACGGGCATCTTCATGTCACCGCTGCAGGCCGCAGTCGCCGACATCCTGGGCAGCGAGGCGCGCGCGGGCCTTCCCGTGGCGGCGGTGCAGATGGTGACGGATCTGGGCGCCATCGTCGGGTCCCTGGCGGTCGGTTGGGTCGCCGAGCAGCTGAACTTCGGCTGGGGCTTCTTCATCAGCGGGATCGTTCTGCTGATCGCGGCCGTCGGCTGGGTGGTGGCGCCGGAAACACGGACGATGATCGATCCGGCACCGGATTTCGTACCGTCTGGGGCGGACCTAGATGCCGCCTGACCAGCAACTTTGAAGGACGGTTAGCAGTGGTGTAGCTTCGATTGGCACAACTTCTCGGGGCTATGGCGCAGTTGGTAGCGCACCACACTGGCAGTGTGGGGGTCAGGGGTTCGAATCCCCTTAGCTCCACAAATAGGAACAGAGGCACTTTTTCGCACCGTCCTAGCACCACCCCGGCGTCCAGCCACTTTCGACCTCAGCGCACCCACGACCACGCCTTTCGACCGGTGAGGGTGTACCGTCAGCGGTGTTGGTACTCCCAGCCCATCCGGAATGGCTCAGCTTCTGACGCTGATCTGCCCGAGCATCCGCTCACGCCGGACACATTGTTTTACCCGTTCAGTTGGGATAATTTTGAATGCTCCATCGTTGATTCAGCCGTTGATTGCTCCCTTTGGGATGCAACACTTTTCGTACGTGCCGAGCTTTGGCATCCTCGGCACCTACGCGCCGACGCCGTGCGGCCTGGCGACCTTTAGCGCGGCCCTGGCAGACGGACTGACAGCCAGAGGCGCCGACGTC
>DASYJS010000032.1:0-22169 GCA_035996225.1 Mycobacterium sp. | reverse complement strand
TTGGTCCAACGCCATCGATTTGCCCTCAGTCTCGCTGAGTTGCGCGGAATCATTGCTGTCCCATTGGAAGTGGATGAAGTACCCACCGCCGCCCAAGTCCTGATACTGGCAGTGCGACATCGGCAGTCCGTAATAGGCGTTGACGTCTTGGTTCGGGGTTTCGGCGGTGACCCGGTAGGTCGTGCCGTCCTCGTCGGTGAAGACGAGTACCGCGCGGGCGGGCCGTTTGCGGTCGCCGTCGAATTCGACATCGTGCTCGATTTTCACAAACCGCTTCGACAGCGTGCCGTCGCTGTGGGTGATGCCGCCGTCTACATAGTTGACTGTGCCATCGGATGATTCGATGATCCACGCTTCGATCGCACGGTCTTCGAAACCCGCGTCGAGCCACAACCAGAAATCGATCTTGTCGGAGACACGCACACCGAAGGTGCGATCCCGGCCGCCGTGGAATCCATCGACGCTGACCCGCTCGCCGTCAATCTGCACCCAACCGGTCCACCGGCCCGGCTCCTTCATGTGATACATGTCGGCCAGTGTTCGGCCATCCTTGTCGCGGACTTTCATCGGCAACAGCTCCCACATCGGGGCGGTGGGCTCGTAGTAGAGCTCCCACGCGATGCCGGAATCGTTGGGCTGCACGTCGAGACGCCACTTCTTCAGCGGTTCGACACAGGTCCAGCGCATCGGCCCGGCGCTCAGCTCGTCGCGATCGGAGCCAATCGGATGGCCACCCAGCAGATCCCAATGTCGGCCGTCGGCCCGGCTGACCTTGACGTATCCCAGCCCGGTTCCGGTGTTCGGGTTAATGCCGTAGCCGCTGGCCAGCAGCAAGGTGCCGTCCGGCGAGGCGGCGAAGAAGTAGCAGCGGTCCGACCACGTCGGATCGGGATCGTGCACTTGATCGAACGTCGTCGGCAGCTGATGGGTGAATGACTCATCGGCGGCGCTATAACCCATGAATGCCTTTCTGCCCGATGGCGAAACCTATTGCCATCGAATGCCTTCGGAGATCTCGTCATATCGATGAAAATTTATCGCCAAACCTCGCGCATCAGATACCCAATGGGACAACACATCCCCTAATATCGCTGCCATGGACCCAAGCCGCTGGTGGGGCGACGACCGCGCGATCCTCGACGACGAGGAGGCGCGCAGGCGTCTTCTGGAAGCCGCGGGTCGCTGCATCGTGCATCGGGGCAACGCCCAGATCCGGATGGCCGAAGTGGCCGAGGAGGCCGGGGTATCCCGCTCCACGGTGTACCGCTACTTCCCCAATCGCGATGAGGTCCTGCTCCACCTGATGCTGGCGCGGGTCGACACCGCGCTGGGCGAGTTGGTCGGCTCCCTGCATCACCCCGAGGACCCGGTCCGCTCGTTGCCCGAGATGGTTTTGGCGCGGGTGGAGTCGGTGGCGGGCAACCCTTTGAACGAGGCGCTGTTCGCTGCCGAGAGCACCGCGGTGCCCGCCGCCCTGGAGCTGGGGTCGGAACCCGTAGTCGAGCTGCTCTTGGCGCACTATGGACCGCTGCTGCAGCGGTGGCAGCAGGCAGGCAGTCTCCACGCCGACCTCGACCCACGCTCGGTCGTTCAGTGGCTGAACACGACAACGTTGTTCCTGCTGGCGCCGGCGTGGCGGCACCGGCCGGTGGCCGACAAACGCGAATTCGTCGAGCAATTTTTGGTGCGGGCCCTGGTGCCACAGATCAGACATTAGTCTCACTTTGTCTGATGTCCAGACATTGAGCTATTTTTGTCCTGACAACTCTTTCGCGGCCCCTCCCGTGGTCCGATGCCGGCGCAAAACAGGATGGACAGCGATGACAAATCCCGTTGAACAGGCCCTTTCCGTTGTCGGCCTGGCAGCTCATCTCGGCCGGGGAGTCGGCCGGGTGACCGCAGACGCCATCGTGGGCAGTCGCGCGGGGCTGCCCCGCACCGTCGGCGATCTCAACACCGCGGCGCTGTCGAGTGTCATGGGTCGTAAAGTCAGGTCGGTCCGCGTCCTGGCCAGCGATGCGGGGACGTCGTCGCGGGCACGGCTGGTGCTGACCGGCGATGACGTGCCGGAGTCGGTATTCATCAAGATTGCGGCGCAGACCGCCGCAACCCGCTTGATGGGTGAGCTGGGCCGCCTGGGCAACACCGAGGTGCGCTTCTACAGCCAGCTCGCTCCCGAACTTCCGGGAGTCCCGGTGGCCTACGGGGCGGCATTCGACACGTGGACTGGTCGGTACCTGCTGGTCCTGGAAGACCTTCCCGAGTCGTGCGTATTTCCCGACACGCTGCACCCGCTGTCCAGCGATCAGGCCGGCCTCGTCGTCGAGCTACTGGCGAACCTGCACGGAACTTTCTGGAACCGCATGCGCCAAAGCGGACGCGGGCCGCTGAGCTGGCTCCACACCCCGTCCGGTGACGTCGCCTCGCTGTTGACCGGCTCGCTGATGACGACCTCGATGAAGCGGCTGGCCGAGCGGACCACGATACCGGTGGAAAACGGTCGATTCATCGCCGAGAACTACCGCGCGGTCGCCGCGGTGATCGACACTCCCCCGCACACGGTCATGCACGGCGACGCTCATCCGGGCAACATGTACTTCCGCGATGGCGAGGCGGGACTGTTGGATTGGCAGGCCGTGCGGCGCGGACATCCGTCCCGCGAACTCGCCTACACCCTGATCACCAGCCTGACACCGGAAGACCGCCGTACCGCCCAACGCGAGCTGCTCGACGTATACCGGCAGACGCTGACCGCGGCCGGTGGACCCGAGCTGGACCGCGAAGACCTATGGCTGCGGTACCGGCAAGGCGCGCTCTACGCGTATGTCGCCCCACTGATCACTGCGGGAATGGGCGGAATGCAGGTCGAAGACATCGCCATGGAAGGCTTGCGACGCGGCGTCGCAGCTCTCGATGACCTGGAAACCGTTGCCGCACTGAAGGGTTCGCTGTAGCCGCGGTTAGCGGTCGATCCATCCCATTTGCGCTTCGGCGTGATGGCCGCCGACGGCCGGGGTGACTTGGTCGAGCCTGGCCAGCTGCTCGGGTGTGAGTTCAACGCTGTCGGCGCCAACGTTTTCCTCAAGGCGCGCAACCCGTTTGGTCCCCGGAATGGGCACGACGTCGGGTCCCTTCGCCAGCAGCCAGGCCAGGGCAACCTGGGCTGGAGTAGCGCCGACGTCGACGCTGATGTCGCGCAGCTCGTCGGCGCTGCTGAGGTTGTGGCGGAAGTTCTCGTCGAAGAAGCGCGGGTTGGTCTTGCGGTAGTCGCTGTCGGGAAGTTCCTCGGTGGAACGGATCACGCCGGTGAGGAAGCCGCGGCCCAGCGGAGAGTAAGGGACAAACCCGATTCCCAGTTCGCGCAGGACCTCCAATATCCCGTCTTCGGGGTCGCGGGTCCACATTGAGTATTCGGATTGCACGGCCGAGATCGGATGCACGGCGTGGGCGCGGCGGATCGTGTTCACGCCCACTTCGGAAAGTCCGATGTGACGGATCTTCCCGGCGGCGACCAGTTCGGCCAGCGCCTCGACGGTATCTTCGATCGGCGTGCCGCGGTCGAGGCGGTGTTGGTAGTACAGGTCGATGTAGTCGGTCCCCAGCCGGTTCAGTGATCCGTCCACCGCGACGCGGATGTTGTCGGGGCTACTGTCGAGGCCGTCCCGGCCGGTGTGAGAGATCAGGCCGAACTTGGTCGCCAGCACCACCTGATCCCGGCGGCCCTGCAAGGCACGGGCGAGCAGCTCCTCGTTGATGTAGGGGCCGTAGACCTCGGCGGTGTCGATCAACGTGACGCCCAGGTCGAGAGCGCGGTGAATCGTGCGAATCGACTCGGCGTCGTCAAAGCCGCCGAGGGCGTAGGCGGCGGACATCCCCATCGCGCCCAAGCCGATACGGCCAACCTGCAGATCGGCGAGGTGAGCCTGTTTCATGGCACGTCTCCTGTCGTGGGCGCGGCTTCGTCCGGTCGCGGCGAGAGCTGCCCGGGTACCGTGGCGCTGTGTACCGCGTCGAGCTTCCCCCGATCTGATGGACCACGCAAACACCGCACGTCCGGTCCGCAATCTGGCGGTGGATTACTACCGGGTGTCGGGCGTGGTCCTCATTGTGGTGGGGCACTGGCTGGCCGGAAGCGTGACCTACTACGGCGGACATTTCGGTAGGCAGAATCCGCTTGTCGACATTCCCTGGACCCAATGGCTGACCTGGCCGCTGCAGGCTGTCCCGACCTTCTTCCTGGCGGCAGGCTACGCAAGCGCGGTGTCGTGCGCGCATCGGCGTGACACCTTCGGAGTATCGCGCCAGACGTGGCTGCGACATCGACTGTCCCGAGTTCTCGGCCCGACCGCGGCGTACGCCGCGGTGGTGTCGGTGGGCGTGGTAGTGCTGGGCGCGTTGCACGTGGGCAGCTCCACGATGGAATATGCGGGTTGGGCGGTAGCGATGCACCTGTGGTTCCTCGTCGTCTATCTCATGGTGGTGTCGCTGACACCCATCGCTATTGCCGCACAACGCCGTTGGGGACTATTGGTGCCGGCAGCACTTGCCGTCGGGGTCGCGTTGGTAGACGTTGCCACGCTCGGCGCCCACCTGCCCTACCTGGGCTGGTTGAACTACCTGCTGTGTTGGGGTTTGCTGTACCAGCTCGGAATAGCTTGGCACGACGGGCTATTGGCGGGATCCAGACCCGCGCTGCTCGCTGCCGTATCGACGATCACGCTGGCACTGCTGATCTGGCTGAAAATTTATCCGGTCAGCATGATCGGTGTTCCCGGCCAGACCGTGGACAACACCACGCCGCCTAACGTGGCGTTGTTGGCGTTCGGCTGCGCGCAGACCGGGTTGGCCATGGCACTCGCGCCCGCGCTCAACCGGGCACTGCGCGCCCGCCCGGTGCGGCGCCTGCTGACCGTCGCCAACGACAACGTGATGGCCCTCTACCTGTGGCACATGATTCCGGTCGTGATCGTGGCGATCATCGGCTACCCCGCGGGATTGTTGCCGCAACCGACCGAAGGTAGTGCGCAGTGGTGGCTGGCGCGGCTGGAATGGGTGGCCATCCTCGGCATCGTGACGGCGGTCGAGCTGGTGCTGTTGTGGTGGGGACGACGCTTCTTCGCCGCGCCACTGCCCATGCTCGGTATCCCGCTCGCAGAACGCTGGGGCGAACCGGTCATGCTGGCCGGAGCCGCAATGGCGGCCTACGGTCTGGCGTTTGTCGCCGCCGCCGGCTTCGCTCCGGACGGGCACCTTCCCTTGATGATCGCCCTGGTCTTCGCCGCTGGGGTGATGCTGGTCGCGCTTTGCCCCAAACAGGTCAGCCGGCAGCCCGTCCATCCCGCGGCTGCGACCGGCTGAACTCCAGCACGTCCGCGTTGATGGTCTCGGGCTGCGTGGTGATCATGCCCTCGCGCCCTCTAAAGCGGCTGTATTGCGGGCGCTCTCGTAACGTGCCGGATAACTCCGGCAGCACCTATCCGGGCAGGTCGTCCACTCGTTTTGCATTATTTCTATGGGTAGCCTAACCTAATGTCGATCGCGATAGAAAGGCATGCCGTGACACTTACGTTGCCGATTGATCCGCACGCCGATCCGTCCCGGCGCGCGTGGCTCCCCTGCCCCAACTGCCACTGGGGCCGCGACAAGTGTGCGGACTGCCGCAGCAGCGGCAATTGCCGTTCACATTGGCAGTACCTGCTGAGCAATCACGCCACCCGGGTCAACCTGCAATGCCCGGGTTGTGCAACCTTGTGGTCGATCGACACCCGCAATCGCTGAAAGCTCGCCCTCACATCGCCCGTTGTCAGCTGAGCTGACCGAGCCGCGAGGCGCTTTACGACGACTAACTTGTCGCATGACGGAACCGAATCACCCTCAGCCATACCATGTTTCGAGATCGTTGACACGATGGATCTCGACAAGCTCGCCACTCTCTTCGCCGAAGATGCGCGGGTGACGTTCGGCAATGAGCCCCCGTATGTGGGTGTGCGCGCGATCAGAGACGGTGTCAAAACTACCGCGTATTCCTCGACGTGACGCCGATTTACGTGTGACGCACCGACTTAGGCTTCGGCGAACGTGCCATCGGGCAGCGGACGCCGGCAGACGGCGTGCGCCTCGTCGGCACTGAGCCCGAACAGCCGCAGCACGTTTTCGGTGACGATGTCGGCGGCATGCGCGTCGTCGCGGGCTGGGTCGTCGCGCAGCAGCTTTCCCAGGCCGAGCAGCGCACCGCCGGCCATGGCGAGGGCGAGCTCGACGTCGTCAACGTGGAACCTGCCGGCGTCGACGCCGGCCTTGATATCGCGCAGCGCGCGCGGAGCCAGGCCGCGTTCGGACGACAGCAGTGCCGTTCCGTGTGCCAACAGAATCTCGCTCTCCTGCGGGCGCTGACGGAACAGCCGGCCGGTCAGCCGGAAACTGGTGGCAAAGGTTTCGGCCGGATCCTCGATCGAGTGGGTGAGGCGATCCAACATTGCCCCGTGGGCGTCGAGCACGTCGGCGACCGCGGCCTCGAACAACTGCTCCTTGCTGTCGAAGTGGTTGTAGAACGAGCCCATCCCGACGTCGGCGGCCTGGGTGATCTCCAGAACCGGCACGTTGACCTTTCCGTCGGCGATCAACCGTTGCGCGGCCCTGATCAGCGCAGACCGGGTGCGCTGCTTGCGCCGCGCCAGGCCATTGGGCGGGTCGACTTCGTCGGACATCGCGCTCATCTCAGAGAGTATGCATCACTTTTGAGGATTTCGTCAGAAGACTTGACTGAGCGTTGGCACATATGTGACGATTTCGTCAGTTATGTTACCTCAGACGGAACGCACGCACCGGGACCTGCACAGCGAGCAGGGAGCGCTCCCCGGCGAACACACCGGTCGGTCACGAAATCCGGTGATCAAGGCGGTCGACATCGCGTGGCTGGAGTTCGAGAAGCCCGACCTGACGCGCTGTGAGGCGTTCGCCCGGGCCTTCGGTTTTCAGGCGACCCAACACCGTCCGGACGAAATCCAGCTGCGCGGCACCTACGCGGGCGCACCGTGCTTGATCGTGCGGCGGGGACCGCGAACCCGATTCAGCGGCGCCGCCTTTCGGGCCGGGGACGAGGCCGACGTGCTGCGGCTGGCCGACAAATCCGGCATCCGCGCGCGGCCACTGCCGCAGACCCTCGGCGGACTGTCGGTCGACCTGATCGACCCCAGCGGGATGCCGGTCCGTGTGGTCGCCGGCATGCACGAGCTGCCGGAACTGCCGGGCCAGCAACCCCACACGTTCAACTTCGGCGACGACGCGCAGCGCATCAACGTCAGCCAGCGCCCCGCACGCGTCCCCGCTCGGGTGCAGCGCCTGGGCCACCTGGTGGTGCAGACGACGAAGTATCTCGAAACGCTGAACTGGTATCTGGACAACCTGGGGATGGTCGTTAGCGACTTCTTGTTCTTTTCCGGGCAGCGGGAACGAGGACCGACCATGAGCTTCATCCGCTGCGATCGCGGATCGACGGCCACCGATCACCACACGCTGGCGGTGGCACTGGGCCCGGCGAACCGTTACGTCCATTCGGCTTATCAGGTCAGCGATCTCGATGCTCTGGCCGTGGGCGGCGAATATCTGCGGGAGCGCGGCTACTCTCGGTCGTGGGGAATCGGCAGGCACATCCAGGGCAGTCAGATCTTCGACTACTGGCGGGATCCCGACGGCTTCCTGGTCGAGCACTTCGCCGATGGTGACCGGTTCGATAACACCGTCGAACCCGGCTGGGCACCGTTCAGCGCGTCCGGGCTGGCCCAGTGGGGACCACCTGCGACCAGAGACTTCCTCGGAACTGACCTGAAATCGGCTCGCCACGAACTGGTTTCGATGATCACCGCACTTCGTGCCCGCAACGATTTCGATATCAGCCGTCTCATCGGCCTACTGAAAGTGCCCACATCATGACCGTTTCCGTCCTGCGCACTGCCGACGCCTGGTGGCTCAAAACCGAAGCCGGCGCCGCGAAGATCGACACCACGGCGACCACGACCGCCGCACTGCTGTCGAATCGGGCGGCAATCGAGGCCGCCACAACCGCGGATGCCGTCGCGGTGGACGATCTCACGCTGCTGTCACCGGTGACCCGGCCGTGCCGAGTGGTGGCTCAAATGACCAACTTCGAGTCGCACGTCAAGGATGCCGGCATGGAACCGGCATCGGTTCCGCTGACGTTCTTCCGCAAAGCGTCGGCATCGATCAACGGCCCATTCGACGACATCGTCAAACCCCCCCACGTTCAGCTGCTCGACTACGAGGTGGAGATCGGGCTGGTGATCGGCCGGGCAATTCCGGTCGGCACAACCATTTCCGAGACGAATTTGGCCGAGTTCATCGCGGGACTGGTTGTCACCAACGATGTTTCCGCCCGCGACGTCCAGCTTCCGCAAACCCAGTTCTACGAGGCCAAGTCCTATCCGACGTTCACCCCGGTCGGACCGGAGCTGGTGTTGCTGACGGCCGAAGAGCTCGCGCGCTTCGGCGATCTGCGGCTGCGCCTGAACGTCAGTGGCGTGGAACGGCAGAACGCGCTCGTCGACGGGGACATGTTGTACCGGCCGCTGCAGGCGCTGCAGTCGCTCACCCAATTCCAGGAACTCGCCGCGGGCGACTTGTTGCTCACCGGCACCCCGGCCGGCACCGCGCTGAGCGCCCCGCCCAAACCGCTGGCGATGATCGGAAACCTGTTGCCGACGAATCTCAAATGGAAGGTGTTTTTCAGTCGTCAAGCCGGCAACCCGAAGTATCTAGCGCACGGCGACGTCGTGGAGGCGTCGGTAGCCACCGACGACGGACTCATCGACCTCGGAACACAGCGCAATACCATCCGATTCGCGTGAGTGCTAAGGCTATTCGGCGCGTTCCCGTCGTCATCGTCGGCGCCGGACCGACCGGCATCACCGCCGCCACGCTGTTGGCGCAGCACGGCGTGGACAGCCTGCTCCTCGATCGCTGGCGCGGCGTTTATCCCCAGCCACGTGCCGTACATCTGGACGACGAGATTTACCGTGTCATCGCGCGGCTCGGCATTGCCGAAGAGTTCGCGGCGATTTCGCGGCCAACGCTGGGTTTGCGATTGCTCGACGCTCGATTCCGGGTTCTTGCCGAGTTCACCCGCGACATCTCCCGCAGCCCGAATGGCTTCCCGCAGGCCAACATGTTCGACCAACCGGAGCTCGAGGCGCTGCTGCGAGCAAACCTCAAGCGCTGCCCGCACGCCCAGCTCCGCGGCGACGCCGAAGTGACCGATGTGACCGACACTGGAACCTACGTCCGCATCACTTTCACCGACCGCACCGACGGCACAGTTCATCGGGTCGATGCCGATTATCTGCTGGGTTGCGACGGCGCCAACAGCATGGTGCGTGCCCGAATGGGCTCGGCCATAAAAGATTTGAACTTCAAGCAGCGCTGGCTGGTCGTCGACGTCGCCACCGACGCCGACCTCCAGCAGTGGGAAGGCGTGCACCAGGTATGTGACCCGGTTCGCGCGGGAACCTACATGCGCATCGGCGCATCCCGCTACCGCTGGGAGTTTCAATTGCTGGCCGGCGAATGCGCCGATGACTTCGTCACCCTGACCGCGCTGCGACCACTGATCAGGCCGTGGACGGCCGATGTCGGGGATCGCGAGCTGACACTGCTGCGGGTCACCGAGTACACGTTCCGCGCCCAGATCGCCGAGCGGTGGCGCCGGGGAAACATCTTCATCCTCGGCGACGCGGCGCACCTCACTCCCCCATTCATCGGCCAGGGCATGGGGGCAGGGATGCGTGACGCGATGAACCTCGCCTGGAAGATAGCCGGAGTTCACCGCGGCGCCCTTGCCCCGGACGTTCTCGATACCTATGAGCAGGAACGCAAACCACACACCCGGCACATGATCCGGTTGGCGCTCAACGTCGGTCGCGCGATGACCGGCGGCGCCCGCGTGGGCAACGCCGTACGCCGCGTGGTGCTACCCCGGCTGCGACTGATCCCCGGTCTGCGCGACAAGGTCATCGACTCCACCACACCGGCATTGCCTTCTTCTGGGCTGGTGTGCACATCGCGCCGACCCCGCCAACTCGCCGGCACGCTGTGCCCCAACCCGCAGCTGCGCGATGGTCGACGGCTCGACGACGTGCTGGGAACAGGTTTCGCCCTGATCACCACTCGCGGTCTGGGCGTTGCCGACGAGGCGGAGCTTGGGCAGCGCGGCATTGGCGTGCTGGTAACCCAGCCGGGCGACGCGCTCGCGCAATGGCTGCGCGGCGGCCGCGCCACGGCCGCACTGATCCGCCCCGACCGAACGGTCATGTGCGCCGGGCGCGACGTCTCTGCGGTGTGCGCATGGGCATCCAGCGTCGTTGCTGGCCGGTTCGGTCAGCAAGTTACGCCGGCCGGGCGACGATGACAGGGACAGCCGCCCAGACAATGGCGGCGTTCGAGGTGGGTGAGCCGTCGACCGCGACGACGATACCGAGTTGCTGCACAGGTGCCGACATTTCGTACTCCTTTGGTCAGGAGTAACGCTATTGAGGGCGCAGTCGCCGGTCGTGAGCTTCAGCCCCCAACCACCGGGTCAGAGGGCCTTCACGCGTGCGCCGGCTAGATCTGTCGTCGTTGCAGCTGCGCGATGACCCAAAACGGTAAGGCTACGAACAGCGTGCCACCGATCAGATTGCCGACAGTGGTGATGCAGATGTTGGTCAGTAACCCGTTGTGGCCGAATCCCCAGGTGATCCCACCGCGGGGCGCAGCGGGATGGAAGAGGTTGAGCAGCAAGGGAAGACCGAGGAACCCAATGTTGGCGATGACGTGTTGGGTGGCGCCGATCACAAATGCGAACGGGCCATAGAACGCGAAGGCCATCCGTGCGACGTCGCTGCGGGCCTTGAAGTACATGCACATTGCGGTTTGCAGGAACCAGGTGCAGACAACCGCAAGCAAGAGCGCGGTCCAGAAGGGCTGGCCTGCCTTGGCCGCACCGACCGTTGCCGCCCGCTCGGCGAAAGCGCCCAAGTACGGACCTCCCGCGGCACCGCAGATGGCGACAAACACCAGCGCACCCACGATATTGCCAATGAGGCCGACGGCAACCAAGAGCACATAGCCGCGCAAGCTCATGGTGTGCTTAAGCACTGCGAGAAACCCGGCGGCCATGTCCGCGGTGATCAACGACATGCCGGACACCAGTATCAGAACGAAGGACATACCGAACGCCAACCCCATCACCAGGCTTGCGAGGCCGGGCGTTTTAACTCCCGTGCTCACCATCAAGGCGAGCAACGCCCCGAACGCCACCATCGCGCCGCCGACCAAGGAGCGCACCAGAAATGCCCAGGGGTGCGCGGCCTTTTCCACCGCCATGGCGGCTACCCGATCCACCATGGCACCGACGCTGAGTGGCTCGAACGGGTCGTCGCCCGGCTGGCTGATGGCCTCGCCAGAAGGCAAGCCGGTCAATGTATTCGGCGTCGACACTTGTCTTTCTCGCTGCGGCGCCTGCGCGTCGATCGTCATCCGTGTTGACCTTCCCTGAAGTTGCTTATTGCCTTGATGACCCCCGCAATGTGCTCGTCGCTGAGCTTCTCCCCATCGAAGACATGGTTGAGTAAGATCTTGAGGTCGAGCATTTGTTGTAGGTAAGTCAGGCATGGCGGGCATTCGTCGAGGTGCTTGGCCACGATCACTCCCCACTGCTGCGGGTCCGAGTCGACGAGGTCGTCGACGAGTCGAACGAAATCGACGCAGTCGATCGCGGGCACGGTGTTGTCATAGACGGTCATCGTTGGTACCGCTTCTCCAGTTCGTTTCGGAGGTTTCCTCGGGCGCGGTAGAGCAGAGCGCGCTGCCCCTCGGCGGACAGTTCAAGAATCTCGGACGCCTCTTCGGCTGACGTACCGACGAGGTCGCGAAGAATGACCAGCTGTCGTTGACGCAGCGGCAGTGTATCCAGCGCCGCCCGCACGTAACCAACGAGTTCGCTTGCCTCCGTTTGATCCTCGGGAATGAACCGTCGTGACGGCGGGATGCTCCAGTGCCCAGCATCGGGATGACCATTGGGGTGCATGCGGCCCGTCAGCGGGTCGGCGTCGTCGGCGCCGAGCACCTCATACTCGCGAATTCTGGACTCGCGTCGCCGGTGTCGCGAGGCGGTGTTCTTGACAATCGCAAACAACCAAGTGGCCACCGAAGAACGCCCCTCAAATGAACCCGACGACTGCATAACCTGCACCCATGCCTCTTGCACAGCTTCTTCGGCCACCGCCGGTGAACTCACCATCGTTCGAGCAAAATTCACCATCGGTCGGTGAAAATCGCGCACCAAGCTGGCCAGCGGAATACCGCCGACCAGATGCTCTGGCGCTGGCTCATACTCAGGCCCTCGGGTGGCTGGCACCGCCGGAGTCACCGTTGACCCGGGCAGCCACTCACTCGCATCGATCAAGTTCCCACCGCAGTTGCGCCTCAGACGGCGACTGAACAGGTATGAAAGCGGCCTCGCGGTAACGTCGGCTTGCCGGCGTCCTGCTCGCATATCCCTTGCCGCCGGCAGTGCGGATCTCCAAAGCCGCACTGGTGCTGGCGATCTCAGCCGATGTGAGCCGCAGGGTCAGCAACTCTCTCTTACCTGGCGGATGCGCCCCGCCAACAGCCGCGGCCGCGCTCGCCAATCTTGTCTGCGCCGAAGCGAGCCTATCGTCGACTTCGGCGACTTCGGCGGTGAAGACCGAATTCACCCCAGTCAGTCCGAGCTTGCTTTGCGCCACGGTGGTTTTCGTCAGTCCGACGCACATCGCCGACTGCAGGACCAGGAAGGTGGGACGGACAGTGTTCAGAAATGGTGTGAAGTCGGTGGACAGCACTTGTTCTGAAGCGATAAACGTGTCTTGCAATTTCAAATACGACGAGGCCGTGCTACCCATGGCCAGCAGCTCGAAGTGGTCGCCCAGCACGACGCCAGGTGTGTTCAACGGCAAAGCCACGATCAACTTCTCGCCGGCCTCGGTGCGTGCGGCGGTGATCATCAGCGAATCTTCGTACAAGTTACTCGCCCACCTGATCGCCCCGCTGAGCTGGTAGCCGCCATCGACAGGCGTGGCCGTGAGCTCGAGGCTGCCGCAACCGGCCGCGTCCTTGAATGCCGAGGCCATGCCGGTCACCCCGAGTGTGGTTCCGGCGAGCAACGGCTGAGCCGCGGCGATGCTGAACGGCGTTGCAGCCGTGAGCAAGTACTCTATCGCCATCCGGTTGGCCCACACCGAGAATCCCGTGCTCATGCATTCAGCGGAAATCAGGCTGATCACGTCGGCCATGTCGGGGAGCCGCCCGTCGGCGTTGCCCGGCGCGCCCAGCCCGAGCAGGCCGGCGACACCGATCGCCGCGAAACTACGGCGCGAGGTGTCTTCGTCGCGGTCCAACACGCCGGCATGGGCCCGAATGTCCGCCAGCAGCTCCGCATCGAGCAGGCCGATTGGGCCATCGATTGTCGTGGTCAAGGCAATGCCTCCTGTTCGGTGTTCTTCCATGCGTAGTCGAGAAACTTGCCGTCGAAGGTGACAATCACGCGGTCACCTTGTGGATCAGGACGGCGTTCGACGCTCATCCGGAAGTTGATCGCGCTCATGATCCCGTCACCGAACTCTTCATTAATCAGCTCTTTGATCGCGGGCCCGTAAACCGATAGCGCCTCGTGAAACCGGTAGATCGTCGGATCGGACGCCACGGCTTCGCCGCCGCCCCGATACGGCGTCAACTGCAAGATCGCGGCGGCTTCGTCATCGAGCTCAAGCAGCTCCACGACGATCGACGCATCTTCGGCCGAGAGTGGATGCTGCCCCAGTAGCGCGGCAACGGTCCATACCTTGTCTTTGCCAATCGATTCGGCGATCTTCGCCCAGCTCAAACCATGTTTGAACCGGGCCAGCCTGATCACCTCCGCGAGGTCAGCCCCGGGCAATGTGCGTGTCACAGTTGGTTCCCGTCGCTGTTGCTTAGCCGATGGCCAGGGTCGAGTCGACACTTACCGGGTTGCGGAACGTGTTCACCACCGGGGACCAGGCGATCGCGTTGTCGTGGATCTCCTGGAGTGTCGCGTCGTCGGCATCTCCGGCCAGGGCCACCTTGCAGCGCACCGCACTAAAGCCGAGGCGTTTCCCTTCTGGGGTGTCACCCACGCCCCACACCGCTGAGATGTCGATGTCACCTTCCATCTCGACCTCGATTTTGGAGAGGGTCACACCACGGTGCGTGGCATTGGCCAACAAACCAACCGAGACGCATGACCCCAATGCAGCCAGGGCGGTCTCCGAGGGATTGGGCGCCGAGTCGTCGCCCAGCAGGGCGGGCGGCTCGCCTACCAGCATCGGTGCCAGGTCGCGTACGTAGGTCATGTTGCGGAACCCCGTCTCACAGACCGTCTTGGCTTTCAGCGTCTTCTTTCCAGTGTCAGGGTTGGCCTTGGCATTGCAGGACAGCCGGTCAAGCCCTTCGGCATCGATAACAAGCGCGTCGGTCATGAACTTCCTCCGTTACTCGATCTTTGTCTTCATGGCGTTAGTGCTCGGCGGAGGCCGATGCGTGACGGTCGGTCAGATTGATTTACCGGGTCGACACGAAACGTCACATGCCTGAAACGGCGCGGCCGCCTGCGGATGACTACGCGAGGGGACAGCTTTGCTCAGCTGAACAGACTTTGCCCGATGTAATGGCCTTCCGCAGGCGCGGGCGGCACTACGAAGATAGCTGATCCGATGTGGCGGATGTACTCGTTGAGCAGATCGTTGGCGCCGAGGCGGTTCTGCAGGCGAATAAAATCTTGTGGATCTTTTTGATACGAGATGAACAGCAATCCGGCGTTGAGTTGGCCATTGGGGTCGAGACCATCGGTGTAGTTGTACGACCGTCGACGGATCATGATGCCGTCATTGTTTTCCCGGGCAGCCAACCCGACGTGTGACAATGGATCGATAAGCGGGTTGCCGTCGGCGCCTTTCGCGGTGAAGTTCGGCGTGTCGAATTCGGCCTTGCCGCTCAGCGGCGCCCCTTCCTCCTTGGTACGGCCGAAAATCTTCTGCTGGTTGCCGATCCGGTCGACGTCCCAGGTCTCCATAAGCATCCGGATCTTGCGGACGACCTGATAGGTTCCGCCGTTCATCCAGGGCTGGTCGCTGTTGTCGACCCATACGAAACGGGCGTACTCGGCCTCGCTGGTGACGTTGCGAGTACCGTCCTTGAATCCCAAGAGGTTTCGTGGGGTCTGCTGACCGGGGCCGGCCGAAGCTCGTCCGAAGCCCAGCACAGCCCAGAACGGCGACACGATATTGCGGCCAAGGCGGGCCAGGTTCCGGACGGCGTGATAGCAGACCTGCGGGTCATCGGCGCAGGCTTGTACCGACAGGTCGCCACCGCGCAGACGGGGATCCAGGTTGTCTCCGTTGAGCGGCGGTAGCTCGGTAAACACCGCGGGACGCCGCGCGCCCAGTCCGAACCGATCGCCAAACAGCGACGGCCCCAACCCAATCGTGGCAGTGAGACTGGCGGGGCTGAGCCCGTAGGCCTCCCCGGTATCGGTAGGAGGCTGCACTTCGACCAGCGGCTGGACAGTTCCGACCGGCTTGCCCTGCTGCAGGACCGCAACCGCAGCCGACCAGCGTGCCAGCAGTGCTTGTAGATCGGCACGACCGGCGCTAGAAGCCAGCGAGAACGACATGAATACGGCGTAACGCTGTGGGAGCGTGGCGATTCCGCCCTGGTGGACCTGGCCGTAAAAGGGATAGCTACGACGCAGATCCACGGTGTCGTCATCGTCACCACGATGCGCGGCCGCGGATGCGTAGCCCGCGAACCCGCCGCCGACGGCGCCGACGGCGGTCCCGGTAAGCCCGGCCACCATGACCCCGCCGAGCATGCGCCGGCGCGATACCGCCGTGGTGTCGGCCGGCGTCTCGGCGTTGTCGGCGGGTTCACCCAGCTCGTCGTCAGCCATTGTCAGTTGCCGGAGACCACTTTTTGCGCCACCGTGGACAGACTCTGGTGCAGCGGCTGAATCACCGCGGTGAGTTTCGGTGCATCGCTGGCCTGCAGCGCGGGCGTGTACGTCCGGTAACCGCCCAGCGCCGACGGGTCTCGGTAGCCGTCCAGCACACTCAGCACCTCCCGGAACTGCTGATCGATCTGGTTGACCAGATTGGCGTCGATCTTCTCCAGCCCCGGCCGCAGCGAAGCGTAGGCCTGTTGTGCGCCTTCGACATTGCCCGAAAAATCGACCAGGTCGATGTGACTGAAGGCCTCCTCCTCGCCGGTGATCTTGGTGTTTTGCACCTCTTCGATCAAATCGCTTGCGCCGTTGGCCAAATCCTCTGGCTTGTATTGCAGAGTGGCGGCCACGTCTTTCAATTTGGCGACGTTACCGACCAATTCGGTGCTCAGAGCCTTGGTGCCGGGAGTGATCGCGCCGCCCTGCCAGAGGTCGCGCTCGATCGCGTGGAAGCCCTTCCACCCGACTTTGGCATCGACGGGAGTCGACGCACGCATGTCAATCAGATAGTCCAGGCTGCCTGCGTTGTCGCCGACCGCGAAGCCCGGTAGGACGAAACCCTCCACGGTGGATTCCGCACGCTCCCAAAACAGTCGGGCTTTGGCGTAGGCAGCCTTCGAGGCGTCCAGATTGCCCGACTGTATCGCCGCGTCGAGTGCCTTCACCCCGTCACCGAGCTGACCGATCTGATTGACGATGTACGTTGCGTAGTCCTTGGTGCCCTGACTGAGGATGCTCGCCACGGTGCCCGTCGGCCCGGGTGGTGCCTGACCCGTCACCGTCAGTGTTTGATATTCGGCGCTCGCGCCGGGGCAATACAGCTGATAGGAGCCGCCGTCCAATGTGATGGTGAATGACACCGGATCCAGGCCGGGCGCGAGGTTCTCCTTCTCCCCGACGATGCGCTGGTCCCTGAGCAACTCCATTTCGGTGATGCCCGGCGCGCTGGTGTTGACCACAGTGAAGGTCACCGGCCCGGCCGGCACGCTGGTGGTGTCCAGTGCGCAACCATCTTTTCCACCGTTGTTGGCCATCGTCACCTTGACCGCCTTGGTTCCACCACTCTTTGACGGGCTGGAGGCGCCATTCGAGTGGCTGCAGGCCGTCGCTGCGAACACCGCAACCGCGACCAAAGCCGGTGCTGTCAGCCAGAATTCATGAGACCGCGACCTTGCCCGGGCGGTGCGATTCACTGTCACTCGTTTTCCTCTCATCCTCTTGCCTGCGGTCCACGCGCACCGAGGCTACCGCTGACAGCGTGCAAGCCAGCGCAAAAGCCGCCATTACCAGTGGAAGCCAGGCGTTCCAGAGCTGCCGCTCCCCACGATTCCGGTCGCTCGCGACGATCTCGGCCACAGTCGAGTGGTCTTCGGCACCGGACGTAGTCCAGTCCGTCGGTAGCCCGCCAAGACTGACGGTCTTGGCCCCGGTCAGCCCGCCGCCGGTCAGGATCGCCGTGCGGTTGCTCGTCGCCTGCGCACTTACCACGGAATCACCTTGCGCGAGCACGGTATACACGGTTGTCGTTGCCCATTGCCCCTGAAACGGCCCCGGAGTGCGGCCAACCGCGAGACCGACCGGTAGCCGGCCCCCCGCCATGCTTAGCAACTGATCCAGCGTGACGGCCGGAGCACCATCGGCCCCAGCATTCTCGGGAGCCTGCCATACCTGTACCGGCAAGCCGTCCACGATTCGGTCGCCTGCCGGGGCAAGCGGGATGCCGCGCTCGTTCGCGGTGTCCTCGTGCACGACCAGCGTGCGGCCCGATGGTCCCCCGGTCAGCGACACCTGGGCGGTGTGGCCGGCGCGGTCGGTGACGGTGCGAGTCCGCGCGTCGGATGCGGGGCCGCCGGCGGGCACCACGATCGCCAGCACCGCCGCGACGATGACCAGCACCGCCGAGGTCGCCGCCAGCAACCGGCACCGGGTTCGCGGCGCCGCGGCAAGGCGCGACGGCCACAGGAAGACGACGAGCACGGGCACCGCATAGAGCAGCCAGCCCAGTACCTCGATGAGGCGAGGGTCGGTGGGTATTCCGAACACGCCGGCAAGCAACGCGCCCAGGACCGACTGGCTCGGTGCCCAGGCCGAGAAGTCGAGCACCTGCTGCTGACCGATCGTCACCCAGCCCGCCTCGTGAGCGGTGCGCAGCGCGCCCAGCACCAGCCCGGCGGCGATCAGCACCAAAAACGCTCCGGTGACCCGGAAGAAGCGGCCGAGATTGAGCCTCAGTCCGCCGAAGTACAGACCGATGCCCAGCACGATCGACGCCCCGATCCCCGCTGCGCCGCCCAGCACGGCGAACCACCGGTTGCCGTGCGACGTCTCTGCGGCCGCCAACAGGAACACCGACGTCTCGAAGCCCTCCTTGAGCACAGCAAGGAACGCCATGGCAACGAGTGCCAGCGCGCCGCCACGGTTCAGCGCCTGTTGGGCTTCGCGCTCGAGTTCGCCCTTGAGCCGCGGGGCGTTGCGGTTCATCCAGATGATCATCGAGGTCACGAACACCACGGCAATGGCGTTGATGACCGTCTCCATCATCTCCTGCTGGGCCTGCGGCAGTGTCGCCGAGAACAGATCCAGGCCGACGCCGACCGCAACGCTGATCAGCACGGCCAAGGCCACGCCAGCAAACATAGGACGGGTCGACTGCCCGTTTCGTTTGAGGAAGGCGGCAACGATGCTCACGATGAGCGTCGCCTCCAGGCCTTCCCGCAAGCCGATGAGGAAGGTGCCGAGGAAAACGCCGAATACGCCCTGCATGCGTCCGATCCCGTCCCGCGCATCGGGACTTTTGACTAGCCTAACCTAACTTCTGTCGCGATTAAGCCGTGGTTTCTGCCTGATCGTTGTGGCCAATGTCGCCCGGCGCCGAAGCGAGGATGGCGACCACGCACCCCCACCGGAGCTGCTGGACCGATGTCACATCTACCAACGTTGCATCGTCATAGATGTCATGAATTTCATCTTGTACCGCGTGTGTTTGTTTGTGCTGACGCTTACGGGCTTGTTTGTCGGCTGCTGGGCGTATTTTGCTCCGCTGAGTTGGTACAACACCTTTCCCGGCATGGGCCTGAGATGGCTTCCTGTCCTCGGCCCGTACAACGAGCATCTCGCCAAAGACGTCGGCGCGATGTACCTGGCCCTGACTGCGTTGAGCGCCCTGACGCTCGTCCACCTCTCAAATCGGACGCTACGGATTGTCACAGCGCTGAGCTGGACGACGTTCAATCTGTTGCATCTGATCTATCACCTGCCGATGCTGCACATGTACGGAGCCCGCGACGCCACCCTCAACGCGATCGCACTGGGCGGGGTTCTGCTCTGCTCAGCGGCACTGGGTCTCCCCGCCCGGTCGAATGGGCCGAGATGAATTTCCCTAGCGGCCTGTTCGCGTCACGAAGTCGATGAGTTCTTCGACTTTGCTGATCAGTGCGGGTTCGAGATCGTTCCAGTCGCGCACGCGCGAGCGGATGCGCCGCCATGCCCTGGCGATGTCGGCCTGGTCAGCGTGCGGCAAACCGAGCGCCTGGCACGCGCCGTGCTTCCACTCGATCTGTCGCGGCACGTCGGGCCAGGCCGCCAGGCCGACCCGCTGCGGCTTCACCGCCTGCCAGATATCGACATAGGGATGGCCGACGACCAGACTGTCGGGGCCGCCCGGTCCCCGGCGCACCGCCTCGGCGATCCTTGCCTCTTTCGAACCCGCGACGAGGTGATCGACGAGAACGCCGAGCCGGCGCCCCGGACCGGGAGCGAACTCCGCCACGATGCCCACCAAGTCGTCCACGCCCCCGAGGTGCTCGACGACGACCCCTTCGATGCGCAGGTCCTCGCCCCAGACCTGGGCGATCAGCTCCGCGTCGTGGCGGCCCTCGACATAGATACGGCTGGCACGCGCAACTCGGGCGCGAGCACCCGGTACCGCGACAGAGCCCGAGGCCGTACGGTTCGCGACGGCAGGCGCCGCGCGCCGCGGCGCGGTGAGGATCGCCGGACGACCCTCTAGCAGGTAACCGGGCCCCAACGGAAAGCCACGGACGTGGCCATGGCGGTCTTCCAGGTCGACGCGTCCGTACTCGACTCGAACCACGGCGCCGACGTAGCCGGTCTCGACATCCTCGACGACCGTGCCGAGCTCAGCGGGATGTTCGGTCGAGCGCGGCTTGCGCCGACCGGCGGCCAGAATGTCGGTTCCGTAGCGATCTATCACGCGGCCATCCTAGGAACGCTCGCGGCGGAAATTCGTTACGGCGCGCCCATGGGCGCCGGCCGGGTAGGCGTTAATAACGAGAAAAGATCAATGCGATATCTGTAAGGACTACGTTGCTTTACCCACAAACGATGTGGCCGCTGCTACCTTACTTGCAGCGCCTAAAGCGCGGCAGTTAACGAGGTGAACGCATGGGGATGGCCGATCTGGTGTCGAGGGCTGTCGCTTTTCTGCGCGCCGGCTACCCGGCCGCGATGCCGGCGACCGGCTACGCACCGCTGGCGGCGCTGTTGCCCCGGCGCCTTGCTGACGACGAACTGGTAGCTATCACAAGCGAATTCGCGGCCGGCAGAGCCGCACGCATCAGTACCGTCGATGTCGGGGTCGCGATCTTCCGGATTACGAACGCGATGCCCTCAGTGGATGACATCAAGCGCGTCCAACGCCGGCTTGAAGCGATCGGCGCCCAGGGCTAGTCCCGTGCGACCGGGCCACTGCAGGCCGCCAGATAGTCCGCATAGTTCCACACCTTCAAGAACTCTTGGCCAGCGAGAAATCCTCGCTGGTACAGCGCGTCGCGTTGTTCGGCGGTGATGTCGAAGTCGATCGGGCTCACCTGGTCGGCGGGCACGAAGATGGTGCGTCGCACCGTGCACGGGTCGTTGATGTAGGCGTTGTCCTGATTGCTCACCAAGGTTTCTATCGCGGCGATGCCCAACGAAACCGGCCCGTGCACCGGATGGGTGGGCGGAATGCCCGGCCGCGCCGACAGCCGGATCCCGAATGTGGGCCATCGCGGCTGGGCCCGGTCGAAGAGCTCTACCGGAAAGCTCGACAGCAGCCCGCCGTCCACCCAGGTAGCGCCGCCCACCCGCACCGGCTCGAACACGTAGGGAATCGCCGCCGAGGCGTGCACCGCGCGTGCCACCGAAAATTCGTTCGGGTCGATCCCATAGGAGTCGAGGTCCCACGGGATGCGCACCAGCCGACGCCGGGACAGATCACTGGCGGTGACGACCAGCGACCACGCAAACTGTTCGGGTTCCTCGCCGGTGCGCAGGTCGCCGAAGGTGTGCACGCCCAGATCGCCGAGCAGGCCTGCCAGCACGTTTTCAAGGTGGGCTCCGCGGTAGACGCCATCTGACACCAGCAGTGAGAGTCCCCCACCAATGAGCGGTATGTGCCCGATCAGGTTGCGGTCCAAGAACTTTCGGTAGTCGAGAGAACGCATGATTTCGGCGAGCCGGCTCAATGGTTCGCCGGCGGCCTGCAGGGCCGCGACCAGCGACGCGACGATCGCTCCGGCGCTCGTCCCGGCAGCGCGAGGAAACCGGTATCCGGCAACGGCCAACGCATCCACCGCACCGACCAGGCCAATGCCCCGAACACCGCCGCCTTCGCACACCAGATCGACCGACGCAGTGTTCACGAGATCCGCTCGCCGTCGACCCCGAAGAAATGCAGGTGTCCGGGTTCTGGATGCAGTCGCACCCGACTGCCCTTTAGGGGCGGATTGAGACCGTCGGCGCGGGCGACCACGTATTGATCGATTACCTTCGCGGAGTCGGTGATTCGGCCATAAAGGTAGGCGTCGGCCCCGAGTTCTTCGACGACGTCGACCTCCATCTCGACACCAAAACCTCCCAGCTCGAAGTGCTCCGGACGGACACCGACCACGATGTCGCTCGCGCTGTCGGCGACCTCGCGCGGTAGCTGGAGAGGCCAATCCCCCAGCGACACCGTGGAATCGACGATCGGCAAAGTGAACAGATTCATCGCCGGTGAGCCGATGAATCCGGCGACAAAGACGTTGACGGGGTTGCGGTAGAGCTCGCGTGGTGCCGCGAACTGTTGCAGCACGCCGTCGCGCAGGACCGCCACGCGGTCACCCATGGTCATGGCCTCGAC